>CAYJHH010000001.1:0-90719 GCA_964369995.1 uncultured Desulfovibrionaceae bacterium
CATTGGCGGAGATACAGCTTGCACAGATGGTAAAACCATTCATATCCCTGCCTTATCTTTAGATTGCGATGTGGAAACAGTAATGCAAATGCGCGGATTTATTGATCATGAATCTGCGCATATTCGGCATACTAATTTTGAAGCTTTAGCAAAGGCACAATTAAACCCCACACAAAAATATCTGTGGAATGCCCTAGAGGACTGGAGAGTAGAAAACGCATTGGCGAAGATATTCCCCGGTTGTAAGGAGAATTTTCATAAACTTATAGAAGAGCATTTTGGAAAAGCAACACAAGAAAGAGCTGGGAAAAACCCGGCTCTTTCTATTTTAAGTTATGTATTGCTTACGGTACGGGCTTGGAACGTAGCAAGTATACTCACACATCAAGAGCAGGAAGGACAAATAATTGAGCAGCATTTTCAAGGATTACGTAAAAAACTGGATGCCATTCTTAATCTAGCCAAACTTAGTTGCCATTGCACAGAGGATTGCATTGGCTATGCCTTGGCTTTGTATGATGTCATTGAAAAATATGCTCAAAACATCCTTGAAACCAATAAAAATAAAACACCTACAAAGGGAGATGCTGCAGTACAAGAACAGTTACAAAAAATCTTACAAGCCAAGGAGAAAGCCTTACCTAAGCATATGGGTGAGGCTTTAGCTGATACAATTCAAGGAAATAAAGGAGGACATGGCTATACCCTTGCCGTAGCCACTGAAGGGGGTAAACAAAGCACAGCATTCAGTACTGATGAACAAAAAGAAATATTGCGTAGCAGCACAGCTCTACGCACACGTTTACAGGGTCTTTTGCAAGCTACAGTGCAACGCTCTTGCATCATTGGCAGACAAGGTAAAATTCATACCGCCAAATTACACAGACTGGCGAGTCATAATCCCCGAATATTTGCTAAACTTGGTGATAAGCGTGAAATATCTACCGCTGTGCACCTGCTGCTGGATTGTAGTGGAAGCATGGATGGATCGCGTATGAGTTTAGCCAATAAAGCTTGTTACGCTGTTGCAAAATCTTTGGAACAATGCCGTGGCGTTAATGTTGGCGTGACAGCCTTTCCGGCAAGTACACGCAACCAAACCAGCGTGGGGGTCTTTCCCTTAGTAAAGCATGGCCAAAAAGTACATCCACGCTTCAATGTAAAAGCCAGAGGCTGCACGCCGCTGACAGAATCCTTATGGTGGGTCATGCAGCAAATGCATAACCTAAAAGAAAGCAGGAAAATTATCCTTATCTTGAGCGATGGCGTTCCTGACTCTCTTTATACAGCTAAGCATGCACTTACCCATGCGCAGAAGTTGGGCTTTGAAGTTTTAGCCCTTGGCATCGAAGACAATAGCCTTGAAATGCTCTTACCAAATACAAGTAAAACTATCCATGATTTAAATATGCTGCCGGCAACACTCTTTGGTATGTTACAGCGAAAACTTCTACAAAAATAAATTCTCATTCACAATCTATATAAAGCCCCAAAAAGCCTTCTATAGCCACAATATTGAAGCTAAAAAGACTGTTTTTTGAAGGTCCCAGTAGTATCTATCACGCGCAAAATAAAGGAGTGAAAATATGAGTTATACGGCATGGCTGACCATAGCGATTGCTGTGCTTAAAGCAGCCAAGGAAATTATGAACGCGCAAAAGCAGAGTTAAACATGATGAAAACTAAGGGTACCTCCGTACTGGAGGTACCCTAGTATGCAATTTTCTTTTTGTAAATTTTGTTGTAAAGGAAAAGAAGGATTAAGGCTGAAGCCTGTGACATCAATTTTACGCTCACTGAAATGAAAACTTTTAACCGTTAGAAAACACATACCGGGTCTTACTGCCCCTATCTTTGATGAAAAACCTCTTTCTTCGCTTTGCATTGAATTGCTAAAAAAGGTTGGAACCGAGGTTGGAACGGATTCAAAAATAAAAGAAGGGTTTACAGCTTTTCACCGTAAACCCTTAAAATATATGGCGCGCCCAGGAAGATTCGAACTCCCGACCAAGAGCTTAGAAGGTATACAAGTGTAAAATCATCTTGAAGAACTCTTGAGTATATGATGTAATAATTCTTAGTGTTATGAGGCGTTACGTGTAATTGGCAAACGCCATAATTCACGGCTTTGGGTAGCAATAAGGTAGCATATTCCGATTCAGGGTAGCACCAAGGTAGCACGAGAATAGCATGCGTGAGAAAACTAAATACATTGGCGTCTATGCTCGAAAGCATAGTACACGTAGACATCTTGGTAGGCAAGATATTTGTTATGACATTACCTATAAGGATGCTACCGGAAAGAAGATTTGGATTAAGATAGGCTGGATAAGTGAAGGTGTCACTGCTGCCATGGCCCATGCTACACGTGCAGAGAAAATGCGTGAACAGCGTGACATCCCATCCTATGCGTTGCCAAATACTCAAGGGCAATGCATAACGTTTGCTGAAGCCTTCACCATCTACGCTCGTGACCATCTGCCCAAAGTAAAGCACCCTGCTTTTGCTTTCAAACAATATAAATATGTGTCCCCTACTCTTGGCGAGATTCCCCTTGATAAAATGACAGCATATGACATTGATAAATTGATTAGCTCTATGCAGGCAGAAGGCTATAGCGCACAGACAATCAAACACGCTGTCGGCATCATTAAGCGTGTGTATCGTAAGCTTATCGCATGGGATATGTACCACGGAAAAATCCCCACAGATAATATATCCCTGCCGAGAATTGACAGCACAAGAGAGCGTTACCTTACTCCAGAAGAAGCCTCTTTGCTTTTGCATGCTCTGAAGAAAAAGAGCGAAACATGGCATGACATTGCTTATATATCTTTGCACACAGGCATGCGCATTGGTGAAATACTTAATCTGCAATGGCAAGACATTGATTTGAACAATAAAACTCTTTTCATACGAGAAGCTAAAGCTGGAAGCCGCACCGTATTGCTTACCGATGCTGCTACTCATTTGTTGATGCAAAGGAAGCAAGACCACGTGGGTATTGTGTTCCCCACGAAAACAGGAAAGCCCTCTTTCGCTGTCAGTAAAACATTTAGCCGCTGCGTTGAAGCTCTGGGCTTGAACGCACATATAAGTGATAGGCGTCAACGTGTTGTTTTTCACACGCTGCGTCATACCTTTGCCTCTTGGCTCGCTATTAAAGGAATCCCCTTGTACGTCATCAGCCAATTGCTTGGGCATAAAAGCCTTGAGATGACACAGCGCTATGCCCATCTGTGCCCAGATGCAAAAAGAGAGGCCATAACGCTGTTGAATAACGTGCTTAATCATGAGTCTTCTTCCGCCACTTAGCGAGATAATTTTGGATGGCCGCATGCTCATAAAAGACAGGGGAGCCTTTCACCTCTTGCAAATATTCAGGCCCACGCCCCTGAGCACGCATATTCCGTAATGTTCCTGAATTAAGCCCATACAGCTTTTCCACTTCTTCAGCATTAAGCATTTGCTTACGCTTAAGACGCTCCAGCTCCGATGCTTCAACAGGAAGCGCCGGCGCAGCCGCAGGCATGATTTCTTTTAAAATCTGAGCCAAGTCTTCACGTGTGGTTACTATAACGGTACTCATAATAAAACCTCCAGCCTTTAAAATCAGCGTGAATTCTCAGTATTACTAACTTTTTTCCAGTTTTCCTGGTGCGCTTCTAAAGCACCAATCGCCTTAAAATGCTCCATATATTCAAAAAATTGTATTATCTGTTTAGCTTGTTCACGCATATGCTCACCGTAATTCTTTCCATTTTTACAGATACGATCTTTGACAACACCAAATGGCGGTAAAACAGTACCCTTTGCATCAAAGCAAAAGAATACATTTTCAGTATGCAACCGCTCTGCAAGCTCTTCTACATTTATATAGGAAAAACGCTTGCCAAGCATGCTATCTTTAAGAGATTTACTTTGCACGTGTGCTGTTTTCTTACTCATAACTTCCACCCATATCCCCAGCTATACGGCCTGTGCCAATAAGCCCCGCCACCAAGGCGCACAGCAATCCACATGGGCAAAGCAAACACCTTACCTAGAAGGCTATGCTTCCACAGGCATAAGAAAAACTGATTATCCACCCAAAGCCTTTCCTTAAAAGTATCCCAAGGTGTTGCATAAAGCCCGCTGCCATAATGATACTCAATATCATGCTCATAGCAGCATACCTCAAAAGGCGGCGCTTGCTTAAAAATACGCTTCCAGCAATACGAAAAGCCACCGGAGCATCCGTCAGATTCAAAATTCTTGAAAGGCAAATAATATTTCTTCATACCGCTCCCCTACGCCAACTCATAAATGACATTGCCATCTGCATCTTTTGGCCTGTACTCACTGCCATTGATTTGAATTTTGCAATACATCTCAAAGCCCATGGTTTCAATTTCAGGATTAATCTTTGCAAACTGACGCACAAGGGTTGCACTGGTTTGATCTAAGTAACGCCAACACGCATGCCCCATGGTAATAGCCTTTCCATAACGGCGTGAATCCAGAATAAGTAGATTACCCATGGAAAGAACGGCTGCCCAAATCTCCATACGCTTTTCTTCATCGCCGTGGGCATCATCAATGTGCTTTCCTACAAATTGGAAAGCAGCCTCCATGGCACGCTCAGCGCCCCTGCTCACCCTTCTGTTTTTAAGATACACAGAGCACTCTTCTGTCCAGCGTTCAATCTTCTGCGCCAAGGGGGCAGTTTTCTTTTCATCTTTCAAAGGAGGCCCCAAAACCTCCATGGCCGCACGAATAAAAGTCACACCTTGAATGCACATGGTATGCTGAATCCCTGCAGGTAAAACGAGATCTTTTAGCATGCGCCACCGCCTTCATAGGAAAAATCATTAAGCTGCATATGTGCAAGCACACGTCTATGAACCATGAATATGAGATCTTCAATGTTCTTGGCCCATTCTTTTACAGCACCATGAAGCATGAGCCCCGGGCTTTCCAGTGGCCCCGCAAGGCCTATAACCTCTACCCCGCTACCAAAAGCCATGCCCACTTCTACGCCGGCATCTTGACCGCTATGGCCAAGATAAATCACAAGGTCAGCGGAGCCGCACGCATCACGACAAAAGGAATACACATTGCCACCATGGTCGGTATCCATCCACTGCCGACGCTGATCAGCATTTAGACCCTCCGGCGGCGTGGCCTTTTCCGTCCAGTCTAAAATGGCTATGTCAACTAACGTAGCTGTAAACAGCCTCGTCAGCATTTGCACGGCATGCTTATGACGAAAGGAGGAAGCTATATATATGGTATATGGTCTATTGCTGTGCATGGCTTTGCTCACTTAAACTTCTACTTGAAAAAGTATGTCTGGCATGTGCCTTAGCCAAAAACAGCTTCAGCAGAGGTTCCTGACGGAAAAACTTTGGAATTAAATCCTGTGACAATGTTCCAAGAGAAGCACGCATTTGATACACATTGGCATTCCAATAAAAGGCACAAGTAGCCTCAGTGGATAAGAAATCTTTGGGGTTGTCACTAAAGATAAGAACAGGTTTACCTAAAACATTGGCTGCGCCAAGCTCGGCATGGGTTCCACGCCCACCGGGGAGAAGCACAACTACCACGTCGGCATTGTACACACCGTCTAGCTCGTTTTGAGCAACCTCACGCAAGCGTTCATCCCCTTGACCTTGCGCAGAACCGTGCACCGACCAGTCATAAGAAATTTCATGGCCATCAGCGAGTAGCGCATCACGTAAGGCTTGCACCTGCTTAAAGTTTTCTAAACCTGAAGCGATATAAATTTTCATAACGTCTCCCTAACTTTGCGTATCACGCATTTTTACTTGCATAGCCATGCGCTGTAAGCGCTTATGATTTTGAAATAGATCAAAAATTGCTTTTATAAAAAGCGCAGCAGTACCAATGGAAAGAGTATAAATCATGCTACCCTTCCCTTACGTTGACTATTCACAGCCTGGCGCACTATGGGCATAACTAAACTCAAAGAACCAGAAATAAGCACACGCCCACCCCCCATGCGCACTCGGCACATAAAACGAGGACTTTTCTTGACAAGAACATGCTGTTGTGGATACGTATTCGTTGACTGCATGAGATACTCCTCTTGCGGTTTATGCCCTTATTCGGTGGCCGCCGAGTAAGGGTTTTTTAGTTATTAATTAAAAACTTCATGCATCGCAGCATTTGCGAGAGGGACAAAGGTTGCATTCCCTTTGCCCCAGAGCTCCTTGACTCAGTATCCTCAGTGGACGTCCATACAGGCAAAGCATGGCCTGCCCCAGATATTGCCTCTAAGCTTCAGCTCGCCAATACTACGATTTACCTTGAATGAGGCTTCTTCCATAAACCTTTAAAATCTTCTTCCACAAAGCCCTCTACTCTATAACCAGTGACATTAGGTATTCTCAGGGTAAAATACCCGTCATCGTACCCAGTATCATCTTGAATAATTTCACCTACCAAATAGCCACGATAGGCTTTTTTTAAGCGTACTTTATCCCCTACTTTATAAGCCATTCTAACCTCCGTACTGCGTTTCATGCGTCACTCTTGCAAGTTTCACCATGGCCAAAATGGCCTCAATAGCTTCATGCCCTTCTTTGGTAATGCGATCGAGCTGATCACGAGGAATATTACCATCAGAAATGCTCATGGCCGTTTCACTGGCGAACTCTCCAAATTCCTTTATGGAATTAGAAAGGTTTTTCACCAGTTCCCCGCTGCACCCCGTAGCCTCAGGCAACTTTAAAACAACGCAGCCACGCTCTCGAGCTAGAAAAGTTAAAGGAGCATCACTCTCACACGCATCCATAAATGCAAGCAGCATATCAGCGCCAAGCTTATGCCCTGGCTGCCGTGATATTTCGCTCATCATGGTTTGGTAATTGGTATAGCCAACCACCTCCCAAATGCTTTTGGCAGTTAAACCAGATGGAGCATTCTTCACCATTTGATGCACAATGGCAGTAAGCGAGGGGTATTCTTTTACAGTGTAGTTTTTAGTCATGCTAAAAATCTCCAAAAATTGCGTGGTCATAATCGTCAAAAAATCTTACGTCATAATAAAAAGTTTATCTTAAGTCTCAGCTTGCTCAACCAGCCCGGGGAACATGGGAGTGCGAGGCTTACGCCGCCAAGTAACAGGTTCTGGCAAAAGTTCCATGGGAAAACCAAGCCGTAGACACTTCGCATGTAATTCTGTCGGCATGGTATCTCTTCGCAAAATCACGGATACTCGTTGATTTGAAACACCAAGTTCCTTGGCCAAAGCTACATTAGTAATGTCTCTTTCTACCATCCAAGCTTTGAGTTTCCGCTCTCGAGGGATTTCATTGGGGCTTGTCATAGGTAAAGTCCTTTGTTAAATATAAAAGCCTGTAGGCGTTTACTGTTGGAGTTTTCGCTTTTTCCGTTGAACTATACATAACCATTTTTCAGACACTATTCAAGACAAAAAAAGACAATTGTAACAAAAAAAGACAATTAAAGGCTCCGTGCAATGTATATAACTAATGAAAACGAGCTATTAGAAAGAATAAAAAAAATCATTAACACCTTAGCTAGAGGCAAAAAAGCTATTTTCGCCAGAGCTATTGGGGTTAATGAAAGATATGTTGCTAGATATATACAGCAAAATCGTGGAGACTGGTTCATGGGTCACTTAAAAGCCATATGCAAAGCCTACCCAACTATCAGTGAAAAATGGCTATACAGTGGAACAGGAGAAATGCTCGTGCCAGAGCGGCCAAACCCCATTCGTAGCGTCACAAATGCTAAAGATTTACTTATAGGAGACCTTCTCTGGGAATTTTTTAGCCTTAAAGATGCATCGCTTGCTGAAGTAAAAAAACAATGTAACTTTGATGATACATTCAATCAGGTGATGGAAAGTAGCCGCTACCCAACATTTACAGAGCTCGAAACCTTACACAAAGTATATGATTTAAATGTAACCTATCTCTTTACCAACAGAAAAGAAGATATGGAAGGTAAAACCATTTCAAAAGAGCTTGAAAAACTTACTGATGAGCTAGTTCAAACTCAAATAGACAATAAGCAATTAAATGCAAAATTAATTAATGCCTTAGAAGAAAACAGCGAGCTCAATAAAGAGCTACACAAGGCGAAAGAAAGTGCAAAAACTACGGAAAAAGGTACGAAAACTGCTTCTGGCAAGACATTTGCGAAAAGTATGTCACCTGCGAAAAATTAAATACGAAGCATTAATCAAAGAAATTTGAGTAAAACATTGCATGAGGCTAAATCATAATGCTAAAAACAATAACTTTTGTCACACTTTGTTTGCTACTCACTCCCCTTTCGATAAAGGCGCAGTCAGAGGAACAGGCAGACTGGAAAGAGGGATATAGCGATCCATGCTTTGCCTACTCTGACATGGCAAAACACCTTATGAATGGAAGACAAAGCGGCGCTTCCATAAAAATGATTCTGGAACGACTGGATAAAAAAGCAATACTGCTCAAACTCAGCCCTTCTGAGAAAGAAAAATTTGCTTATATTATAAGAGAAGCCTTCACCGTGCCATACTATAAAGATGAAAGCGCTAAGGAAACAGCCGCTACAGAATTTGAGGCGAAAATATACCTTTGGTGTTTGAACGAGAATTAGGAGCAAGGGCGTTGCTATGCTAGATAGCTACACCAAACTCTCTATTATTATAGAACTTTAAATATAAATGTGAATGTTATGCAACATACTTGGCAAAAAATCATTAAAACCACAATAACAATAACGTTTTTTTTATATATGCTACACACCTCATACGTCTTTACACCGGCAGATATTATTTCGATTATAGGACTTTTTTTTGCAATATTAAGCTATATCGAAGCTAAGAACGCTGCAAGGAATGCTAAAAGCGCTGAAGAAAGAGCGCAAGAAGCAGTTGAAATTACTCGAGACAAAGCGAATAAATATTCTGACCACCTTTTACTACATAGCTGTCAAAGACTAGTCGGATTAATACAAAAGGCGTTAAACACAGAAAACAAGCAAGACAGCAAAGAGCTATGTGACTTTATTCGCTTAGAAATTGTAGATTTTCGTGATGGAGTAACAGAAATTTCAAGGAAGCAAAAAAGAATTATTCAAGATTTAATTTCGTGCTTATCCAGATATGACGGAACTGTGGATAAAAAAGAAGAATTAACAAACAGTACTTCAAATTTTCGAGATTTGATTTCAGAATTAGCCCATAATAAAGGAAAATCTAATGATTAGTAAAAAAACCCTAGCGTTTATAGAAAGTATCATTCAAAAAACAGAACTTGGACAAATAAATTGGATAGTTGCTAGAAGAGATGAGTTTAAATTTTCAACACCAACGGCTTCTGTATATGTATCACAGGCTTTGGATATTGACCATGAAATAAGAGTAACATCTTTTGCAGTTCATGACGAAAATGGAACAATAGTTGATCACTTTGATTACAACGTTGACTATAGAACTCCAGAGACTTCTCCTATTGAGGCTTTATATAATTATGCACGAAGAAATGCTTATAAAGCTGATGATATTATGGATTCTATCATACGTGACTTGGAGTTAAATTTTGAAGTTGGCAATATTTAATCTTACTTAAATTAACTTTTTACGAGGAGGCATTATGGATCCAACAGATTACGAATACGATGAAGAAATGAGATGTGCTGCTGAATTTCTTTTAGATGAAGGTATATTAGAAGGAGCCACAGAAGGAATAGCTAAACAAATTACAAGCAAAGGTTGGGCAAAGCTTACCTCTAGGCAGCAAGAAGTTTTTATAGAATATGCGCTTCCTAAGGCTCAAAGAGATTGCAAACGTTGCCATGGGGAGATTCCATTAACTGAACTTGGAGTTGGTGGTGACTATTGCAGCTGGTGCGACCACCAAATAGACAAAGGGAATTAAATATTTACAACACATAAACAAGCCTATTTGAGATTTTAACCTATGACAAAATTTACACATCTAGAAAATGTAGACATATCATCGCTACTTCTTGATACAAGCAATCCTAGATTAGGATTGCTTTCAAGCCAGCAAGATTGTATTTATGAAATGTTTAGCGATGAAAATGATGCAAACAAGCTTATGGAGCTCATAAAAAGTATTGCTACGCATGGAATTATGGACCAACGAATCGTAGTTGTAAAAAGTGAAGATGAAAATTTTTACACAGTAAAAGATGGTAACAGACGCATTACTGCGCTCAAAGTTTTAAACAATCCTGCAGAAGCGCCTGAAAAATTACGTTTGAAGCTTAAAACTATTATTGAGCAAGCTCAAACACCAATTACAGAAACAGTAAATTGTGAGCTAGCAGCTGACCTTGAAACGGCGCACCTTGATATGGAGCTTAAGCACACCGGTGAGCAAAAGGGAGCCGGGCAAATAAGTTGGGGAGCACGCGAAAAAGATAATTTTGCTTTAATGACTGGAAAAACTCCCAAGTATGCTCTATCCAAACAAATTTGTGAGTTTTTAAAAGCTCAAGGAATTGTTGACACTGATAAAGCTGACATTACAACGCTAGAGCGTATTTTTACCAAAAGCACTTTAGAAAAATTGGGTATCTTAGTCACTGACTCGAAAATAAATTTCACCAACATAACGCCAAGCACGATAAACATCTTATCTTTAATAGTGGAAGATTTTTCAACCAAAAAGCGTAAAGTAGGGGATGTTTACAACAAGGAAGAAAGGGACAAATATATAGATGAAGTATTACAACGAGATTCCACAGGAGAGCAACCAACCAAGGTAGCCATTCCCCCTCAAGCCGATGCACCACTTCAACAAAATGATACCCCAACAGGGGCACCGAGCATAGGACTGCAAGCTCCTCCTAAACAGTCACCTCCGCAATATAGAGGCCCGACAACCGCTACTTGGGATAGAAAAAGACTTATACCACGCTACACATCACTACACATTCCCAAAAGAGAAGCAAAAGCATACAACGTTTTTGTAGAACTCAGTAGTAAAATTGATGTAAGAGAAGCTCCGATAGCAGCAAGCGTAATGTTTCGACTTTTAATTGAATTTTCAGTAAGTTATTACATAAAGAAAAACAATATTCAAAGTCCTAAACATTTACACTCTCTTATTGACAATGCTGCAAAGCATATGGTTAGTCAAAACGTCTTAAAAAACGACGATATAAAAAATCTGCTGTCAGGTTGCGCTGCGCCTATTATTAAAACCCAAGATTTAAATGCATTTGTTCATGATTCTAATTTTCAACCAACTCCACAAAATATAAACACTGCTTTTGAAAATATGCAACATTTCCTAGCCTTGTGCTGGAAATAATTTTCTGGCCAAATTCTTTTTTTCTTGTTAAGCACAAGAAAAAGGCAGGAACATATGTTTTATTCACCGCTACGGTACCCTGGAGGAAAAGGGAAAATTTCCTCACTTGTAAAAAATATTTTGCGGCAAAACAACCTCATGGACTGCACCTATGTAGAACCCTACTCTGGTGGTGCTGGAGTTGCGTTGGCTTTACTTCTTGAAGGTTTTGCAAGGTATATAGTAATAAATGACCTTGACCCAGAAATTTATGCTTTTTGGGAAATAGCAGTCAATAATACTGATTACTTATGCGACCGTATAGAACATGTAAAAGTTTCTATGGATGAATGGTATAGGCAAAAAGAAATCAATGCTAATCATGAAGCATATGATATAAAAGACGTTGCATTTTCAACATTTTTTCTGAACAGAACCAATAGGTCTGGTATTATTAAAGGCGGAGTTATAGGGGGCACTAAGCAGGACGGAAAGTATAAAATTGATGCACGATTTAACAAAGCAAATCTTATTGAAAGAATCAAACTCATTGGAAAGTACCGCAAGCGAATTTCCGTCCACAATAAAGATGCTTTAGAGCTCGTGGATTTTATGGCTGCAACTAACAATCAGAAAATTTTCTTCTATTTTGACCCCCCTTATTTTAATAAAGGGCAAACTCTTTATAAAAATAGCTACACAGAAAATGACCACGCAGCAGTGGCCCAAAAAATCCAAGCATTAAATCTGCCATGGATTGTGACATATGATGATGTGCCCAACATTAGAGATTTATATTCACCCTCTTCCGCACAAGACCTTCAAATCAATTACTCAGCATGTAAACGTGGAAAAGGGCAAGAAGTTCTGTTTTATAACAACATAGAGCTCCCACATATCACGGCTTAACTTTCCCTACACACTTTCTTCCCTAACTCACGAGCTAGCCCCTTATATTAGCGGCGGCTCGTGCGTTTAGCCTTGCTTGAGGGACAAGAGTTTTTTATGCGCCACCTTTGCCGCAAATGTTCATACGGCTAGACTGCGCCCTATAAGTCGCACAACCCCCTGCATCAGGCGAATGCCATACACCAAAATCATAACCGGTGATTCCATACGACTTCATAATTTTCCTTCTTTTTTTCTCTCCCCCTTGACAAAACCGTATCACACGACCACAATGAAATCGTGTAAGAGCAAATACCGTGCAGGGGAGTAATAACTATTTATATTTTATAATTTTATATTTTAGGAGATTTATTATGACAATTGAAGAATTATATGACTCCATTCCTGGCATTAAATCTGCACCTTTCGTGTGGAAAAACGGCAACACAACCACTGGCACTCGCATTGAAATGATTACAATGGATGCCCGCTACCTACAGAACACCTCCAATATGATAGATAATCATGTTAAGGAGTACGAAGCTATGAATTCCCCAGCGCAAGACATTCCTGAAGCTTCTCGAAAAATTGAGGAGCTGGAATTTGCATTAGATTTTTTAGAAAACAAGCTCAAAAGTGACGGTAAATCCCTGGATACTCACCCGAGCATGACTCTAAAAGCCCTTAATGTAACGACCCAAAACTTAATACATAATTACGACAAAGAATAACAAACCAACACCCCAGCATCCACAAGCCCCTGCACATGCTCTTCCACGCTGGCGGTGGACACTTCTGCTCCGCACCAGTCCTTGGCACGTTTGGCAGAGCCGAGCATCCACTCCTCAAGAGTGGGCTCAGGGATAAATTTCATTTGCCAAAGCTGTTCCGCAATGCCTTGGAGGCTCTCCGCCTCCAAGGTTTCATCACTTAAAGTTTTAAATTTATACATACCCCCTCCCTTTTTACGCTGCACTAAGCACTGCTGCACGGTTACGATAAAAGATTTGTAAGAACTCAGCAACACCATCAAAGAGGCTGCCGGAGGTCACAGGCTGAGCCACAGCTGCGCTGCGCACTTGGTAGCCGATGGCACGATCATACACGATGTGCATACCGGCTTGACGCAAACGAGTAACGGCTGCCCTGGCAGAATGCACTTGCCAATCAAAGCGTTGGCACATGGCCTCCAAGGTTACAACACCCTCAGCGCTTTCAAAAAACATGGCGGCAAGCTGACCAGACACACCTTGCAAGCTTGGCACAGCTACCTGCACAGCTGGAGCATCCACACGACTTTTGCACTCAGTAATAAAAGCGTCAAGCAAACGCACCCAGTTCACGGCCTTGGGAGCATTCAAGGTGCCGGAGTGCTGACGAAACTCCACAGTTCCATGAACATGGTGAGACTTCAAATTTACTTTAAAGTAACGTCCGCTTTGTGCCTCCACAAGTTCCCTCAAAGTTGTAGCATTACGAAAAGACGCAGATTGTGCAAGCTCAATTACGCTTCTGCAATAGGAGTTAGTATTACCACGGCGTGAAGGAGGCATGAAAGCATCAATTTCTGCCTCATGGGCTGCATAGCGTGTTACAATGGTGCGAATATGGTCAACGCTAAGGTCTGCTGCATCAAAATGAACATGGAAGCCACAAGTGCGATTTACAGAGCCGCCCATATCATCAAGTGCAGTGGTCACAGCACGAAGCTGCTCAAGCCCTTCTTCACCTTGCAGTACCGGACTTACAACTTCAAAACCGCCACGCACAGAACTGTCTGGTACGATTTTCCAATGGCAGCGTATGGTGTGATTATAGCCTTCAGCCTGCACACTGACACCAACCAAACGTAAAGCTTGTACCGCTTGCTCACGGCTAATGCCCACCATTTCCAATTCTACACCAAACTTACGATTCATATTCAACTCCTTATTTTTTTTAGGGATTGTTCCCCTTGCGTTGAATACACTTAAACTTGGCTTGAAAAATGTTGCAAGTCATTTCTTCATATTTTTTACATAAAATTTTATGCATTTTCATTTGACAAAATACATAATTTTTTACATACTCTTTCTTACAGGAGGACGCAATGAAGCGTAAAGAAATCCTGAAAAAGCTATCAAAGTTAGGTTTCAAATTAGAAGAAGGTGGAAACCACACCAAGATTTACAAGGATGGTGTTTATATGAGCTGCCTATCAAGGCAAGCCGAGATAAACGAAATCATCGTCTTGAAAATCGAAAAACAACTTGGAATCAAACTACGATAGCACCCCAGGGGGAGGGAAACCTCCCCCACTTTAAAAAGGAGTACCTATGTCACGATATTATTATGTAAGCATAATCCCTGTTAAAGAGGGTGGGTATACTGCTTCTATTTTTGACTTCCCAGAAGCCATGACCCAAGGGGACACCATTGAAGAAGCCATTGAAATGGCAGAAGACACTCTGGCCATAAGCGCAGAGGAATATACCAGAGAAAGAAGAACCATCCCTACCCCCTCAAGCTTTGAGGTCATAAAGCAAAAAACTTTGCAAGAGATGGAAGAGTATAAAGATCATATAGACACAAGCCGTGATGTATTTTACCAGCTTTTAAAAATGCCCAACGTGGATACAAAACCTGTAAAAGTTACCGTGAGCTTTCCCAAAAATGTACTTGAGCAGATAGACAAAAAAGCTGAAGCCTACGGCATGACTCGCTCTGGCCTACTGGCACAATCCGCCCTGGCCTATGAAGGATAATACAGAAAAAGCCCTGCAAAAAATGCAGGGCTTTTTGTATGAGCCAATAAATAGTTAAAAGATGATTTACACTAACCTTAAACAGTATCTCAACTATTTATGTCAGCCTCCCTGTAGAGCATTATATATATTAATTAAAACATTATGCACAAATTTAATTTTATTTAATAGTCAATTCTGTCTTTAAGCTTATAAGGTTTATATGACGAAAGATAAATTGATCCATAAAAATTAATAACATCCTTATTTTCTTGTATAGATATTGCCTTAAATATTTCATGAATATATTTTCCAATATTTCTTGTCTCTTCATACAAGCACATTATTTCATCACTATCTAATAGCTTATTAAATTTTTCAACCAAGCTTAAAAATCTATCACATGATTTAGGATGAGTATTATTCGAACAATATTGTGATTTTGATACTGATACGCAAAACTGAGAATAAATATCTAAAAAAATGAAAAAAATAAGTGCAGCTTTTAAAATTTCTTTTCTATTTTCTATAGACACTACATTTAAAATTGCATTACAATCAGCGTCATATTCGAAACAATGACTATAATTAGCAACTTTAATATCTCCTTCAATTGCAAATGATTGACAAGCTATCCAGTTAGTAGATTCATAATCTAAATGTCCTAACAGAATATGTGCATATTCATGTCCAAAAATAAACTGCATCTGCAATTCAACAGAATTCATTATTTTAGATTCAATCTTCTTATCTAATACACATCTTGGGTCTAAGTCAAAATCAAGGGATTCATTTCCTAACATGATTCTCATTGCTATAACCTTAGCTACATCGCAGTCAAGATCGTTGAAACCATAAGACGTTCCAAAGAATCCAATTGTCATAAAATAGCAAAAATGAATCATATTTTCTGACGCAACAACAAGATCACCAACAAGAGATTTCATACAAAGTGCATTCGTATCATTTATCAACATTAATCCTGATGGGATCTGCTTAATTTTCTTCATATTTTTCTTAGAGATTTTTTTTGCGTATCCCTTATGATAATTGTCAAGCACATGGTAATAGTGCGATAGATGCCAAATATGTCCACGTTCTTCATATATTTTTCTTCTAGCTCTCATGACTCGTGTAGACCTTGGAGCATCAACAATAGCATCAACTCTTAATTTTAGTAGATAATCGTACGAATTTTTAATACCCCTTAGTCGTATAATTTCTTTTTTAGAACAAAAGGCTAAGTAAAAAAGCTCATCTTGCTCTAATCCTTCCGTTTCATGTGCGAAAAAAACATCTTGTACGTGAAAAGAACCATCGGCTCCATCAATAATAAAACCTTGCTTTGCTTTTCTAATACTGCAGGTGTCAGCAAATATTTTTTGTAAACTATCAATATCCATTTCTACCTCATTAAACTTTACAAATTTAATATATACTAATTACAATCATTGCTTTACCATTTTTACCTCATGAAAAAATCTATCACCAGAATAGTATACTGTCTATGAAGCGCACACATAAACTCATGTAATTTTTTCGTACTATTAACTCCCTACGCACAAGGCGCCTATCACAGCATCACAGCCCAGCTCACTTTCCCACACTATTTTCCCTTCACATCATCATGCTTTACCCTATCCTTTTCTTCCGCTCGCTTAGCATTGCAAAACCTATCCAATGTACCCACCAAATACCCCGTAATACGCCGTATCCTCTGAAAAGGTACATGCTTGCCTACCCTTTGAACTTTCTTTGCGTCTTTATCTTTTACATTATCTTCCACAGCAAAGCCCCCCACAATATATTCCCCGCAATAAAGCACACCCAGTTCACCGCCCACCATTTATTTTTACGTGCGTATCTAAATAACACCCCAAATCTGTAAAATTTCATATATACCCCAGCAAATAGTTTGGAATGTAAATATTAGTGCAAGCCTCTGCCAAAAAACTTTCTTCATAAACACAACTATGCCCTCACTACTATATGTTCCCAGTTCTGCATACTTTCATAACCGCCACGCACTGCCCAAAGTTCTATTTTTACAGAATTATTATATCTATACTCTGGCACATCAGGGTCTACAGGTTCAGTAACAGGAATCATACAATCCTCTTTTTCTGTTGCCCACACGTAAGAATTTTCAGTAATGCCCTCTACGGTTTTTTTTAGTAGTCCGTCTTCACCGTAAAGCTTTACTGTATAAGTCGTTCCTTCTTCCGGTCCGATGTCTGGTTCATCTTGCGCAATAACTACATCTAATTGTTCCAAGCGGTCACGGTGATACCAATCAAGGCGCAATTCGCCTTCAATACTTTCTGGTAAATACTCGCCATTTACTTGCAAATATGCAGGAGGGAATGGCCTATACGCTCTGGCCACCATAAGCGTATCCACAACATCGGCTTGCGTAGGCGTGGATGTACCAAGGCTGTTCACTGTAGATAAAGCAATCTGTGCCGTAGCACCCTCAGTGAATCGTTCAGAGCAAAAGCCGCCTTTATCAGCTTCCCCAAGCCATATGCGTGTGGCTTGAGCATGCTCTTGCGGAAGCGTATCTAGTACGCCACGCCATACCGTGATACTTTCTTCTGTGGTGGACTCCACAGCCATAATTTCATCGCCCACAAAAAGCAGGTCGTCCACTTCAAGGGCAAATCCAGACAAATTATATGTTTGCAGTACCGTGTCTTTTTTGCCCACAGGTTCTTTAAGTATGGCGTAATCTCCAAAAACACCTTGCCCTGCCTCAGTGAATTTTTCACCGTTCCACACATTATGCACATAGTAATGGTCAAGAGCCCCATTCTTTTTGGCAAAACTTCCTACAAAGCCTGCATGGGGATACTGCGCAAAATCTGTTAAAGAGAAATCTGCCAGACTCACGGCTAAGGCCAAAGGTAACTCTTGAGATGTAAAAGCGTAGGGTGTTTCCGGTGCATCATAAGGGTCTTCCCATTGCGAGCTTCCGCTTCCTGTGTTCACACTAGACAAAGGCGCTCCATAAATATCTTCTGTGCAAGAAAAGGTAGCCATATGGTCATCCAATGTGCCGAAATCAGCATCTAGCACACGGCTCACTATGCGTGTATACCCTTCCTCGGAGAACTCAAGAACAAATAAATCACCTTGGTCAAGCTCCAAAAGCTTTGGTGAATACCCTTTGAGCGTATAGGCTTTAAGAGGGTAGCTTCTTGCTCGTAAATCCCGTGCCAATATGCGCCCCGCAAGGTCGGGAATGGCATTGGTGACGTGATTATACTGCTCTGTGGCAGAAGATATAACACCGCCCTGCAAATCTATATTAGCGGTATTTTGCGCTGTTATAGTTGCGGTCTCCTCTCCTACATCTGTAAGGCGTGCATATTGGACAGTAAGCTGATTAACCGTGCTATCCAGTGATATACTACCAAGGCTAGACAGCTCAGAAAAATCATCTGCCGTTATGACAGGCAAAGTGTCCACATTATACCCACCACGATACAGCTTAATTTGAAAAAGCCCAGTGGTACGGTTGCGCACAAGTGCTCCATCAATGGTCTTTAAAATGCTGCTTATAAACTCTTGCGCCTTAGTGCTAGATTCCCATTTGGGCGATAGTCCAAAGTTTTCATTATATAAGGTATCTGCCGCCGCTTTAAAGCTGGCATCGTCAATATCTGCCGCCGTGTACTGGCCTGACAAATTAGCATCTGTAAGCGTTTGGTAAATGACGTGAATCGGGTTTACCTGCGTCCCTGCAATAAGTCCCTTTGCAGAATACCAGTCAAATCCCAAGTTTTGCATGCCAAGATATAACTGCCTAAACTGAGCAGAAAAAGAAGCTACATACGTGCTCGCCATGCTAAGTGTAGTTACCCCTCTAAATGCAGGCGTATGAGCTCCTAAATATTGATACATTACAGGATTAGGCACTTGGTGTGCATTTCCGTCATTTATGTAGAATTGACCTCTAAGCCCCCCACTGCCACCTACCGCAGAGCCGCCATAAAGCCCGGGATTATTCACGTATACACCGGATCCATTAGTGGACACATTTCCACTCCAAGCCACCCGCTCGCCATAAATAATTTTAATGAGATTTGTAGCCTTTACGCATACGCCAAAAATACCTGCCATGAAGTACTCATAGCCAACGGTTTGGGGCTGTGAACTTCCACCACCACCCTTTCCGCCACCTCCCATTACGAACCTTCCTTTACACGCTCTCGTGCGTTTTTAGCCGCCACTTTGCCCATGAGTTGACCAGTGGCTTCTAATTCTTCTGCCGTTACTTCGCCCCTTTTAAGCCGCTCCATACAAATGCCAGTTCTGGCACAAAAACGTTCAATGCCAGATACACAATGCACATGCTTTTTGTGCCTTACATCGCACATTTTTACATATACTTCGCTCATGACGCACCTCCTACATCCTTATGGGATTATTGCCTGTGGGCGTCCACCAAACACAATTCACAGGCAGTATGCGTGTCCCCCAAAAGTAGATTATTTCGCCGCCTTCTTCGGCTGTAGACACATCGAGTTCGCCAGCCTCTGGAGTGGCAGATTTTGATTGCG
The DNA here is from genome assembly GCA_964369995.1 of uncultured Desulfovibrionaceae bacterium. Taxonomy (GTDB): domain Bacteria; phylum Desulfobacterota; class Desulfovibrionia; order Desulfovibrionales; family Desulfovibrionaceae; genus CAYJAD01. Next base: position 19,456 of record CAYJHH010000001.1, read on the forward strand.
AAATAGCTGGTGTTATCAAATACGCTACCACAGAAAATACTAAAGAGATTGCCAATGATATAAGAAAAGACCATAAAAAAGCCATAATTACCCCACAGTAGATGTAAAAGGGTCATTGGAAGGAAGCCAAGGAAAGCCCCCATAGTTCAAGTGATTACCAAAAATTCCGATACATGTTTCAAAAGACTTGTTACAACCTTTTATAATGGTCACCACATCACCACTGGTTACAGCAAAAGAGCGTTCAAGGGTTATGGTGTTACCTTCCGCAGAAGTAATAAATCTTCGTGAGCCATCTGCCTTAACCATCTGCCCACCAATAAAATGAGACGCGTCTGCAGGCATGGAAGGCACTTCTATGGTGTATCCGTTTATATTATTCCCAAGTAACACACTAAAGCTGTTTGCCGCCTGAGACGCGCCGCACAAGGGCGAAAAAAGCTTATGTGGGCATGTCACTTGATAGCGCCTTGTGAGCCCTGCACGCTCCATGAGGACGACAGGGGTTTCGCAAGACAGTTCACAAGAATAATCCGTGCCAGAATAGTTATAAGACGCCCCGCGCACCAAGCCTTGCCACACAGGTGTATAATTACGTGTGCGGAAAGAACCACGGTACACAGTGAGAGTAGTCGGAAATTCTGGCCTGCCATCCTTCCATTTATCTGTGAAAGGCGTGGCGGCAAACATGGTTACAGACAGCACATCTTTCACAAAGTCTTCTGAGTATTTGAGGTTTGTGCGTGAAATGTACATAGGCTCATACACAAGACCTTCATGCTGATAATTTTCACTCACATCGGCGGCGGCGTAGCAAAAAATCTCTTCGCCGCAGGTGAATTTGTACAGCTCAATAACTGCATCACCGAAAAAATACTCCCACACGCTTCTAATCATACATACAACTCCTGCACGGCAAAGCTTACTGTGGCTTTCCACGTCTTTGTCCACTTCCACTCCACATCATCGCTAGAAAGCCTGAACTGGCTAAAAAAGGACACTCGCTTAAAGTCTTCGGGGTTAGCGTTTACGCCTAGTGACGTGGTAAAGCGTATTTCTTGCTTGCCATCAAGAGCAGTGAACGTGCGTATTTTTCGGTAAACAGTAGTCCCATCATTAAGCTGCAACATAACCAAGGCACGAGGGCTTTTGTCAGGTGGTGTAAGCCCAGTATTACCACCCTCCACAATAATACTATCTTGGCTTGAGGTCACAGGCTCAAGTATTTTTATATCATGGCGCTTAGAACTTGCCCAAAAAGGACGGATAACACCTTGACGGCGTAGTAGAAACTCACGCCAGTATATAATATCATCCAAAGAATTGCATGGCATTGAAACTTGGTAGCTTTGCGTAGCCACAGGCCGCACATGAGCGTAAAAGGGCTTAGAAAGCCCATTGTCCATAATGACACTTGGCACTTCATAAGTGCGTTGCATGGTACCGCCTTTAGCCACTGGCAAACGCATGTCACACAGCTCCACGCCTTCATATTCTTGACTAGGGTCTGGTATATCCCAGTGCGGTGGCGCTTCGGCGTAAAAATCTACGCTGAACTTAGAATACATGCCTTGCCCATCGCTGCGTGTGGGGCTGCCTGTCATATTTACGGCATTGGCTGGCATCACAAGGCAAGAGGTCATATCCTGCGTAAATTCACTCTTAACGGTGAGAAAATCGGAGGTGACTTCGTACACCTCAAAAAATTCAAATTCTTGTGAGTTCTTCCAAGCAATGCCTGTCATGTCCGCTTGCCATCCTCCATAAGCGGTATCACAAAAAATAGTAGTGGAATCCACCCGAGCAGAGGCTTGCAATTCAAAGCGTGGTAGAATGGATTTAATGCTATACCCCTCGTACAGAATCCGCTCCATTTGTGTAGCGTCTGCACCTTGCTTAAGCGTGTAAGGTGCATTGAACGTCATACGTGGCACGGTGCGCAAAGCTAAACGGTCTTCATTGTAATTATAGTCTGTGAGCACTTCCGTCTTCCACTGCCACTTTTCTGTCAAGCCTTGGTCTGGTTTGAAGGATATAACAAGCCCACGCTGACCTGTTATGTAATGAATAAACGCACGGCCAATGGAGGGAACATCTAACATTAACCTTGCATTAAGATTAAAAGAACCGCTCATGGACACGTCCACAAGCACGTCTATAGTTTTTCCTGCTTGAAGTGTTACGGTATCGCCCAAACTATCAAGAACGCCGCTGTAATTTTGACGTATCACATCAGCGGTTATGGTCTGCGCAAAACCGTTTTCTATGGTTAGCGTGTAGGTTGTAGGCGTTGTGAGTAGCCCTAAATTGACTTCTTGAGGGTCAAAAATAAGGTCTTGTTGCGGCGGCTTACCCACGATGAATTGAACACTTGCCGCTGCTCCGCCCCATTGCTGAAGCTTGTTGGCGTCTTCTTGCGTACGGCAGTAGACGGTTAAGAGATTGGGGGTACTGTAAAAACAAGTAGTAAACGGAGTGCTAGAGGTTAGTAAGTCTAAGTTAAACCCTGACAAATCAATAGAAGTTGTTTGGGTGTATATAAACGTCCTCTGAAGGCCAAAATTAGGAACAGGACTTGCTTGCCACCCCCCAATCATAAAAGATGTTGCAGGCACTTGGCGAAACGTATTGTCAAAACGTGTAACACTAGACACGTCTATCTTTTCTAGTCCTATTATTGTCACTAAAGCATTATTTTCACCTAAAAAATAAGATAAATTGGTCGGTTTTGCTTCTGAAAAAGGGGTTAAGTCTATGCTGCCTAGTGCTTTGACCCCTCTAAAGCATCCTGTAAAATCTGTACACAAGGACACATCCAAATTAGATATATCTAATTCTGTGCATACGTTGTACCCCCCATAAGAGGTATGATAAAATAAATTGACGCAGTCACTGCCGCTCAGCCACCCGACTGGAGCTTCTACAAGGATAGATACGAGAGAGTTGAGTGTGCCGCCGTTAGGTTTTATCGCACTTAAAAAATTTGCTTTTTGCCCCAAAGAATACGTCAAGTCACTCACACCGCCACTGGTGTAAACCACTCGCATACGAAATTCTGTCACCTCACTCGCCGCTTGGGCATAGACAATAGTAGAGAAGTCCATAGCCTAGCCCTCCACTACTCCGCAGAGCCAAGCCTTGCGCATGGTGTTGTATTCCCACAGCACATTATAGTAGGAACCAACTTTTACCGTAGGAACACGCCCACCGTAGAAAACAGCTGTACCCCAGTCTATAGCTGTTTCTTTTTCTATGTGCATACTTGCACGGATCTTGCTCTCGCCCTCAGCCAAGGGCATAGGCAAAACAAATTTGATATTGCCATCTACGTTAAGCTGTTCCGCCACATCATAAGCTAGTGACACTTCTTTTGTGGGGATGTGCTCCGGCTCAACGTAAGGCGGTGGCGTGTCGTCAATAACGCTTACGCCGTTCAATAAAGGCGTTAAGTCAATGGGTCTGCCTTGTTCTTTAGCCAAATCTATTTCTTGCAATATCTCATTTTGATACGCAAACATAATGTCTAAGAAAAATACAAAATCTGGCGCCCAATCCTGTACAACCTCGTCAAGTTTGGGGTCGTTTCTCTTGACTTCCGTTGCAACAATGAAAAGCTTTTCAATATCAGGGCTTGCTTCCATCCACGCTTTTATGGTCGTCCACGTAATAGCCTGTGCTTGTCCTGTTGGGTCTCCTGAGGCATAGGCTGTGGTAAGAACCTCTACCATGTTCACAAAGGTTTCTTTGGGCATAGACAAAGGCAATGCTTTTTCATGTAAGGTTTCTTGCGGCGCATAGCCCCACAAATACCATCCATCCTTACCACTCTGTAAATGGTTCAGCTCCCAACCGTCTGCCACCAATTGCGCATGGTTAGCGGTAGAATTGTAATTACTCACTGAGCCTAAAGTCTTAGGTGCGTAATCGGTCACTTTTTTGGTTACTGCGTCGTATTTCACATATTGTTGCATAGCGTTTACCCTCTCCCGCCGTTAGATATATTCTGCACAGATTGCCTGTTGTTGTTCAGCATGGTCACAAATGTCTTGCCACCTTCGGGGCTCAGTAAGTAGTCCTTTACCTTGCGTTGGTCGTCCACGAGCACCACACTGGTGCTGCCACCGCTCTGACTTTGCGTGTTCTGCTGAGCGCTAAGCAAGCTAGCAATTTGGTCAAGCTTGGCGCCTAAATTACCACTATCCACACGAGAAATAACATTCTCGCCTGTTTGCAATATGGCAGGGCGTTCATCGTAAGACATGGCTGAACTGCTCGACATGTAGCCACCGCTATGCAGTCTGGGTGCATTATCAAATGTGGACATAGGCACTGTGCGAGTGGCTGCGCTTGCGCTACCCACTACGCCGCCATCATGGAAAATAAAGCTAGATATGCCGCCCAAAGACCCCATGCTACCGCCAGCAATAGAGCTTATGCCGCTACTAAAAACGGAACTTACTCCACCGCCCATACCAAAGCTAAAAGCTCCACCTATCATGCTAAAAAGCGATTTAATAGCCTGTTGTGTCATCATTTGGATGCCAAGATTAAGCAAATCTTGTAAAAGGGAATTGGTAAAGGTCTTAAAATCTTGCGCACCGCCCTGCAAAAAGGTCGTGAAGCTACTAGATACCGAATTAATAGCAGAACCAAGGCCATCTTCCATGAGCGAAGCTGTATCTTGTACGTCTTTTTTTAATGCTAAAAAGCCACGCTCAAGGCCAGAGCTCCAGTCCGTAGCCGTTTGCAATTGTGTAAGATAGGTCATTTGGTTAATATACTCTTGCGGTATACCTGCCAATTTCCATGCCTCTGCTTGTGCAGCTATGGCCTGATTTTGCAAGCTTATTAACCCGGCGTATTCACCGCCTGCCGCTATGAGCTGCTCATAAAATTGCAATTGCACATCAAGGTTTTCTTTGGCTTTAGCGTCAGCTTCTTCACTATCCTCTTTTGCCCAAAGCTCACGCTGCGCCGCCGCAGTGGCAAGAATCTTTTCTTCATAGGCAGGTAATATTTGCAGTTGCTCATTTATCCATTTAACAAGCTGAGACTCCTCAAAGGCTCGTTCCGTCATGGTGAGCTGGTCATACTTTTCATTGAGAGCTTCAAGAGCACGAGCAGCTTCTTCGGCTTTACGCTTGGCTTCAGAGTCCCCACTGCCACCACCGACAAATGTTCTTGGCTTTGTCTCTTTAGTTTGTGGCGTTGCTGGCAAAGGCCCCATAAATTCACCTGCAGCCAATTCTTGTGCTCTTCTTAATCTCCAAACATCATTTATTGCTCGTGTTATATTAGAGAAAAAACCTTCAGAAACCATACTTTTAAGACTTTCCCCAAAGCCCTTGGCTGCTTGGTCTCCGGCTAAAAGCTGCTCAATAAATAAAGCAATTTTATTATCAAACTGCTCACTTTCAATGGCGCCATCTTGAAGCTGTGTTACAAGGTTATCAAATGTATCTACATAAATTTGAAGCTCGCTATTAGGATAATATAATTCACCTATTCCTTTACCTACATATATACTACGAGACTGGCTTTTTACATATTCATCTACAGCATTGGTAGCTAACTCCCATTGAGCCACAGCAGACTCCACAGCTTTACTTTCCGCCAACTCCAATTGCAATTTTGCAGCTGCCCCAAGCTCTCCAGAAAAATTATTTGCTGCTTTGGTGCTAGCATCCAGCGCAGTGGCCACGCCACGCTGCGCTTCATCAAGTAGCCTTGCCGCTCTTTCGGCTTCACTTTCCCGTGTGGCAAGGTAAGCCATCCCGGCGCCTAACGCTGTAACAGCTACCCCAACAGGGCCGCCAAAAGCAGAAAGTAAGCTTGCCCCTGCGCCTTTAGCCAGCGTTGCCACTCTGCTCATGGTGGTGGAAGTTTGCATAACCACGCCACCAAAGGTGCTATACTGCGCCCCAAGAGTACCAAGTTGCAAGCCTGCCAGCTTTTTGGTGGCAATAAGCGTGGTTAAAGCCGTACCAAAAATAAGAGCATTATTAGATGCATCATGAAAGTTTTTGTTCAAATGGGTTAAGCTGGCATTTAAAATATCAAGCCCGCTAGACTCAATACCTCTAAAATTCTCCCCGGCACGTATGCTTAAATTAGCAAAATTACTGGCTAAGGTACTGTATTGTGCTTCACGAATTTCTGTATAGCCGCTAAAGGCATTATCAAGCGCATCATTGGTATTTTTAATTTCTTCACCAAAAGCTTGAAGTACAGCAAAATTGTCCTTCATAAGCTTTAAAAAGCCCTGATAGGCTTCTTGTGAGCTAAAGGTTTGCGCTAAAGATTTTCCTGTTTTTTGTGCGCCTTCTTCTATTTTACGTAAAGCCCCTGCCCAGCCTTCTTCTTGTAAAAGGCTTTCAAAGGATACAATGCCCATGGCATCATACGCTTCTTGCAAATCTTTGGCAGGCTTTGCCAGCTCACTCATAAGCGAGCGTAAACGTGTGGACGCCTCACTGGCAGAGCCGGAAGTTTGCGTGATAAGCGCCATGGATCCGGCAAGGTCGTAATATTCTACCCCAAGAGATTTTGCCATGCCGGCAAGGTCACCCATGAGCGGCGCAAGCTCACGCACATTGGTCATGCCCAGCTTTTCCGTAGTGAAGAACATATTAGACGCCGTGGCTGCATCTAACACATCATGGCCATAGGCATTCATCACCTTGCCAAGGGCATTCACCGCCGTGGCTTGCTCTACCCCTGCAGCCTTCGCCGTTTGCGAGGCCACCACAAGCATTTCCATAGCTTTCACAGGGTCGGTAATGCCTGCAGAAATAATTTGATAATACCCCGTGGTAAGTTCCGTGGCAGAACCAAGCTCCGCAGGTATTTCCATCATTTTCTTTTTAATTTCTGCCGTGGCCTGATCAGTAACCTTGGTGGTTTCCCAAAGGGCTTTTTCAAAATTACCAAATTCCTGCAAAGATGCCGTGGCAGATATACCACCAAGCACGCCGCCGGCAGCGGCAAAAAGGTCACCGCCGCCCAGCGCTCCACCCAGAGCACCACTCAGAGCACCACCAATGCCGGTAAGGGCTTTATCTAGCGTTCCAATCTCTTGCCCTAAAGCCTTAGAGCTTTGCGCCACCTGCCTAAACGCAGAAGAAGCCCTATCAGTAGCGGATATGGTCATGGTATATTGACTGCTTTTACTACTCATAAGGGCTTCCTCATTTTATCTTATTTTTACTATGCTGCAAGACTAAGGTTTCACGCTCCAAAGCTTGTATTTTTACAAAAAGCTCTTGCGTAACTTCAATGTTATATATGTTTGCCACCGCAAGCACGGCAGGATAATCTAACCCCACAAGGCTCATGCCCACACGCCACTGCGTTTGCACAAGACACCAAAGTTTCCACGCACTAGAATTTTCAGCCAACAGCTGTGGCGGGTTATTTTCGCAAGCGGCGCATTCAAGTTTTTTTCTTTTACGCTGCGCATTCTTGCGGCACAGCTCACAATGTTCTATTTTTTCCTTATGGCCATAGTAACGACCATAAGCTAGGAGTTTCCCTCAGCTACCGGAGCCTTGCTTACATCATCAATATGTTTTTCAAGCTCCAAAACTTCAGATAAAGAAAGCTCAAGCTTAAGTTCTGCCCAGCCCTGCACGCAATAATTCAAAGGCTTTTCACGTATGGTGCGTGTCTTTTCTAAAAAGAGCACCTCGTCTTTTTTTTCATGAGGGTCAGCAGAAATATCTTGCGACATTTTAAGGCGCTCAAGGTTAATATTCCAATATTCTTCCCAAGTAAGAGGGCGAATTTGCACCACTTTGCCACTGTGTAATGTTTTTTCTGTATAATTCATTGTATTTTTCCTTATGCATAAGAAGCTACACGGTTAATAAGCGTATACGTCACCACGCTTTCACTCTGATCCACAAAAGCCGTTACCGTAATTTCCTGAGTAAGGCCGGATTTACTTTCTATGGGTGCGCCGCCAGTGGTGAGCTCAGTTTCGGGGAAATTTACACGAAACTCCTCCCCTTGCGCACCGGAGCAAGAAAGAGAAAAAGGCACCGTGGTGGAATTTTGCGAAAGCGTGGTATATTCATCATGCTCTAAAAATGCCGTCAGCGTGCATGTGCACACAGGGTCGCCTTCTGGTTGACGGCTACGTTTGCCAAGGTCGCCCACAGCCATACCGGCTTCAATACCAAAGGCCATTTCCACATTGCCGCTTTGAATATCGCCCACACGATTATTATTAATCCACAAGGCAAATTCCTTATCTTGAAAAGGTAAAGCAGGCAGCAAAGTAGGCTCTGTGGCACTTACAGGTGTCGGCTTATATTCGCCGGAGCCTACGCTAAAATCCAATTCAAAACTCACTTCATTGCCTTCACCAAAGCCAAAATTTATGCCATTAAGCTTACAAAAAGAAAAAAGCTCATAAGGGTTAGCCGCAGCGCCCTCATCAAAGGCCAAGTATTTTTCTAAGGTCACCGTGGGCTGTTTTTTGGGCAATACAAATTCATGCTTATAAAAAGCTTCAGTAGTGCGCCCACGCTTGGCTGTGGCGGCGGCTATATCCTCCGCCGTATAGGCAGATTTTATGACAATTTTTGTGGCATCAGTGCCGTATTCCACCCGGTACGTGCCATCATAATTTGTGGTATCGGCAATGGTAACAACGGTATCTTGTACAAAGGTATTGGCCGTGCAGGGCAAGCCCACATAACCTGCGCCTTCGTCCACCACTGCGCCGGCAATATCCACCGCTATTTCTGTGGTGGTGGTAGGGGCGCCGCAAAGAGCACGCAAAATATGCCCAAGCAAAGGCGCATAGGAGGCTAGCACCACGCCGCCGCTATATTCCGGCGTGCCTTCATAGGGCTTGCCAGCGCCACGCTTACCAGAAATCACAGCAGAATTTTCCTTCACCGGCGTCACGGACATGGTTTCACTCATCATGGATAAGATGACGCCACTGTCTGCTACATCAATGACGCCGGGCGCCGTTTCACGGTACATGGCCAGGCGACAATTGCCGCCGCTCACCTGATTAAAATTAGACATTATTTTCTCCTTCCGCCTATGGCTAAGCGTTGCGTAAATGTAAGCCCCACATTACAGTAAATAAGGGGAAATGCTTCATAGTCGTACTCGCACTCATATTGTGAAAAAGACACACCATGCATACCATCTAAAGCATTTTGAACTATGTGAATAAGCATGGGCATGGCCTGAGCGCTTAAAAAGGCAATACCCTGCATATGGCGTGTAGATTCTTCCCCCATTCTCTTATCCACCACACCCAAAAGTATTCCCGTGCCATAAGTAATATTTCCTTCGCCATCGTTTTCCATGGTTTGCGGCAAAAGAATGCAAAAAGGAGCGGCCTTTTTCCAATCTTGCCTTAGGCCATCAAAACCTATTTCTACAGTCCAGTCTTTGCCGTAAGCACCTTGTGCCAAATCGGCAAAGGCTTTATTGCTTATGAGGGCATCAGCAATACCAGCGCAAATATCAAAAGAATTAGAAATTTCCATTACATCTTCTCCATAAGGCGCTTTATTTCATGCTTAAGGCGATTGCTAAAAACAGAATCTGCCCGATCTTGCAAACGAGATTGTGCATCTTTATTTAAAAGTGCTGTAATGGGCGATGGGCCAAAAAGCTTTTGTATGGGATTTGGCTTGTTTGTTGTGCGATAAAACAAAGCACGGTGACCACTCTTCATGGTTGCCCAAAAAGGTTTTTCCCCATTGGGACCAAGCTTTACCTTACGTGTACCTTGACTTTTTATCTTGGTGCTTACCCCCGCCCTTGGATTACGTTTTTTAGGGTTTACCCCTTTATAATTGGGCTGAGTTTTAGGCCTTGGCTGAAATAAATGTAAAGAAACACCCCTATATCCATAAAAAGTTATTTGCCCCGCAGCGTCATTTGCTTTGGCATTTTTAACCCTAATATTTTGGGTAAGCTCTCTTGTGGGGGCGGTATACGTTTCACGAGCAATACGAGCGCCAAGGGTACGCACAGAGCTCAAAGCTCTATTAATGGCTCTTACAGAAGCCTTTTGCACTTGCTCTGGCAAAAGATTGTAACGAGTAGATAGAGCCCTCACCTTATCCTCACCGGAAATCTGGACACTAAGACTATTTCTTGTTGAACCAATATACGTGCTCATACCTTACCTACCTATATAAAAGCTCAAGTCGTGTAACGCCGTCTTCATCACGGCATTTTTCAACGCCCCATTCTTCACCACGCCACACCACCACAGAACCCACAGTAACCGCCGCTTCTGTGAGGGAAAGCGTAGGCAACCACAGCACTTCACGCCTTTGCCCAATTTCAGGCTCAAATTTTTTGGCATGGCTCGTTTCGGCTTCATCGGTAAGCACAGGTAAAATCATGGTAAATATCGTACCATCTTCTAGCTCAAAACCCATTTCTTCTTCTGCCGCAAATTCCTCTGCATTTAAAAAAATGGACGCCACGTCTTTTTGCAATTGTTCTTTAAAAGACACGCTGCTACTCCGTCATATTAAGAATTTCAGCTTTAATTTCTGCCGGCAAATCAGAATGTGCCACCAAAACACGCAGCATTCTAAATTGTATGTCATTGCTTTTTTTTAGCTGATTAACCACTTTTTCATTGGCATCACGATGGATTTGGCAAGCAGCAGGGCTTACACTACGCATACGCACAGCTATTCCCACCACCAAAGAGCAAAAACTTGCTAAAAGCACGGACTCAAGGCCACTAAAAGTCATGCTTTTTCTCCTGCTGTGTAGCTAGCAAAGTGTTTTTTTGAGCAGACCCTAGCGAAGAACCCAAATAATAATTCACCACAGAGGCAAAGGCTGAGCCTAAAATACCAATGAGCATAAGCCCGCTGGCGCCAAGCTTTTCTTCACCGTAAATAAACAGCAAATACAGCATGCCAAAAAAACCCACAGTGACGATAAACGCTATGATAGACGTCCCCCACGAGGCAGCATGGCCAGACTTAGCGAGCTCTATTTCTCGGGTTCTGGCAGACACCACATTGGCAAGCTCCGCTTGCAATTGCACCACTTGCCACTCATGCAATCTTGCCTTTTCTTTATCTTCAAGAGCTTTAAGCTTTACATAAGCATCAGGGTCAGAAGCTATGGCTTGTGATATAGATATGGGGTCAGGCTCCACACCAAAGAGTGACCCCACCAAACCACCCACAGCCGTAAGAGCCATGCCCGGAGGGCCTCCCAAAATGGAGCCGATGACGGGTACTGTTGAAAGTAAGCTTTTGCCAAGTGTTCCCCAATCCATAATGCTCTCCTTTAAGATAACACTGCGTAGTTTTTGCTACTTCGCTTCTTAACATCTTCCTACAGGCTGTTCAAAAAGTGTAAAGTACGAGTCTGACAACGTAGATTGCACTTTTTCAACAGCCTCTTAAGTACGAGTAAGCCATCCACTTACAAACTTACGATGATGAAAATTCTTAGCACCAAGGCCAATATAATGCCCCACTTGCAAGCCATTCAAAGCATGCACAAAAACATCATCTGCCACCCTATTTTCAAGCAAGAGCGCAATGGCCTTTAACGATTTGGGGCCAAGAGCGCCGTCTTCCACAAGGTCATCAAAATAGCGATCTTCGCCGGCAGCAGTTCTGCGCCAATTAAAGGCATTGCACAGCCGCTGCACATAACGCCCAGAGCCATTGCGCCCAAGGTTAACAGCCTGCTCAAAAAGCTCATTGGCAACAGCTTGCGGAAACTGTGCAAGCCCCATTACGTCCCACCACTCTGTTTGGTACCAATCCGCCACCATATCAGCCAAACCTTCAACACTTGCCAAATGTGCACTAAACGTGCGTGCACCGGCAGCAAAGGAAGCATGCTTTTTGGCATTGTCCACAATGGCCCACCCCGTCCACTGGGGGAAAAAGTTACGAGCAATGCCGGCATACGTTTCGCCGCCGGCATCGCCGTACACATCGCACCAACCGCCTTCCCACTGCTTCACAGGGGCATAAGCTTCTTCAAAATTTGCCATATTAGTACCTACATATTTCCAAAAAGGTTTTTCAAATATCATGGAGCTTACTCTTAAAGATGTACTTTAAGTTTAGGCGGCAGTTAGTTCATACAATGCTTCGGGGAAATTGCAGAGCATCAACGGGTTAGACTGCCCTTCCACTTTAAAGCCCTTATCACCTTCAAGGGGTATCATCTGCGCATAATACGGCAAGCCATAGCTATTTACTGCGCTCATCCAGTTGGCAGGGGCGGTATATTCCGTAAATATGCCAGACCCTACTGGGTAAAAATGTGCTTTATTAGCTTCCACCAAGGTATTACCGCCCACCACTTCACTAGCTTCATAAAAAGTCACGCCGCCGTAAGTGAATCCACGCTTGCGGTAATCATTATCGCCAAAAGAAGCTTGGTTAGCCGACCAAAGAGCATAGGCCTCCCGCACGTATTTATTGCCCACAAGGGCGTCATAAAAATTACTACCCACGAGAGCCTCAATGCGCATAAAAGGCACGCCGCCCATACCGGCGTCAACGCTGCGTTTGGCAGTAAGAATGGCTTTTTGCACAGGGTTATCTTTAACGCTTTCCGTGGTGGGAATGGTAAGCGTACCTGTACTTTTCGTAGCCCCAAAAAGGTTAAATAAATTGAGCAATTCTGTAGAGCCATCGGCATCTAAAATCACACCTTTTACCGCGCCAAGGCGATGCCATTCCTTAGTCATATCAATGTTATTTTTTATGATAGCTAGCTTGTTATTTACGGCCACCACCACAGGCTCTGGCTCATTGGTGCCAAAAGAGCGCACATCTTGCACATCTTCTGGGCGAATATTATCTTCTTGCGGTAAATGCGTTGTTTGAATGGTTTTGCGAGAGCGAGCATCCCCTTTCCCGGCAAGGCTTTGAGCAGCAGCGGAGCGGTCTTGATTCGACACCAAGGTAATGCGCCCTTTTTTAATGTCTAAATCCACATGTGTGGTACGCACCGATTCTTGACCAAAAAGCGCAGCAAGGCGCATGGGCATGGCAGGTAATTTATTAATAGCTTGGGTCATTTCTGCCTGAGTAAAGGCAGTCAAATTTTGCATAGGCATGGTTTAGCTCCTTACAATAACGGTTGCGGTTTTCAGGCTGGCAAGGCCAAGGGTTTTATTGGCTTCAGAGGTTGAGCCCCATTCAAGAGCCTCCCCATTGAGCACTGCGCCACGCACTAAAGCCACAGCATTTGTTGCCTTGGCCGGTACGGTTTTCACAAGCACAGCAGAAGCCGTTTGCCCTTCAGCACCGGTGAAAGGGGCATAGGCACCAGAGCTACCTTGCGCAAGCACAGTACCCATGGGCATAACCGCATCACTGGATGTCAGGGTAATGGCCTCACGGCTGTATTCAGTGTTAATTTCAAAAATAAGCAAATCAGAAAGACTTGCACCTTTATCTACAGTTTCAGTGTATAAGCTCATAACTTACTCCTTAGCCCTTATTTTGCACTTGGGCGGCGCGGTTTTCTGCATCAGACACCAAAGCAGATTTTCCACTTTGCGGCGTCTGTACATTTTTAGGGTTAGCACTAAGGGCTTCAGGCGAAGCATTTTGAAGACCTGTCAAAATGGCGGACTTCGCTGTGGCTTCGCTATCTTCTTTCACAGAGGCGCTCTTTGCTGTTACCAAAGAAGGCGCAAGCACCATTATTTGCGCAGGCGTCAAACTTGCTTCCGAGCATTGCTTAAGCGCAGCATCAACACTTGCCATGGCCTCATCACCCACACAGGCTTTGACCACGGCAAGCAAAGCGTCTTGCTCATCTTTAGCCTTGGCTGTCATATCCTGCACAGCTTCCGCTTGAATTTCTGCCAACAAATCAGGGTGATTTGCGGCTAAGGTTACTTTATCCATAACATTCTCCTTTGCTTCTTTTGAGAGCATGGTTATTGCGTGGTTTTGGTCTTGCACAATGGCAGTCACAATCCCTAATGGCTCTGCTTCACTGGCCACAAAAAGCTGTGCTTCACCCCACAGGGCATCAGCTAAACTAAGCCCAAGGGCATTTTTTACATCTGTTTTAAAAATGGCATGTATATTTGCCACATGCTTTTGCAAATAGGTGGCGTCTTCTTCAGAAAGCGGCTTATAAGCAGAGCCTGTGGCCTTATAAATACCTGCAGTTATATGCGTAATTTTAATGCCTATACTTTCATACAAAGAGCTGTAATCAATATGCGTTTGAATAACGCCAATACTTCCCACGCTTGCCGTTTGCGGCGCAAAAATACGGCCTGTGGCAGCGGCAAGCCAAAAGGCTGCCGATGCGCACAAACCATCTACATAGGAGGCTATAGGCTTAGGAGACTGAGCTATAAAGTCCGCCAGCTCTTTAGTGCCATGCACCACACCACCGGGGCTGTTAATAGATAGCAATATGCTTTTTACGGCGGTATCAGCATAGGCAGCCATAAGGCTTTTGCGAATGCTGTCCTGACCAATGGAAAGACGCCTACCAGACCAAGAGGAAACCGTATCCCCTCTGGTTATGGGCAAATCAATGGGTATAACAGCCACACCTTGTACAACGGCGTAGGCATCTTTTGATTCATTAGTGACAGAGTACAAAGCCGCTTGCTGTTCTGTTTGCACATACAAAGAGCGCAATACTTCTTCTGCCATATCTGGGGGCAATGCCCATAGTTTATCAAGCATCGTCATTCTCCGTATGGTTTTGCTGATGCTCACTATCTTGATCATCAGCTTCATGGGTGGCGTGGTCAGTAGTGGCAGTCTTATCTTCTTTACTGGGCAGGTCAGCCATGCGCTTGGCTTCATCCATCATAATTTCTAAGCCTTCATCAAAGTCACCGCCACGCTCTTTCCACGCTTCGCCATAGGTCATAAGCTTATTATCCACCGCCGTAACAATGGCTGTAATTTCTTTCACAGGGTCTATGGAACCACGAGCAGGCCCCACCCAAGAAGCGGAGCACCAAAGTTTACGTGCTTCATAAAATCCCTTTTGGGCTGCCCTCGGTAACACTAAAAGATTACGCAGATAAGCTTCTTCCATGACCATCTCAAAAATGGGTTGGCAATACATGCGTGCGTACCATTGGCGATAAAAAAGATACATCTTCCACGCTTCATTGAGCGCAGCACGTGCAGAAGAATAATTGGTCTTAGAAAAGTCTTTACTTAAAGACTCATAAGGAATGCCAAGAGAGGCAGACATGGCACGCATAATGATTTCCACAAAGGAAGCGAAGTTCGCCGATGGGCGCTTGCTCTCTAAAATTTCAGGCTTCTCACCTTGCGCCCCATACAGCATAGACCCCGGTTCAATGGGTAAATAATCAGAGCGTTCTTGTCCCGTAGTATCCAAAGTTCCCGCAGAAGGGCCTGCACCAGACATATCCGCAATGCCGGGATAAGCTGCCATACCAGTAGGTGGATGTTCTGTGGCAAAAAAGATAGGAAAGGCTGCGGCAATAACTTGGGCATACAACTCATAGTCCAGCGCATCGGCTAAATGCCTAAAAAGCCGTATGCCCGTGGCGAGAGGGGAAATACCACGCACTTGCTCATCGGTATCATGTCTAAAAATATGGAATACGCCGGGTCTATGGCCAATACGAGCCGGCAAGTAGGCACACTGCGTAGAAGAAGGAGCAGACACTGAGGAGTTTAAAACAGCGCCTACTCCACCATCTTGCGGAAGGGCAATATAATACCCTTGGGCCCCGCCCTGAGAGGACATATGCACACCGTCATAGACCAGTGGGTCAGACACATAGTCTGCAGGTGTCACCAGTCTTTGCGGTGCAAGATTTTGTATACAGAGAGAAAAAGTACGACCTTGGTTTACACGCTCAGCCTCAGAAAGCATCACAGGCACATGCAGCATTTCACCAGTTTTGAGCAAAGTACGTAAGCCTAAATATTGCAAATCTGCAAAATGCAACTGGCTTGCATAGTGGGCTTCGCTTGTCCACTGCTTCCACACTCGCTCCATAGAACGGGCAAAAGCTCGGGACTCTTCTTTACTAATGCCCAAAAGCTCAGAAGCCGGCAAAGCTTGAGGCACAAGCCCCGTACCCACGGCATTATTGGCAATGGCATCTATGCCAGAGCGAGCCGCCCAGTCATTGGCAAAAAGGTCTTCCGTGCGCCGCTGCATAACATGGCGCTCATACTGCTCTGCATGGCGATTATAAATTTGCGGCCCGTGATACCCGGCTAAAGAACCACGATGCGCTCCGGCATCACGGCTTGGCTGTGCCACACGGCCACTACCCACAGCAAGTGCTTGTGTTCTTTTGCGTGCCACACCTTTCATCGTATCACCAAGGCTCTACGCATCTGCAAGGACGAACCATGCTCAAGAGCACGAAGCTCCCTGCCTAAATAATCTAACTGCTCACGAATTTGAGGGAGGTCTTGGCGTGTAAGACTACGCCCACCTATGGTGTATGATTTACCCATAGATGCAGCTTTATAGGCAGCCTTCCAATCGGCTAAAGATGAGTGGAGTTCTTCCTTTGTCCATATGTTAGTCATAGAACTATCAATTAGCACAGAGGAAAAGCTTTGTCGTGGAACAGGTGGAATACATGGAACAGGTAGAATATGTGGACAAAAAATTTATTTTTTTATATTCATTACTTTGTCATCGTTATTTAAGTTAGATTTCAGGAGTTTTCATAATGAAGAAAAAAAATATTTGCCGCAAACAGCACTATATCCCGCAAATGTTATTAAGAGGATTTTCAAAAGTTAATACAAAAATTTCTGTACATAAAAAAGATTCGACTTACGAGACAAACATCAAAGATACTGCTGCAATGCGAGATTTTTACTCTCCTGCAGATGACATGTCGCTAGACGATGTTCTTACTGATCATGAAGCATCATCTCTCCAAAAACATATGTCTACTTTACGAAAACTTCCTAACGACAGTGAAGTTTTTAAAAATATAGCTAGTGAAGTAATTCATTTTTTTAATATAAGAACAAAGTTTTTTAGAGATATTTTCAGCTCATTTGCAAAAGACACAGTAACATGTTTACAAGATAGCTTAACAAGAGAAGAATTTAAAAAACATACTAAATCCGGTGCAAGAGAAGCGGCTTTGCAAAATATTAGCGATTATTATGACAAAAACAAAGAAAAAATTCAAATAAATAAAAAACTTTTCTTAAAAATAGCAACAAATTACTTTGATAAAAATCCTACTATCATTGAAAAATCTTTAGATCAGACTTATGATAATTTTAATTCAATAGTAGATCATACACTGTCTCAAATACCAAATATCGTAAAAGATGGACACACAAAAGGGCTTGCACAAGTTTATGAATCACGTAATATTCCAGAATTTTATTCATCATTCACCTGGGTAATTAAAAAAGATACAAATTATAATTTTATACTACCTGATTGTATCGCAGTAGTAATAACAGAAGAAGGTTCTTCACCTGTTGGCTTTCAGAGCGAAGCTACGAGTTGTGTAATTTTATTTCCAATAGCAAAAGATATATTACTGGTAGGAAAAAAAGGAGATTTTAAAGTTGATATATCAAAATTTAATCACTATGCCGCAGAAAATACCAGTGAGATATTTTTCTGTCACCCACAGTTCACCCCTCCAAATGATCTTCAAGAAATGATAGGAAATAAAATGTCTAAACTTACTTTCGATGAAGGCAAAAAAGCAGTTGAGAACTATCTCAAGAAAAAATAGTGATAAATATTATAAAATTATCTTAGATCTATCTCTAAAAAGATTGGTACCTTTTGTTAAGTGAGCAAATGTATGAGCACCTAAGGTATAGTTTATCTTAGGCACTCATACATTGACATCTAGTAAACATTTTTTTTCAAATAATCCAAACATTCTGTACGACTATACCAACGGCAACGCTTACCAACACCATAAGCTTTTAAGTTCCCACTTTCCACCAGCTTATACAACATGGACTTACTGCAACCAAGCACCTCACAAGCTTGCTGCCAATTCAATCTGTCATGCAAATCCATCATATTACCTCCCAAACCTATTTATGGAATTTCCTCGCAAAGCTTGCTGTTGCCTACGAGTATCTATTTTTTTCGTGTTTTGCTCTTGCCCCGTTGGCGTGGCAATCTTACGCACATCTAAAATATACGCCAAAGCAAGAGCCATCACCTCACAATCCCAGTAGTGATTAGGGCGCCGTTTTGGGTTAATCCAATTTTGCTTTGCGTCATCCCATACTTCTACGCACATTTCCCTGGCATATTGCTCAAGCTCCCCTGCTCCATTGCTATGTAAATGAAAAGCCCCTGGATCATCAGGCATGATGCTAAGCTTATGCGACAAGTCAGACTTAAAGAACTTGGTATCGCAGCGCCATAGATTAAGCCCACCCGGTATTTTCACCTTATTACCCCGCACATCAGGGTAATATTCTTGCGGTGACGGCGTGTAAGGCTGCGTCATGGAATGCACACCTTGCCAAGGGAAAGCCCTTCCACGATGTTTAATAGACCATGCATACACCGACTTGGTACGCCGTCCCATGGCGTCAATCATACAAGCACGCACTTTATGCTCACGCCCATCAGCGTCTCGGTACACATTTTTCCAAAGCACTTCATTAAGCGCAGCGAAAGATGGTACAATGCCAGATTGCACAAGCCAGCTTTCCTCCATATCCCCAAAGCCAAAAGCACGAATCACATAACGAAAATGCCCTTTCTCTTCATTTTCTCCTTGCGTATCCACACCAGCAAGCAAACATGCCACTCGTGGCAAGCCCTCACGCATACTTGGTACAGCGCCACGTGGCCTATCGTCACAAAGATAAAGAATAGCGTCTTCTGAGCGCAGCGCATATTCTTCTTGCCATGGCTCCGCACAATACTGGTTAGAAAATTCCTTCAAATCCTCAATGCGCCCGCTTTTTTTATGCTTTAAAAAAGAACCTGCCACCTCAGATAATGACACGAAATACGAATACCAAGAGGGTAAATGAAAGCCGAGCTTCACGGAAGCATATTGGTGTAAGTGAGCAAAGAGCTCAAGACCACTCACACGCTCCACCCAAAAACCTGCACGAACAGCTAAATCTCTATCTGCGTCAGACCAATGCGCTTTACAATGAGCGCATTCATACCAAGCTAGCCTATCCGAAGCTACTTTCTCAGGATCATTTGCTTCATCTGGCCAGCCTATATTTACAAAAATCATTTGCTGCGCAGTGCCGCACTTTTGGCAAATGGCATGAAAATCAAAACGAGCATGAGCTTCTTCGGTGAACGCTCGCCAAATGGGGCCATCTTCCGTGGTAGGCGTAGACAGCTTGAAAATAAAACGCCGTGACTTCCATGTGGTGGTACGCTTTTCTGCCAAAGATTCAGAAGACGCTTCTTTTTTAGGATTCTGATATTTATCAAGCTCATCCAAAATCAGAATACGAATGGGCTTGTTGCCAAGACGTGATACCGAGCCTGACCAACCAAGATAAATGGGCATATGCTTAAGGTTAATACGAATGCTTGAAGCATCATCTACAGAACCAGACATATAACCACGCAGCCTTGGAGAATCCTGTATCATGGGCAAAATTCTATCCTTGGAGTTTTCCTTGGCTGTAAGTTCATCAGGAAAAACCACCATGGCAGGCCCTGGTGACATCTCAATCATTTGCCCAAGAATATTAAGGCCGGCTTCAGATCCACCAGTTTGCGGTGTTTTACAAAGTATCACCACCTGCACACCGGGAAACCTTGCCGCATCCATAATCCCCGTAAGATAAGGCGTAAATAAATTTTGCCATCTACCGGGTAAAGACGACATGCGCACCACACGCCTTTTCTCTGCCCACACTGAAGGCGTGAGGTACTTTTGCCTGCGCAGCACCACTCGTTCAGGCGCAGAAAAGCTAAAACTATACCCTAACCCTAAAGCTCGGCGCATAGTTTGTGGCAGCCAAGCGAGCACATCCTTTACCACAATGCGCTCGCTTTTTTCCCCCTTATTTTGTGTCAGAATCGACACTGTCGTCATGGTCTTCAAGACTTGCATCTAAAGTCACCTCAATTTCCATGGGCTGTGCATATCGGTTGCAACAATCATCCACAACACTATCTGCAATACCCAAAAAATGATGCGCAAGCTTTGGCTCTCCGCCCACAGCCTGTATAAACTCCAGCGCTCTAGCTTCCATGGCAGTTTTTAATGCTGCGTTAAAAGCTACAGCTCGTGCCGCCAACTCCTGATCCACAATGTCACGAGCTATGAGCTTGCCCTCTGCCACCGCCACTGCCAATTCTTTGCGCCGTGCGTCAGCTTCTTTGATACGAATATCCGCTTCATCTTTACGCCGCTGCGCATCCCATACTTCTCGGGTCA
Source organism: uncultured Desulfovibrionaceae bacterium (assembly GCA_964369995.1). Taxonomy (GTDB): domain Bacteria; phylum Desulfobacterota; class Desulfovibrionia; order Desulfovibrionales; family Desulfovibrionaceae; genus CAYJAD01. The sequence goes on from CAYJHH010000001.1 coordinate 39,830, forward strand.
CATGCTCAGGCGTTTCCACCATAGGGAGCGTGGTGGCATATTTATCCACCTCACGCCTATTAAAACCGCCCGCCTTATCACGCCTGAGCAAACCTTTTTTTATATCTTGATACAGCTTTGCTTGCTTTACCTTGCGCCCAAGTTCGTTTTGAATATATAAAAGTACATCTTTAACACCTTTTAAATTGCTTTGTATAACCTCTGTAGTCATTTCTGCGTCCTCCAGCATCTTTGAGACACGCTGGAGCGCTGCAAGATTTGCGTTGGACGGCTCCTCAGAAACAGCTTTTTTTGCCATTTCCTTAGCCTTTATCAAAACAGGAATATCCGTACCCTTGCTTTGTTTGAGCAAGGCATCAATCATTGCAGCACGTCCGGTGCCATTATTGTCTTGATTGTTCACGGTATCTCCTACTTCACTTGAAATTTACTACACATAGGGCCTCTCTTGACTAAATATTGCAACAGAAGCTATTCTCCAACTTGGTTCTGGGGTTGAGGAACAGCTCAGCCACTACCAAGGGGCGGTATGCCAGTACCGCCCCGCTTTTATTTCTTGCGCATTATCACATCATCACAGGGAACAAACACCACTCCTTTTTTTATGAGAAACACTGCTATATGCCACCGACCATCGCTTGCAAGAATGGGCGGGGAAGATGTCCACGTGCCTTCATAGCGTGGGAATCCATAGACATCATCCCCCACATACACGCTGACTCGCATCTTATCTTGCAGCTCCGGCCTGGCAATGGCGGCAACGTCATCCTCAAGAGCCATATTTGCAATAAGACTTGCAAGGCCAATTTTATCAAACAACTGAAAGTTACCCTCTGCATCCATAAGCCAGCGTCTTGCCATACGAACTCTATACAAACCCTCACCACCGCCAAACAAGCTTGCTTTTGCAATCTCAAAGCGCACTCTTTTAGCGCCCATTCTGACACTAAAAGAGCCGCAAAAAATGCGCTTATTTGTGTCACTTTTGGCACTCATACAAGTAAACTCTCAAGCGTTGCACCGTCATGCTCACGCTTTGCTTCCATGCCGGTAAAATCTTGCCAGCGGCGAATGATTACCTCAGCAAACTTGGGGTCAAGCTCCATGGTGCAGCATTTGCGCCCCATAATTTCACAAGCCATAAGCGTAGAACCGGAACCACCAAAAGGATCAAGTACAAGGCCACGTGCAGGGCTTGAGTTGGCAAGCATTTTTTGTATGAGCTCCACCGGCTTGGTGGTGGGATGCAAGTCAGAACGTACAGGACGTGGCACGCTGATGACAGTGCCGGGCAATTCCTGCAACGTCACTTCACCTTCCAAACGGTACAGCTTACCATCCAAGAGCAGCTGCCATGCGCCGTCCTCCAGAGGAACAAATGCTTGAAGGCCGTAATCACGTATGGTCTTTTGCTTACGATTGCCATACCATTTATGCGCAGCGCCGGTCTTCCAACCATAAAGAATAGGCTCATGCTGATGATGATAATCACCACGCCCAAGCACAGCCGACTGCTTACGCCAAATAAGGCATGCCGCAAGCTTTAAACCAGCTCCCACAAAAGCCCGGCGAAATGCCATACCATCACCAGCTTCAGAGTGAGCCACATAAATGGCACCGCCAGCTCGTAAAACCTCAACCATAACTTTATGGGCAGAGGTTAAAAAAAGGTCAAATTTCTCTTTAGTCATTTTGTCGTTTTTGATTTTTCCAGCTTTCCCTGCGTAGTCCACATTATACGGCGGGTCAGTCCATACCATATCAGCTTCATGGCCTTGCATAAGCCGGCGCATATCTGCAGCACTGGTGGAATCACCGCACAGCAGCCGATGATTTCCTAAAAGCCAAATCTCCCCATCACGCACAAGAGGGCTCACTGGAACGTCAGGAATAGCATCAGGGTCTTTGCCTTCTTGCACTTCAAGCTGCAAAAGAAAATCGTCAATCTCACCTTGGTCAAAGCCCGTTAAGCTCAAATCAAAGTCAGCATTCAAAAGCAACTGCATTTCATGCATAAGTGCATCTTCATCCCATTCTGCCCATGTGGCAGAACGATTAATAAGAATACGCAAGGAGCGAACTTGTTCTGGAGTCAAATCATCAATGGGAATAACCGGTATCGTTGCAATACCACTGGCCAGTGCAGCCTTAAGTCGTAAATGCCCATCAATGAGTGAGCCATCAGATTTGGCAAGTACAGGTGTAACAAAACCCACTTCGCTGAGTACATGCACCATCTTGCCCACAGCGTGGTCATTTTTACGTGGGTTATTTTCATAAGGCACAAGGCGTTCTATATCCCAATACTCAATACGTAATTCTCTCATCACTCATCCCTACCGAACACAAACAAAAAATTGTCTGCGGTTAAAAAAGTATCCACATGGCTAAAAACCCAGTCCCTTACATGTGCAGAACGAGCTTGAAAGCGTAAAAATACTGACCATTTTTTTTGATTTTTACTTTTCCAAGCCTCATCTGCATTCCATTCAAAGCCAATAACACTCCCCCCAGCATCATGAAAACATTGAAAATAAATAGGCTTTCCTTGCCATAACTTAGCTAAAATGCGCACATCTCTCGGTATATCTTCATAAGTAAAATACAAGGGCAGGCGAATTTCTTTTCCCTTTACCCCAAAGCAGCACTTACCAAGTTTTTTAGCTCCCAAATCCCCACTTTTTTTACCTTCATAAATTGTTGCCTCAGGCATAGCTAAAAAAATCCACTGTGCTATATCCACCCCAAGCGAGTAAGCTTCGCCCGGATCCTTTCCTTTAGGCACTGGCCATAGTTTTGCCTGTGAATATTGCTCGCTCCACCACTTCCAATGCTTGGCAGTATGAAACTCACCTTGTGCGTTTTGCTCAAAATCAATGGCGAACAAAATACGTGCTGCCCTTGTAAGAAATTCATGCGCTCGCTTATCAGGCTTGCCCGATACAGTGAGAATGCTCACAACACCTACACGCCCACCACACGCATGATGCACAAGCATGGCGTCTAACTCTGCCTCCACCACCACCCACGTGGCCAAATCTAAAGACACGCCGTGCGGGAATAAAATCATGGGCGCAGAGTACGGAGCGGTCTCTTGAGGGATAAGTTGAAACTTTGGATCTTTAGGATTCGTGCGATCAATGTCTGCATCACGGCGGCGAATGCGAATACGCAAAGCTTTCCTTGGGTGGCTGTCCCCCCAACAAGGAATGGTAATTCCACGAGGGATGCGCAGGGCTCGAACTGTCTTACCGTCAGTTTTAGTACGAAGGCTCAGTCCAAAAGATGTACGCTGCCTGAAGATGCAAGTGCCGGTTTTATCTTCGCCCTCGATGTAGCCAAGGCCATAACGTACTACAGCTTCCATAGGCAGCCCACGTTTAGCAAGGTAGGTCATGATATTGCGCTCATCGAGCAAACGAGTATGGGCTTCCTGTGCAAGTTTTGTGGCTTGTTGAACCCACACATCGGCAGGCGCTGCATAAGCCGCAGGTACCCACGCTGTAGCCCGCTGCTTGGGTAACTGGCGCATGGGACGATAAGCACGTCTTGCACCATTTTCTTGCTTTTCCAAAGCTATACCAAGCTCTGTACAAGCTTCAGTAAAGGATAATCCCAAATGCACCGTGCAAAAATCAAGAATATCTCCACCATTATCACAATGGCGTGGGCATGACCAAGTACCACGAAGGCCATTTTTACGTGCAAGAGCACCGCCGTCCTGCTCAGGGAAGATGATAAACCGATCAGTTCCGCCGCACTTGGGGCAAGGAGAATGCCACTCACCGCCCTTAATGGCGCTAGCTTTTTTAATACTATCACCCGCCACGCAACGACGTAAAAGGTCAAGAATGCTAGCCATGGGTAATCCTCCCAAGCTCCCATCCCCAAAGGGGCAAACCATAGAAGCTAAGTTCCCATTCTCCCATACTTTTTTCTATATATTGGGAGTATGGGAGGATAGTATGTATACATACGTATGCGCACAGGCATAGGCGCACGCAAAGAGTGTATAGGATTTTTCCTCCCACACTCCCAAGGCATAATAGTGCCAAGGGGTTAGGGGAAAAAATGCTGTTTTTCCCGTGGGAGCTTGGGAGCTTTAAGAAAAAAGAGCTCATTTTGCGCCCCCTTTCTTGGTCTTTTCTTCCGCTAAGTCATCTTCATATTCGTCCAATATTTCTGGCTTCACAGAAACACCAAGGTAATACATCACGCTACTCTTTTTGCTGGGTATTCCTTTCTTCTCAAGAGCCGGTGTAAATTTCTTAGGCGTATAAGGGTAAGAATTTCCAAGAACCTTCTTGCACCACCAGTTGCAAATCTTCAGCAGCTCCGATGACGCCATGCGAGTTGTATAATCTCTCCCTCCTGTTGGCGGCTCTTCCACCTCGCAGCACTCTTTCAAGAAACGGCCAATGTCATCTTGCAAGAAGAATTGATCCCGTGTGAAAGCTAGCACTCGCTCAGGAATGCGCAGGCCGTCCTGCAAAACTTCACGGCAGCCCCGCACCATAAGCGCCAAAATTCCTGAAGCCTCAGCTTCCAACTTTTTGGCCATCTCATAGTCAATCTGTCGCTCCCACGGTTTCGTAGGGTTAGGCACAAACTTCACAGGCCACTCAATACAAACGGTACGTGCGTTGAAGCCATCATCGTCCGTATCAAGTTTGGGTAAATAGTTTGTCAGTAGCAGCAACAAAGCCGATTGCTTCCACTCGGTCACAAACTTATCTGTGATACCACGAGCAGAAATATAACCTCCGCCAGTTAAATCCTTAATTTTTGCTTGATCTAAAGCTTGTCTGGCATTGGCCTCTGAGGCGTAAGCAAGCTTGGCACCACGCAGTGCAAGCAAAGCCGGTTGTGGCTTTTCTGCGTCCTGCTGAAATTTTTGTTCCACAAGCAGCGAGGTGCCGATGCGCACGTGCAAGTTTTTCCCAAGAATATTCTTAATGGTATTCATGAGAGTATCCTTGCCATTACGTGAAAGAGGCCCATACATAATGGCCCAAATGTGCAAATGCTTTTCGCCAAGGAGCCCATATCCAAGCAGCCGAATAATAAACTCTTTCATTTCCTCATCGTCATTCATGCAGGACAGCAAATATTCTTGGAAATTCTTTGACGGAGTATCAAGACCAGTCCACGGCGTCGGGCAAGAGTTCAGCAAATACTGCTCTGGCTTACCCGGGCGACATTCTCCGGTGCGCAAATCAATGACCCCTGTGGGCGTGGCCATGAGGTAAGGCTGCCTATCCACATCTTCAATGGAAATGGTAAGAGGATTATCAATGCTGATGGCGCACTCCAAAACCTCTTTTCGGCCTGCAGCAGTACGCAAGCGCTCAAGCCGTCCCTTCAATAGCTTGTGTAAAGGAGATCCCTCCGGCTCATTACTTTCAGCATAAGCATTTTGATAGGCTGCGCACACACGCTCCACATCGGCAAGCGCCCTTTTGGAAAGCATATCTAAATCCCAGTGATGGCCTGCCCAGTACAGCCACTTACCCCACTCCTCCACAAAAATATATTTGCCACGAAAAAGCGTACAGAAAAGATCAGCATCACCAACTCTATTCCGGCGCAGCCGATCTAAGACAAATCCCTTATCCAAAGACTGCCCATCAGACTCTTGAGACTTTTCGCTTTGAGCACTCTCCGATGCGCAAGCAATCTCACAAGCACGAGCATTCACCGCATCTAGCATTTCTTGATCAGCACTATTCATCGGAGCACTCCTTGGCTAAAAAAGCTTTCTATTTTTCCACGGAAAATTTCTATAAATTGCGACCACTCCCCGGGGTCTACCTGCCCTTGCCTCAGAAAATACTGGAGAAGGACCCATGACCACAGGCGGTTGCTTGGGAGCTTTGGCTTGCCCTTTAGGGTAAAGGGGTGGGGGGAGGTGCAATGCGCAATGGGGGTATCAAAAGAGGAAGCGCCCACGTCCTCCCATGAGCGAAGCTTGGTGCAAGAGGCAACATGCAATCGCTGAATGAAGAACGTGGGCGCCCATACGAATCTACGAACCAAGTGGATGCAGTGCAAAAAACACACAATTGGGTAGCTATAGGGTAGCAAAATAAAAAAGGAGCCATCTACTACTTGTAGATAACTCCTTAAAATATATGGCGCGCCCAGGAAGATTCGAACTCCCGACCAAGAGCTTAGAAGGCTCCTGCTCTGTCCAACTGAGCTATGGGCGCGTGGTGGTATTCCTATCCTTTCATAGCATTATGGTCAAGCATAAAATATCATCTTTTCATCTATAAAATATAATTTGCTAATATATTTAAAAAAATAGCATTATAAAAAAGCTGACAGCGTGGCTAAGTTCTGTCATAACAAGGCCATGTTTACAAATTATGCAGACGTTTGTCATTATTTACATACCAAAGGGCTTTTTCATATGGATTTAAGTCTTGCACGCATCAAGGATGCTTTGCGAGAATTACATCTCACACACCCTTCTTTTGTGGTGGTTCAAGTTGTAGGAACCAATGGTAAAGGTTCCACGTCCACTTTTTTAGAGTCCTTAGCGCGCGCTCACGGGCTACGTACGGGGCTTTTTACCTCCCCACATTTTGTGACACCAAGCGAACGTATTCATGTGGATGGTCATCCCTTGCCCCACGAACATTGGCCAGAGTTAGCACAGCAAGTATACCATGCGGCTCCTAATCTTACCTATTTTGAATTTCTCACCGTGCTTTCCTTCTTGGCTTTTAGCAAAGCAAAGATAGACATTGCCATCATGGAGGCTGGTCTTGGTGGGCATTATGATGCCACCACAGCCCTCACTCGCCATGCCCTTTGTATAACGCCCATCAGTCTTGACCATGAAAGCATCCTTGGTGCCACAGTTTTGGCCATTGCCACCGACAAAGCGCATGCTATGGGAGAAAATATGCCTGTGTTTTTGGGTGAGCAAGAGCCCTCGGTGAAAGATTTCTTGTACACTTTTGCCAAGAAGCGTAAGGCGCATATCTACCCCACGCAAAAAGAGCTCCTCCTCCCGCAGCAAAAACTTGGCTTGCAAGGCTCTCACCAAAAAGAAAATGCCCTTTTAGCCCTCACCGCTTGGAAGCATCTCGCAAAGCAATATGCTTGGCCCTGTGAAAGCAGCAATAGGCAAAAAGGATTGGCACAAGCCTTTATTGCCGGAAGATTGCAACATATTCACAGTGAAGAAAAAGAACTTCCACAGCACTTGCTTCTTGATGGAGCTCACAATGCTCACGGCCTTGAAAGGCTACTTAACTATGTGGAAAGCTTAGCTCAAAAACCAGTAGCAATCATCTTTTCTTGCCTTGCCGATAAAGATACTCAAGGCATGCTCCCTTTATTAAAAAAATTGCACCTTGCATGCCACCATTGCCCCTTATACTTAACGGACATACAGCATAACGATCGAGCTCTCAATCCTGAAGAAAAACTTTCTCTACTCCAAGAACTTGGTAATTCAAGTAAAAATGCCTCCAGCCTTGAGGCAACCCTTGCCCTGGCGCGTACAGAGCTTACTATAAATACATCACAAGGCCCTGTACTTTTATGCGGCTCTTTGTATTTATTGGGAGAATTTTTTGAAAAATATCCGCATTATTTATTAAAAAACGCCTAGGAAATATACCCATTATGCAAAATCTCTTTCGCGCTCTTCCTTCCATGGATGTTTGTTTGCAAGCTTTAACAAAAGAAGCCTCTCTACAAGATGTTCCTCGACCGCTCATACATGGAGCCGTAGAAAATTTTTTAAATAACCTACGTCTTGCCATCAAAGCAGGCGAAACATTTCAAGCCCAAGATCTCAGCCTTGAAGCTGTGTGGCCCCGCCTACTCACCCATGTAATGAAGCACACACGCCCACGCCTGCAACGCACACTCAATGGTACAGGCGTAGTCATACATACCAATATGGGGCGCTCTGTGCTCCCCAAAGCCGCAGTGGATGCGATAAATAAAGTTATTGTGGGCTATAGTAATTTAGAGCTTGATTTGGAAACAGGCGGCCGCGGTAGTCGTCAAGCCTTGGTGGAAGATCTTTTATGCCGCATTAGCGGCGCTGAAGCGGCCATGGTTGTGAATAATAATGCCGCCGCCGTTCTCCTTATTTTAGACGCCTTGTGTAAAGGTGGTGAAGTGATTGTCTCCCGCGGACAATTGGTGGAAATTGGCGGCTCTTTCCGTATTCCCGAAGTCATGGAGCGCAGCGGTGCCACATTACGCGAAGTGGGCACCACCAACCGCACACATCTTAAAGATTATGAAAAAGCCATCAATGAACACACCGTGGCACTTATGCGCGTGCATACGTCCAATTATCGTATCATAGGTTTTCATAAAGATGTAGCCTTGCCTGAATTGGTGGCCCTTGGCAAAGAACGTAACTTACCTGTTATTGAAGACCTTGGCAGCGGCTCTTTACTAGACTTAAGCCCCTATGGCTTACCTGATGAGCCCACAGTACAGGCCATAGTACAAGGCGGCGCCCATGTGGTAAGCTTTTCTGGGGATAAAGTACTAGGAGGCCCTCAAGCCGGTATTATTGTGGGTAAAAAAGATTTATTAGAACGCATGCGTCAAAACCCCTTACATCGCGCTTTACGTTGCGACAAATGCACCTTGGCTGCCCTTGAGGCCACCTTACGTATTTATACCGACCCGCAGCAGGCGCTCACGCACATCCCCACCTTACGTATGATTACCAGTAGCCCACAAATACTAGCACAAAAAGCTCAAGCCCTACTTGAACTTTTACAGCAGCATTTTGCACAGGGCCTAGAGATGCACCTTAAGGAAGCTTTTTCCCGCGTGGGGGGGGGATCCTTTCCTGAAAGAGATTTACCCACCACTCTTGTGTGCATAAAACCCAAAGATTTTTCTGCAACCACATTAAAAAATACATTATTATGCACGCACCCCCCTTTATTGGGGCGATTGGAAGAAGATGCTTTTTGCCTTGATGTACGCACTTTGGACCAAGAAGACTGGCCGGAAGTGCTTATGGTCATACAAGATGCACTTAACCGTATAAAGTAAAAAATAGAATTGATAAGGATACCTTCATGAAAAAAGACCCAAAAAATAATTTACAATATACCCCGCAATCTTGCTGGGAAAGATATGCCAGCACTGCAGAAGATCAAAAAGCACTTATGAAGCTTGCCAAGCGTTACGTGAAATTTTTATCTCGCTGCAAAACAGAGCGCGAAACCATTGACTATGTACTCGAAGTTTTAGCAGAAAATGGCTATAAAAAAGAAGGTATTCACGCGGATACTGCGCTGATACCCTTTCGTCATAAAACCCTTTTTGTAGCCAAAAAAGGCGCCTTACCTTTAAGTAAGGGTTTACATCTTATTAGTGCTCATACTGACACCCCCCGTTTGGATTTTAAGCAACGCCCTTTCATTGAACAAGCCGGCGTAGCGCAAGCTAAAACCCACTATTACGGCGGCATTCGAAAATATCAATGGTTAGCACGGCCTTTGGCCTTGCATGGCATTGTGGTGCGCGCTGATGGCTCTTCGGTGCATGTGGTTTTGGGCGAAGAAGCTGACGAACCTGTATTCACCATTGCTGATTTATTACCTCATTTGGCACAAAATCACGTAAAACAAACCATTGCTGAGGGTTTTGACGCCGAAAAGCTTAATATAATCTTGGGACATAAACCCAAAGCCAGCGGCCAAGACGATGAAAAAAGCAAAGAAAAAGATCCCATCAAGTGCCACGTACTAGAAATTTTACATGACAAATACAATATTTGTGAAGAAGATTTCATCTCCGCTGAGCTTCAGGCTGTTCCGGCCGGCCCTGCGCGTTTTGTGGGCTTAGATAAATCCCTCATTGGCGGCTTTGGGCATGATGATAGAGTTTGCGTTTTTGCAGCTCTTGAGGCTTTCCTTGCTGTGCCTAACCCCAAGCATACCACAGCTCTTATCCTTTGGGATAAAGAGGAAATCGGCTCTGAAGGTGCCACCGGTGCCAATTCTCGCTTCTTGCAATACTGCATAGAAGATTGCCGTGAAGCATGGGAAAAAGATGCCAAATTAGGGCATATTATGTTACAAACTAAGGCTCTTTCTGCCGATGTGGCGGCAGGTTTAGATCCTGATTGGCAAGAAGTGCACGAAAAACAAAATGCCGCTGTATTAGGCTATGGCCCTTGTTTTTCTAAATTCACCGGCGCTCGCGGTAAAAGTGGCGCCAGTGACGCCGATGCTGAGTTGGTGGGCTATATGCGCGGGCTGCTTAATGCCAAAAACATTCCTTGGCAAATGGCAGAATGCGGTAAGGTAGACCTTGGCGGCGGCGGCACTGTGGCTTTATTCCTCGCCTCCTATGGTATGCAAGTCATTGACTGCGGCCCCGCGGTACTTGGTATGCACAGCCCCTTTGAGCTTATATCTTGCGCAGACCTTTGGGCCACGGTGGATGCTTATACTGCCTTTTTGAAGGATTAAGCGTATTGTAAGCATTAACTACTTTAGTCGACACTGAAAAACAACTTAACTATCAGTAAAAATAGAACTTATAAATCAAATAACGTAATAAAGATTGCCGGAAATAAACGTATGGAATACGTTTTCTGGCAATCTTTAGACATAAGAAATGCTTTTTTCAGATGTCGACTACTCAAGACATGCCCTTGGCATGGCTTGCCGCGCGTAAAATAAGCCGGAATTTACTTCCGGTGGCCCCGAAGGGGTATTTGGAGCAGGCGTGCCTTTCTTAAAAACGAGTGGAAACACGTTTTTAAGCATTAACTACTTTAGATAATATATTCATAAAAAAAGCTATTAAATTTTAGATTTAATAGCTTTTTTTGTGAATTATCACCATATTATATGTTTGTTATTTATGGAAATATTAAGAATCTTCTTGCTTTTGTGCAGATTCATGTTGCTCCAAAAGCTCTTCTGCAGCCTCAAGCTCTTCAGGCCCAAGTTCTGCCACACGGCGCGTGCCTATATAATACTTGCTAAAATACGACACGTCCATATCGCTTATGCGTATATCTTTATTACGCCGCGGACTGTGAATAAATTTCCCTTCCCCCAAATAAATACCTGTGTGGTATACTCTTCCGCGGCGAAAAGCTACAATATCACCCACTTGTAAGTCTTTCTTACTTTTAACAGCTTCACCTACTTTAGCTTGATCTTGTGCTCTGCGAGGCAATTTTACCCCGGCATGCTCATACACCCATTGTACAAAACCTGAGCAATCAAAACCTTGTGGCGAAGTGCCACCGGCTCTATACATGGTGCCTAGCATACTCTCTGCTTTGGGAATAATAATGGCTTTTTCCACGTCTTCTTTTTTCTCTGCTTGTAAAGCGGGGGCAATGACATCTGTTTTTTGCGCACAACCTGCGCCAAACATTATACAAGTACAAAGAAGTATTTTACTAAGGAGTTTGGTAGTATTTTTCATAAGCGATGAAAATACGCTTGCCCTACACCTTTGTCAAGGAGAGGGCTACACAAAAGGTTGCTTATACCCTATTTCATTAAAGAAATTAAACATGTAAGCCTGCTAAATGCCCGCTAGCAAAGGCCCAGTGCAAGTTATACCCGCCCAATTGACCTGTTATATCAAGCAATTCTCCCACCAAAAATAAGCGCTCTTGCAATAAACTTTCCATACTCCAGGCATTTACGTGTTCCACCAATACGCCACCTCGCGCTGCTTCTGCTTTTTGCATGCCCCCTCTTTTTTGTGGCACAACACTATAAGCATGCACACAAGCATGCAATTCTTTACGAACCTTACGTGAAAGCTCGGCAATTTTACGGCGCGCCCAAAGTTCAGGCAATAAAGCATCCACCAAACGCTGTGGCATATGCCGACAAAGCAAGGTACGTACAAAAAGCTTACCGCACTCTGGCGCATCAAGCAGCTCTTCTAAGGAAATATGTGGTAAAAAATCTATAAAAAGAGGTTGCCCTTCTTGCCAATGACAAGAAGCCTGTAGCACAGCCGGCCCACTTATGCCTGTGTGCGTAAAAAGCAAAGCCTCCTTATGCGTAAAGTCATGGGGCATATCCGCTCTTTGCACCCGTATGGTCACAGGAAGACTTATGCCGCTCAGGCCAGATAATGCGCTTTGCGGCGGTAAATGTAAGGAGGTAAGCACAGGTGTAAAAGAACGTGCTTGATGACCAAATTGCGCTGCCACTTGTAAGCCATGAGAAGTGGCGCCAATATGCGCCCAAGCAGGTGAGCCCAAAGCCACCACAAGACTTTGCCCTTGCACGGTAGACGCAAAAGCGTTGGCATCCGTGAGCGAAACCGTATAAAGGCCTTGGGAAAAAGAAATTTCACCCAAGGTATGCTCTAGTAAAAATGTACAAGCAAATTTTTCACATTGCTGCACCAATGAGCGCACAAATTCTTTGGCCGAAGTGGTACCAAAAAGCTGACCATGCTCGCGCTCTTCCCAGCACAGCCCCTGTTGCATCATAAAATCCAATATATGCTTTGGCGTAAAAGCCTCCAAAGCTGGCTCAGTAAAAAGGGGCTCTTCTCCGAAGAAAAAATCTGGCGACATATGCACATTGGTAAAATTCGCCTTACCGCCGCCGCTAATGGCTATTTTCTTTCCGGCTTTGGCATTGTGATCCACCAAAAGTACTTTTCTTCCGCGTTTTGCTGCGGTCATGGCACACATGAGGCCACTAGCTCCGGCACCCAAAATAATTACATCATAGAAGGATTCTTTTTCTTGTTTCATCATGGCCGAGCTATACCCGAGCTTTTGGCAAATGCCAAGACTAAAGCTGAGTACACACTTTTTACAAAAGGTCTCAAGTACTCTGGAAATTTTTTAAAAAATATCTAGAAAATGAGCCCCACGCCTTGACAGCTTCACCAACTAGGGAGTATTTAGTGAGGACATACAAACATATTTTCACGTTGCTTTCTCTTTATAAATTTTTAACTGCTTCTCTCGGAGATTTACATGGCATCTCAATATCGTTTAGTAACTCGTAGTGACTTTGATGGTCTTGTTTGCGCTGTATTGCTCAAGCAAATCGGTCTAGTTGGCGATATTCTTTTTGTGCATCCCAAGGATGTGCAAGACGGGCGCATTGAACTGAGCAGTTCGGATATTACCACTAACCTTCCTTACAGCCCTTATGTGCATGCCTGCTTTGATCACCACTTATCTGAAACATTGCGTTCCACCACTCCGGCAAGCAATCACATTATCAACGCTAAAGCCCCTTCCGCAGCTCGTGTGGTTTACGAACACTTTGGCGGCAAAGAGCGCTTCACCAATATCTCCGATGATATGATGGAAGCTGTGGATAAATCAGACGCCGCCGACCTTACCATGGATGAGATTTTAAATCCTAAAAACTGGATTTTACTCAACTACATCATGGATCCACGCACCGGCCTTGGTCGTTTCCGCGATTTTCGCATCAGTAACTATGAATTAATGATGAAGCTCATCGGTCTTTGTACAGAGCTTCCCATTGAAGAAATCATGGAAGATCCAGACGTTCTTGAACGCGTACAATTGTACAATGATCACAAAGAGAAAGCCGAAGCTCAGCTTAAAAATTGCACCAATATTGTGGGTAACCTTATTGAACTTGACCTGCGCGAACAAGAAACCATTTGGACAACTAACCGCTTTACCTTGTACGCTCTTTTCCCAGAGTGCACCATCTCCACACATATTTTGTGGGGCTTGCAAAAGAAAAATGTTGTTTTTGCTGTGGGTAAATCCATTGTTAACCGCGCTTCCCAAATTAATATCGGGGAAATTATGCTTAGCTATGGCGGCGGCGGTCATAGAAATGCCGGCACCTGTCAAATTCCTTTGGAAGATGCCCCTAAAGTACACGAAGAATTACGTGTAAAATTGCAAGATAAATAATACTAGCCTTACTTATAATAATAAGCCCTGAAATTCATCTTTCAGGGCTTTTTTTATATACAATACAAACAACTGAAATTTACGAAAAGAACGAACCCTTTTTATACGCATGGTGCAAACGCTGTAAATCCATACCAAAACTTGCGGCAAGCAAAATACATTGATTGAAAAAAGTCACCTTCAAAGAACCATGTTCTTGCCAGCGCCTGCCCGAAGTCACCAAAGGAAGAGGCAAAGGTATGAGTTTTCCTTGCTTACGAACCGCCTTGGCCAAAAGCACATCTTCTAAAATAGGCACATCCGCATAGCCTTGTACCTTAAAAAAGTCCTGTTTACGCATAAAAAAGCCTTGATCACCATAAGGCTTATGCAAATATTGAGCACGCATATTGGTGCCCCATGTGAGAAGGCTTTTCCCAAAAAAATCTCCAGATACAGCAAATTGAAAATAGCCTAAAGAAGGTTCCTCTGTTGCCCCTTGTGAAGGGTGTAAGGCTTGGCGCACAGCCCTGTCCCATTCAGGAGGTAGCAAAGAATCTGCATGTAAAAAAAGTACAATATCCCCTTGAGCTTTGGCAGCAACAAAATTCATTTGACGCGCTCGCCCTCTTTGCTCTGGAGGACACAAATACACCGTGGCACCAAGATTTTGTGCCAGAGAAGCCGTGGCATCAAAACTACCGCCATCGGCCACAAGCACCTCCACTCCAAAGGCCTGTTGCGCACTATGAATGGCTCTGGCTATATGCTTTTCTTCATTATATGCAGGAATAATAACAGAAATTGTGGGCGGAATATCACAAGCATAATCCACATCCCCTAAGACGGGCAAAAGGGCATAGTGCGGCACTTTATGCAAGGATTCAGCTAACACGCTACTGCTTCCCCAAGATATATGGGTAAAAAGCTGAGGGTGCGGCTGAGTTAATCCCACAAGATAATAGCCACCATCACTGGCAGGTCCAAAAACACAAGGGGCATCATCAAGGGCTTGCACAGCTTTGTGTATATTAGCTTTTCTGTTATCCGGACAATCGGCTCCTATAACGATAACCTTTTGCGCCCCTTTGGCAAAGGCTAGCTCAAAAGCATATTGCAAGCGCTGCCCTAGGTCGCCTTGCCCTTGCTCTTCATACACAAGCCCTTCCCCTAGCCACTCTTGCATTGCCTGCAAGCAAGCGCCGGTATAGTGCACATGCACCTCATGAGGCGTAAAAGCCATAGCCTCTTGAATTTGCCCTAGGGTGAATTCCGTCATTTTTTGTTGTAATTGCGCTGCAGCCTGCGCACCTATGCCGGGAATAAGCCTTGTTTTGGTACTTCCCGGTTCAGGATAACGCGTAAAAAGAATAAAAATAACTTTTTCTGCATACTTTTGCATATTACACATTCCTCTGTAGCCACCAACGCAAAACTTTGGCCACCAAAGGCGTTAAGGTACTTTTTTTATACAAACCCGCCACACGTTTAATGGCGCTGGCCTGTGTGGGGTATGGGTGAATAACATTGGCTAAAGCGCCAAGCCCCATGCCGCCCACCATGGCTGTGGTAATTTCGCTGATCATTTCTCCGGCATGGCTAGAAACAATGGTGGCACCAAGAATCTTATCACTGCCTTTTTTCACCATGATTTTTACAAAACCCCGCGTTTCTTCATCAGCAATGGCGCGATCAATATCTTTCATGGGCATGGTATAAAAATCCACAGCCATATTTTGCTTTTGGGCATCTTTTTCATACATGCCCACATGCGCAATTTCAGGATCAGTATAGGTGCACCAAGGCATAATCAAAGAACTTAGGCGCTTTCTCCCTTTAAAAAGGGCATTTTGCACCACAATTTGTGCTGCTGCATCGGCGGCATGGGTAAACTTCCAAGCCATGCAACAATCCCCCGCAGCAAATATATCGGCATTGGAAGTTCTTAAGTAATCATCAACTTCCACACCTTGAGCACTGTATTGTACTTGTGCAGCCTCAAGCCCCAAGCCTTCCACATTGGCTTTGCGCCCTGCACCAATAAGAATTATATCCCCTTCTACTGACAGTTCGCGCCCTTCTTGCTGCACCACCAAGACCTTAGAGCCTGTGGAACTCGTCTCTGCCCGTAAAACCTGTGTATGCAAAAGAACATCAATGCCTTCCTCAGCAAAAACATCTGCCAGTAAAGCCGAAGCCTCAGGATCCTCATGCGATAAAAAAGTAGAACGTTGCACTATGGTTACTTTGGAACCGAGCCGCGCAAAGGCTTGTGCCAATTCACAGCCTATGGGACCGCCGCCAAGCACTATGAGCCTTGCAGGCAATTCCGTGAGGTTAAAGATATTTTCATTGGTTACAAAACCCACATCTTCAAGACCAGGCACTTCTGGATGTAAAGCTCGCGCGCCGGTACAAATGGCCGCTTTGTGAAAATGTAAGGTTTTTCCACCCACTTCCACCGTATGAGGGCTTGTAAAAACAGCGTCACCACGAAAAACATCCACGCCTAAGGAAGTATACCTTTCGGCAGAATCATGCACGCTAATTTGCGCTCGAATACGCCGCAAACGCTGCATAATGGCAGGAAAATCAGCAGCACTTATGAATTGTGGGCTCAAGCCAAAGTGCGCCGCATGCCGCATTTCATGGGCTAAACGTGCAGGGCGTATAAGGCTTTTTGACGGCACACAGCCTGTGACCAAACAGTCTCCCCCCATATAACCACGCTCAATGAGGGCCACCTTACCCCCCAAGGAAGCCACAATAATGCTTACAATAAGTCCCGCTGTCCCCCCTCCAATGGCCACCATGGCATATTTAGGTGCAGGGTGCGGATTTACCCAATCCGCGGGGCTGGTGTGTTGCATAAGGGTTTGATTATGTATATCAAGCGGAAATAACTCTGGAATTGACATAACTTACTCCTTGATACGTTGTTTTGCCTTTTTGACAAGCACCGTTAAAATAGCCAAAACACTGAGTACCACCGCCACCAAAACCCAAGGAATCTCCCCTTGGCTTAAGGACGTGGTAATGGCATCTGTACCCACCACAAACAAAACAGTTCCGGGAATAATGCAGGTAAAAGTCCACAGCACATAGGTGGAAAAAGGCACTTTAGTTAAGCCAAAGCCGTAATTAAGCATATTAAAAGGAAAAAGCGGTACCAAGCGAGTAATGGCCACAATAATGGAGCCATTTTTCTCTGTAATGGCATCTAACTTTTGAAACTTTTCATTTTTCCCTAGCCAATTTTCCACGCTGGAACGCAGCACATAACGGGAAATCAAAAAACAGAGCGAAGCGCCTAAAGTCGCCCCCACAAGCACCACTGACACACCTAACACAGAGCCAAAAAGCACTCCGGCCATAATACTTAAGGCAGAACCCGGTAAGGCCAAAACAGTAAAAACCGTATACACAACAATAAAAATAAGAGGTGCCCACGAACCTTGTGCCGCAACCCAAGACTTAAAAGTCACCAAGTGTTGCTCAAGCCCAAGATGACGCACAAAAAAGATACCAAGCACTATGGCTAGCAATAAACACACAGGTTTAAGCCATTGCATCATACAACCTCCTTAGGCAAAAAACGCCTAAAATTAAACGGTAAATCGCTGTACTAAGAAGATGCTCATTTTCCACTGAAAATGACAAAGAAGCTTTAGCGTGCTCCGCCGCAAGATGTACCAGAGACAAAGCAGCTATAACAACGATGATGGCGCAACATGATGCGGTAATTCATGGCCTCAAGTAAGGACTCTCCAAGGTCATAAGCGGCATCATCATCCACCAAAGTGCAAGCATAAACAGCCATGCGCCCTTGTTTTTTTACTATCATTTTGCTGTAATTACACATGAAGCCTTCTCGCTCCGCCTGTGTTTTATATTGCAACATGCAATGCTCGCTAATATGTGGCACATCAGGTTGAGCACAAGGGCGTAATAAATTAGGAAAAGACACAAAAGAAACATCTTGCGGTAAGTTATGAGTAGCAAACACTTCAGCATAGGCAGCAAGCGTGCTTTCAGGGTCCATTACCATTTCTTGATGATGCGCCACCGTTACTTCAAAGCCTGCATTATATAGGGCAACCATAGCCTGTAAGGCTTTTTCAAAAGTTCCCTGCCCACGATTTTTATCATGCGCAGCAGCAGAAGGCGCATCTAAACTTATACGAAAAGCAAGAGAATGCTTACTATGACGAAGGGCGGTAAGCTTAGGCAAGGCCTTATGTAAGGGGGCTGTTCCATTGGTAAGCACCAAACAAGGCGCCACATCCAAAGAAGCATCTAAGATATCAATAATATTTGCATTTACAAAAGGTTCTCCTCCTGTAAACGCCAGTTTTTGCACCTGCAAGGTTTGCGCTTGCTCTAAGAAAGGATACACATCGCTTAAATTTGGCGCTTCAATACGAGTATCCCCGGGAGCAGAGCCCTCAAAGCAAAAGGGGCAATGTAAGTTACAATTGGACCCCGTATGAAACCAAAGTTCTGTAAGCTTTTGCGGTTGAATAAAGCCACGATTATCCCCCTTGGCTGTATAGAGCCAATCAGAACTTTGCAAATGATGCACGGTATTTTTACTAGATATAAGCATGAAAGCACTTCCTGTAACTTGTTTATTTAAAAATAAAAAAACACATAACACAAAGGCACAGAGAGGCAAGAGAAAAGCAAAAAGAAGGTAAGGCGTAGGGAGGCAAAGTAAGGCAAGATAAAGTTAACTGAAAAGAAACAAAAAGTATAGTAAAAAGATAGGTATTCACCCCTTTTTATTGCTATTGGTTACTATACACAAAAGCATAAAAAAAGCAATGAAAAAACTGTCATTACACGTTATAATAATTGAGGATTAACAACATCTACAATGGCCATGGCCACAAGCCATACAGAAAAAAGACACATTAACCCACCCCACAAACATAATAAGCGCCACTTTTTCAAAAAAGAATACCAAGCCCCCCAAGAACTTACAGTACTTGCAATAATACTTACAATGAGCAAATTATCGGTTTGGCGTAAGGTAATAAGTATTTGTACACTCCAAAAATACAGGCAGGAAATAAGTAAAATAGCACATAAGAGCCACACATGCTTAGAAGTAAAATTATTTTTTTTTGACATATGCCCCTCTGCTTTTTACCATAACATAAGTACCCTGCCCTTTTGATAGGGTACATTTTTCATACCTTTCGCAACTTAGCCCCGTCAAGCTCTAGGCAAAGACAATATAACATGTTATGGTAATACGTAAGAATTATTTGGATTTTCATATGGTGTAAATGAGTAAGAAATGGGGGAGATTGTATGGAAATACACATAGAAGAATTAGGCAACCTGCATATCATCCACCTTGCCGGGCGTTGGGACGCCTACTCCACGGCTCAATTTGAAACACAGTGCACTCAGTATATTGAACATGGCATGCGCCGCATTATTTTACACTTGGCACAAGTGGATTATGTGAGCTCTCTTGGACTGCGCGGCTTGCTTAATATAGGAAAAAGTCTTGATCCTTTGGGCGGTGTATTAGTTATTTGTCACTTACAGCCTCATTTGGAAAAACTCTTTATAGGCAGTGGTTTTTCGCGACTTTTCGCCATTTATCCTGACCTTAAAAGTGCACAAAAGGCCCTACAAAAAACATTATGATTGCGGCACGTATTCCTTGGCAATATCGCATTGCTGCCCGGCAAACCGTTCCTATTTTAACCGGTATTGTGGGATGTTTTGCGCTCTTGGTAACTTTGGGATATTTTTATGCGCGCGAAGAAATTCTCTCCATTACCAATGCTCAAGTAAAACAATTTGTCAGTAGCATCATGCGCCAAGATGATTATACACGCCAATGGATTATGCGCGCCATGCCCACACTCACCCTTGCTGTGGAGCGACACCTCACCCAAGGGACTATACAGCAAGATTTGATGGATTCTGAAATAACTTCTGCCATTTCTGATGCAAGGGGCAAACAATTTATTGAGATATTATACCTTAAAGATAATAAGCTTCACTCTCGTTATTATTGCCAAAAAGGTGTTCTCCCTGCGCAAGTGGTAGATAATATTTTTGCTGCGCCCCCAGCTGTGGAGCATATACCGCTTATTAAAGAAGCCTATTGGAGTGATGCTTATGTAGATAGAGAGCGCACTTTACACATTAGCTATACACAGCCTTTAAAAGACAATAAAAATAATACTTTTGGAATTTTAACCACAAGTTTAGCCATACCATGGTTTACTGAGCGCATCCGCTCTCTGGCCTTTTTTAAACAGTGCATTCCTTTTTATCTCACCCCGCAAGGAGATTGGACGCTCAGCCCCAAAACAGACACCGATTTGGAGCCCTTAAAAAACATAATGCGCAGCAGTAAAACGGGCATCACCACCATTACCTGGCAAAACAAGCGCTATGTGGTACTTTTTATGCCAAGCGGAGAAAGTGAGCTCCTTATAGGTGTGCTCATACCACGTGAGGATCTTTTTGGCACCTTAGACACTACAGCACAAGTTCTTGTACTTATTGCTTTTGTTGTACTATTACTAGCCACATGCGCCTTACACAAAACCAATGAAAACTTTCGTATTCCATTGCATCAGCTTTTACGCATGGCTGATAAATTGGCCAAGGGAAAATTTGATGCCTCAGAGCAAACAAAGCTTCCATCATCATTTGTAACCACCAGCCAAGAAACCAAACAACTCTACACAGCCACGCAAAAATTGCGTCTTGCTTTGCGCCAACGCATGCATGACCTTACCATTATGACGCAAACAAAAGAACGCCTTGATGGCGAGCTCCGTTTTGCCCGCGGCATTCAAAACTCTTTGCGCCCACGCACTCTTCCCTCCTGTGAAGAAATAGAAATAGCTGCTTTTGTGCATGAAGCTAGAGAAGTGTGCGGCGATATGTATGATTGTTTTTCTCTCTCAGAGCACGAGGTTTGCTGTGTCATTGGTAATGTGGCTGAACATGGCGTTCCTGCGGCTCTTTTAACTAATCGAATCATGCCCTTACTACACGAACTTATACTTTTAGGATTTACCCCAAGCCAAGCCTTAGAGCATGTAAATAAGGTATTTGACTCCGATGAAAACACCAAAGCACTCTTGGTAAGTGCCTTTGTAGGCATACTTCATGTGTCCACAGGGCTTTTGACATGGGCCAGTGCGGGGCAATTTCCCCCCTATATTTTACAAAATACTGCCTCTGAAAAAAAACATTGGCAATTACCTTGGTCCGGTAATATGCCCCTTGGTGCCAAAGAAAATGAACATTATGGCGAACATCAAGTACAACTTGAAGCTGGGCAAAGTATTCTTTTTTTACCACAGCGCATACTTTTTTTGCCTGATCCCCAAAAAAAAGTCTATGGAGAAAAATGCTTGGATGTTTTTTTACAACAAGATCATGGTAATATACAAGACTTGTTGCACGCTTTTGTGGAAGATATCCGTGTGCATATGCAAAGGGTTTTACGTGATGATATGGTACTGTTTGCCATACAATGGAAAGGAAATACCTCTCATAAACTTTGACAACAGGGAAAAATTTTATAAGGGTTATTTTTTTAGGCGCTCTAATTTTATACGTAAGCCTTCGCGGCTCATACCCAAAGCTTTGGCCGCGCGTGATTTATTACCTTCAAAGTGATGCAGCACATGATGAATATATTGCGTTTCCACTTGCCGTAAGGACGGAATACCTTGTGCAAAAACAGGCTGTGTGTCCGCAAGCATGGGGCTTAATCTCACATCAGAAGAATGAGGCAATGCCACAAACTTACCCACATTGGGCGACAAATCGTCAGGTTCTATGCATGAACCAGTGGCAAGTAAACAGGCCCGCTCTAATTCATTTTCTAGCTCGCGCACATTACCCGCCCAGTGATGCTGCTGCAATAAAGCTATGGCCTTAGGAGAAATTTTAGTAATCCCGTGGGCATGGCGCTGAGCAAAACGACTAAGCATATGTTTTACGAATAAGGGAATATCTTCGCGACGATCGCGCAAAGGAGGAATATGTATCTTCATGACATTCAATCTGTAATACAGATCTTCTCTAAAGGTACGTTCCCTCACACATTGCTCAAGATCCTTCAATGTGGCCGCCATAATGCGCACATCCACTTGCAATGGCTTTCGCGCACCAATGCGCTCCACTTCGCCACTTTCCACCACATGCAACAGTTTTGCTTGGCTTTCCAAAGGCATATCACCAATTTCATCCAAGAAAATAGTTCCCCCAGAGGCTTGCTCAAAGCGTCCCATGCGAGCGCGCACGCCAGAAGCCACGCCCATTTCAATGCCAAAAAGCTCACTTTCCAGCAACGTTGCTGGAATAGCCGCGCAGTTAATACTCACAAAAGTTTTATGAGCTCGAGAGCTCAAAGCATGAATATGACGCGCAAAAAGGCTTTTTCCTGTACCGGTTTCGCCATTAAAAAGCAAAGTACAATCCACCTCAGCAGCGCGCTGTATTTGTTTCATAACCGCCTGCATGCAGGGGGATTCTGTCAATTGCATCAAGCCGCCCCCCTTGGAAGTGCTACGGCGCAGCTCCACGCGCAATTGACTATTTTCGGCCAAAAGTTGTTTTTGATGTTGCAACAGTTCCGCTCGTGCACCCTCAAGCTCCACCAACAAACGGCTCAGTTCAAACTCACGCGCTTCAGTGCGCACCAGCATCATGGCAAAGGCTTCCACCAAAACATTAATGGGATCATGCGCATCTTCACAAGGCAACAAATCAAAAATAGCCTTGGCCTCTTCATAATCGCCTTGCGCCATTTGAGCACATATTTGCGTCAGTTTATGATACAAGTTTTTGGCATTCATATTGCCTCCCCAATGTTAGCCTTAGATTTTACCTATGCCAAAAAAATGGGCAGGTCAAGAAGAGCCACTTTTTTTATGCCATGCCAAGCGCCGCCCTTATATTTTACAAGCCATAAGCAAGAAGTACGCCCATGTCGCAATCCATAACACATAATCCTAAGTTAGAACTGACTTTTTTGGCAGAACTTGACACGGTGGAAGGCATTCTCGCTCTTGTGCAAGAATGGGCGCATCATAGGGACGTTAGTTATGATGACAGGCTTTCTTTGCGTTTAGTCTTAGAAGAGCTTCTCAGTAATATCTGTTTGCATAGCTCACCCATTATGGGGCAAACCAAGGTCATTTTAAGCCTACATCCCATAAAAAAAACTAAAAATATACAAGTGCTTATTTGTGACAACGGCACAGCTTTTAATCCTTTAGAGCAATACACACAGCCCGTACAAGATTTACAAAACGCGCCTTTAGGCCAGCAAGGGCTTTCTTTTGTGCGCCTTTTAACCCATGGCGCGCAGTATACGCGTAATGAAGGAAATGAATTAAGCTTTATTTTTTCTTTAGATGAAGAAAGTTCTTCGCAAATACCATCACACATTGCCCATGACACCATTCCCAAAACCGCTTGGGAAAAAAGCTCATGGATGAATCGCCTATCTACCCTATGGAATGAAAAATTAGCCTTTCGTCAAACTATCCTTTTTACTTTTTATTCCATAGTACTTATTTGGGGTGGCATTGCCATATTCTATTATGATACCCAGCGTACCATCAAAGAAAATGCCACACAATTGGCCATGCAAACTTTGCATACCCAATCTGTCATTAGTTCCTCATTTCTCAAAAGACTTCAAGATAATGTGGATCGTATGGTACTTTCCTTACAAGAGGAGCCTGTGGAAAGCCTTTTTGCTCATGATTTAAAAAAGCTTACCCACCTTATTGAAAATGACCCCATTACTGCCAGCATCATCGCAGAAATTCCCGTCATAGGTTTAGTGGCAGGTTGTGAAAATACCACATGGTTTTATCCTATTATTCAAGGAACCATGAGTAAAAGAAGTTATATTCAAAATCTCAACTCTTATGTAAGTCATAAGGGTGAAGAGATTTTATGGAAAACGCTGCCCATGACCTTTGAAAAGGGCGATCCTCACGCTGCCATGATTTATGCTGTACCTTTATCCAATAAAGGAGCTCAGGCAGGTTTTGTGGGGGTTATCATCACCATGCCTTGGATAGCCAACACCTTAAATAAGCTTTCAGGTTTACAAAATATCAATACATTTTATTTAGATCATACAGGACAATATGTTATCTTTCCTCATGGTCGAAAATTAAACAAAGGGGCACAAAACCTTCGCGATGAAGCTAAAATATACAATATACCTCAGCTTGCACTCATAGAAAAAGATATTCTTGCCGGAAAAAAAGGTATGCATATTCTTGAGCACAAAATTTCATCCTCGAAAATTCCCTGGGAATTACCTTGGGAAACGCCCACTATTTTAGCCTATTTTCCCATGCAAACCACAGGATGGTTTTTAGGATTTTTGGCAGATAGCCATGAATTAGGCACACCTTCTTCAAGCTTTCCTTTAAGTTTTTTATTGGTAGCCATCTGGGGTCCCCTCTCCATTGCTTGCATAACGTGGACGGTAACATCACTTACCTTAAAACCCTTACGCTCTCTCTTAGCCGCCATGGAAAAATTGCGCCGTGGAGACACTGAAACCCCTTTTCCCACCGCGCCTTTTCCCGACGAACTCCATCTTATGCTCCAAACCTTTGAAAGTATACGCGTCACACTACGCACATCTTTTCGTAATCTTGTGGAAAATACCGCAAAACAACAACGCCTTACCGATGAACTCATCATGGCAAGGAAAACACAGCAGTCCATGCTCCCCAAATCCTTACCCCAAGTTCCCGGTACGGAAGTGGCAGCATGTCTTGATATGGCACAAGAGGTGTGCGGCGATCTCTATACAAGTTTTCAAAATCCACATAATCCTACACAAATTTATTTTGTCATAGGCGATGTGTGCAATAAAGGCATTCCTGCGGCGCTGATTATGAGTAGAGCTGTTTCTTTGGCACGTTCTTTCCTAATGTTGCCTCACTCCTCCCCAGCAAAAACCTTAGAAAGCCTTAACACTGCCTTACTCCACCATGATACATCGGCCATGTTTGTAAGTATGTTAGTGGCCAGTTTAGATACACAAAGCGGTATTTTTCAATGGGCTAGCGCAGGGCATCCCCCACCTATAATAAGTGATATGCACGCACATGAAGGTATCTCGCTGCCTTGGAGTAAGGAGCTTGTGCTTAATGTTTGCGCAGGACAAAAGTATACCACATTTACTGAACAGTTAAGCCCACAACAAAGTATTTTGCTATACACCGATGGCGCAGACGAGGCCATAAGTCCACCCAACCGCGTACAAGGCCAACTGTATGGAGAAAAAAGATTACGCGAATCCTTTCATGACGCATGTCAGCAAATGCCCCACGCGCAAGATATTCTCAACAAAGTTCATGCGGATATTTTGCGACATACAGGTGATATGACACCGGGTGACGATATATCTCTTATGGTCATTCACTGGAAGGGAGCCACATAATAAAAACTGCTGTATGTAGTAACATAGGCTAATATAAGCTCGCTTCATATGAATATGGGCATATATGGGCTAAAGAAAACCTCTTTTCAAAATGTAGAACAAGAATTACAGAAAAATATTTCCCTATAATTTATTGAAATTTCAAATATTTTTCCCTTTTTTTATTTTTCCTTTTACTTTTTTCGTGCCAAACGCGCTCAAAGTATTATATTACATAGAGTATCTTCTTCTATAAATGCAGCACATCATCCTTATACAAAGGAGTCGCACATGTCTCATGACGCAGATAAACTCAGTCGTCGCGCCTTTCTTAAAGGAGGCAGTCTTATTTTAGCCTCTTCTGTCTTTCCCATTTCCATAGAAATCATCAATCCGGGTGAAGCCAAAGCTTTAGAAAATCTCCCCAAAAATCTTGAAAAAGTTTTTTGGAATTCCTGTAATGTTAATTGCGGTAGTCGCTGTGCTTTGCGTGTACATGTCAAAGACGGAGTCATCACCCGCATTGAAACAGATAACACCGGAGATGACAGCTATGGCACGCAACAATTACGAGCCTGTCCACGTGGGCGTTCCATGCGCCAGCGCATTTATGCTGAAGAGCGCATCCCCTACCCCTTAAAACGTGTGGGGGAGCGTGGCCAAGGCAAATTTGAGCGCATTAGCTGGGAAGAGGCTTTTAAAGAGTTGGCCAGCCGTCTTAAAAAGACTCTTGATACCTATGGCAATGAAGCCGTGTATTTAAACTATGGTACAGGTGCTTTAGGCAGTACCATGGGAAAAAGTTGGCCACCTGCTGCCACCCCTGTGGCAAGACTTATGAATATTTTGGGTGGCTATTTAAACCATTATTCAGATTATTCTACCTGTCAAATCACCGTGGGCATGCCATATTTATATGGCGGAGGCTGGGTAGACGGCAGCAGTCTCTCTGACATTGAAAACAGTGAACTAGCCGTATTTTTTGGTAATAACCCTTCAGAAACTCGTATGTCCGGCTGTAAAGCCAAAACATTACAGCATGCCAGATTTAGCAAAAACACACGTATGATTATGGTAGATCCGCGCTATTCTGACACCATGGTCTCTTCGGGTGATGAGTGGGTACCCATTCGCCCCGGTACCGATACAGCTTTATGCGCTGCGCTGGCTCATGTGATGATTACCGAAGATCTCATAGATAAAGAATTTATTAAAACCTACACTCTCGGTTATGATGAAGACTCTTTACCACAAGGCGCTCCTAAAGGCTCTTCATATAAATCGTATATTTTGGGACTTGGCCCCGATAACATAGCCAAAACACCAGCCTGGGCCGCTACCATTACGGGTTATCCTGCGCCCAAAATTCAACGCCTTGCCCGCCAAATTGCCAGTGCCAAACCTTGCTTTATTTGCCAAGGTTGGGGGCCACAGCGCAGCACCCATGGCGAAAATATTTCCCGTGCCATAGGTATGTTAGCAGTGCTTACCGGCAATGTGGGTATTGCCGGCGGCAATACAGGAGCACGCGAAAGTGGGGGGTATGGCCTTGGTATGGCCACCTTCCCCACCTTACAAAACCCCATAAAAACAGCTATTTCATGCTTCAACTGGTATGAGGCCATTGACAATTACACCACCATGACCGCCGAAACATCCGGTGTACGCGGACGTGATAAACTCATTGCCCCCATTAAATTTTTCTGGAATTACGCCGGTAATTGTATCACCAATCAACATGGCGGCATTAATCAAATGCATCCCATCTTACAAGATGAAAATAAATGCGAAACTATCGTGGTGCTTGACACAACCCTTACCCCTTCGGCACGGTATGCAGACTTGCTCTTGCCTGTATGCTCTAACCTTGAAGAACATGACTTTGCCCCCGCAGGAGATAGCAATATTGCCTATGTGATTTTTGGAGAAAAGTGTATTGAACCCGTGGGTGAAAGCTTAAGTATTTATGATATTTGTGCAGGTGTCGCCAAAGAAATGGGCGTTGAAGAAGCCTTTACGGAAGGGCGCACTCAATATGAATGGTTACAACATTTATACGCACTTTCTCGTAAAAAGTTACCTGACTTACCCCCCACATTAGAGGAAGCCTTTACAATGGGTGTGTATAAAAAACATTTCCCCAAAAATCATATTGCGTATAAGGCCTTCCGTGAAGACCCTGTGGCCAATCCCTTACAGACGCCTTCAGGGAAAATTGAAATTTATTCTGCTGCCTTGGCAGAAAAAGCGCAGCAATGGAAATTACTGCCGGGGCAAAGCATTACTCCTTTACCTGAATATACCCCCGACCCAGAAGGGCCTGCTGTGGCAGGTGGTAGTGCTTTGCATAAAAAATATCCTTTACAACTTATTGGCCACCACTACAAACAGCGTACACACTCAAGCTATGGAAATTGTTGGTGGTTACAAGAAGCAGCGCCGCAAGATGTTTGGATAAACCCACTGGATGCCAAAGCGCGCGGCATTAAACATGGACAAAAGGTAAAAATATTTAATGATAGAGGCACTACCTATGTGCCTGCCCGCGTAACCCCGCGCATTATGCCGGGAGTGGTCTCTTTGCCACAGGGGGCATGGCATAGCCCCGATGGCAAAGGTGAAGATCAAAATGGCTGCGTTAATGTGCTTACAGAGCTTAAGCCCACAGCTTTGGCCAAAGGTAATCCGCATCATTCCAATCTGGTACAAATTGAACGTGCATAGCCTTTGCATGCCACAACACGGAGAATGTATATGTTAAGACAACCTTCATTTACTTTCAATAGTGAGCTGTGTACGGGCTGTAAAGCCTGTATGATTGCCTGTAAGGACAAACATAATTTACCACGCAATGTTAAATGGCGCCGCGTTTTAGAATATTCAGGCGGAGAATGGTTACAACTGCCCAATGGCGCCTATGAACAAAATGTCTTTGCGTATTATGTGTCCCTATCGTGTAACCATTGTGAAGAGCCCACATGCGTTAAGGGCTGTCCCACCGGAGCCATGCATAAAGATGCCAACGGTATTGTTAGTGTGAACCAAAATCTATGTGTAGGCTGTCGCTATTGCGAATGGAATTGCCCTTACGGTGCACCGCAATTTAATGCAGAAATAAAACGCATGAGCAAATGTGACTTTTGTATGGATTACTTACAACAAGACAAAGAGCCTGCTTGTGTGGCTGCATGTCCTTGCCGAGCATTAGGTACAGGTACCTATCTTCATTTACAAGAAGAAGGTATTTACATCAATGAATTGGCGCCGCTGCCCCAAGCTTCTTTAACGAAACCACACCTTTTTTGCACGCCTAATCGTCACTCCAAGCCCCAAGGTAGCGACGAAGGTATTCGCGGCACATTGGTGAGTAATCCTGAGGAGGTGTAGGTATGGAAGGCATGTGGAGTTTGATTTTCTTTACCCTACTTGTGCAAGCTGCCTCAGGTATGGTCATGTTACAAGCGTTTTTTGGAGATGCTAAAGCTAAGGCATCTCCCTGTTGGCCTAAACTGGCTTTGGGCTTTGCACTCATTGGTACAGTTTTTTCTCTTTTACACTTAAGCGCCCCCATGCACAGTGTCTTTACCATAAATAATATCTTTTTCTCTTGGCTGAGCCGTGAAATTTTCTGTGTGGGGCTTTTTGTGGCTTTGCTCTTCCTCTTCGTGTTCACCCAAAAAAGTATCTGCCTGTATGCTTGTGCCTTGGCTGGTATCATGGTTAATTATGCCATGAGTAAAATTTATACGGAAGCCTTGGTTCCTTATTGGCAAAATATCTCCGTATTTGGATATTTTTTAAGCACCTCTTTTGTGCTAGGCGCTTTGCTTTTGGGCGCTTTTGCACTGGCTTGTCCGCATTCAAAGAATAATAAACATGAAAAACTTACGCAAGTAATGAGAAGCTGGGTACCTGTGGCGCTTAGCGTGGCTTTGGCTGTGCGTATTGGTTTTAGCACAGAGCATTTGGTATATAAAACACCGCTCATGAGTTCCTTTGCCGTGCATGCTTCTCCCATACTTTTAGCTCTATCCATGGCACTTGTCTTACTTTTACAAAGGCATAATTTATGCTCTTACCACAATACCTTTAAAGCCCTACGCTGTTCTGGGCTTTACACTCTGTATGGTTTATTAGTGCTTATCTTCATTGTCGCAGGAGAGCTCTTGGGTCGTCTTGCTTTTTACCAAGGGTATACATGGTTTGGCATGTAAGGCAAAAATAAATAAAAAGTATAAAACAATGAGGGGCAGAGTCATAAAAAACTCTGCCCCTCAACATTTTTTAATAATAGATACTTACTATAGTTGACGCTTAAAAACGTGTTTCCACTCGTTTTTAAGAAAGGCAAAAAACCATTGTAAAGTAAAAACTATTGTAAAATTTTACCTTGTGCAGATTTTTTAATCCAATAATACAAGGTTCTATACAATTCATCTGCATCAATGGGTTTTGTAATATGATCATTCATACCGTGAGATAAACTTATTTCCTTATCTCCCTTCATGGCATGAGCAGACATGGCAATGATGGGTATATGTTGGAATTTCTTTTGTTTACGCAAAAGATCTGTGGCTGTATACCCATCCATCACTGGCATCTGAATATCCATAAGCACGGCGGCATACGCTCTTTCTTCTAACATATTTACTGCTTCTTGCCCATTTTGGGCGATATCTACTGTATAGCCCACATGTTGCAAAATTTCTTTGGCTACAATTTGATTAATCTCATTATCTTCCACCAAAAGAATATGTTCATGCCCATGCTCTATGGCGCTTACTAACACCGTTTCATTCAATATGTCTCGGCGATCATCTACACATATATCAAAAATAGCATCGCAGAAAAAAGTTGAACCTTCGCCAAGCGTACTCTCCACCCAAATATTACCATGCATCATGTTTATGATACTACGCGAAATCACCAATCCCAAGCCTGTGCCACCATATTCACGGGTTACTGAAGTGTCAGCTTGTGTAAAGGCTGAAAACAAGCGCCCCACTTGCTCAGAACTAAGACCAATACCCGTATCACGCACAGCAAATAAACAATGCATGGTATTATTTTCCCCGTATGTGCTTGTCACTTCAAGCGTTACGGAACCAGAAAGGGTAAATTTAATGGCATTACTCACAAGATTAAACAACACTTGCTTTAAGCGTAAGGCATCACCAAGTAAAATGGTTTGATCCAATTCTCCTGCAGTAATATGTAAATGCAAACCTTTGGCATTACTTAAGGGCGAATATAAATCATACACTTCAGCGCATAAATCATGCACGCTAAAGTGCACGGATTCCATGTGAAGCTTACCAGCTTCTATTTTAGAAAAATCTAAAATATCATTGATAATACGCATGAGATTATTGGCAGAAAAAAGGCTTTTTTCCACATAACTTACCTGTGTAGCGTCGAGGGATGTTTTTTCTAAAAGATGTAAAAGTCCTAAAATACCGTTCATGGGCGTACGTATTTCATGGCTCATATTGGCTAAAAATTCACTCTTGGCCTGAGTACTTTTTTCAGCAATTTCCTTGGCCACCAATAAGTCTTGTTCATGGGCGTGGATTTCTTGTAACATAGCATACTGGCTACGCAAATCTCTACTGTAAGAGATAAGCCCCAATTTTCCCTTATAGGAAGTGCGTACCACCAAAGTACATAAAGGAATTTTTTCTTGTGTAAAGGGATTAATACGAACTATTTCTCTCTTGGCTGAGCCCTCGGTAAATCCTTCTTCAATGAGTTCTAAAATTACCTCTTTAGAAACTTTGCCATCATCCTGAAACTCAGGTAAAGTACGATGATAGTTATCTGAGTACTCTTGCTTAGAACTAAAGCCAAAAAGCGTGGCTCCTTCCATGTTTGAATACATAAGGTTGGCATCTCTATCCCAAAAATGTACACAAAGAGGCACAGAATCTAACATGAGGGTATTTCTCAGCTCCGCCTCTTTCACTAACTCTTGCGTAGCTTTAAGGTCACGTAAATCCTTAGTATAACTTACAACTATATCTTCATTGCCAAGTTTTTCACGCACTAAAATAACTTCCACAGGCACCAATTCCCCATCAAAAGTACGCTGCAGCCACTCAAAACTCATATAACCTGTTTCAAGGGTTTCTTGGTGATTATCAGCTATGGCAGTTAAAGAATGTCTGCCATCTGGTTGATATTCAGGCGAAAGGTTGGTTAAATTACTCATGAGATCTTGCTTGGAAGCAGCCTTAAAAAGACGCACGGCTTCATTATTACAATCAATAATTTCCCCGTCACCACCCCAAAACATGATACAATAAGGAAGTTTTTCCAAAATAATGGCATTACGCTCTTCAGCTAAGGATATCTTTTGTTCCAAAGCTTTTACATCACGTAAATCCTTGGTATAGCCAATAATAACATCTTTGCCTTGGTACTGAGAACTTACACAGGTCACTTCTACAGGTAAGGGATTACCATAGCGATCTAAATGCATCCACTCAAAACGCGCAAAGCCCGTGAGAAAAATTTCCTCCAAGGTTTTTTGCACTAATTCTCGAGTGGGCGTGCCGTCGGGTTGGTACTCAGGTGAAAGAAAAGGAAAACTTCTGATATAGTCTTGTTTATTCATAAAACCAAAAAGCTCATGAGCTCTTTTATTACAGTCTAATATTTGAAATTCTTTGCTCACAATATTGGCACCAAGGGGCAAATAATCAAGCATTATCTTGCTACTTTCTTCGGCTTTTTTAACTCTAGCTTCGCTTTCTTTAAGATTGCGTAAATCATAATTAAATTGAGCCACAGCCGTTGAGCCGTTATGAGTAACACGCAAAAACGTACTATTTGTGGGAAGAGAAGCCCCGTTTTTATGCTGCCAAAACCACTCTAATTCATAATTCCCACGGCTTAAAACCCGCGCAAAAGAGCGCGCAAAAACCGTGGAGGATTGCTCGCCATTTTCTTGCTGCGCAGGAAAAAACATCGTAGCATCTTGATGGTATTCTTCCATGGAAGCTACTCCCACATATTGTAAAAAAGCTTCATTACAATCAATAATTTTTTTATCAAGATTCCAGATACATATGGGGGTGGGAGATTTATAAACAATATCTGTGACCGAGGTAAGGTGCTGTGTTTTTTCAATGCAAGCTTCGCATACCTCTTTCACATCATTCATATGAAGCACAAAAATATTTTCTTGCTCATGTGTAATAAAGGTTACCGTATAATGAACAAGCGATTCGTGTTGTGACGATATTTCATGCGTCCATGAAAAACGACTTACCCCTTTTTGTAAGGATTGTTCGCAATTTTTTTGCAAAGTTTTAAGGAAGTTATGCTCCATCCCCTCCTTAAAAGAAACAAGTGTAGAAAAAAAATCTTGGCATACATCTATATGAGGTACTTCGAAAAATTGCAAAAAAGAGTCCGTACAATACAACACCTGCCCCGAAGCAGACACGCAACATAAGGGCAAAGGATTCATACTATAGAACTGACGTAAAAATTTATATTTTTCGCCATGG
Source organism: uncultured Desulfovibrionaceae bacterium (assembly GCA_964369995.1). Lineage (GTDB taxonomy): Bacteria > Desulfobacterota > Desulfovibrionia > Desulfovibrionales > Desulfovibrionaceae > CAYJAD01. The sequence continues at coordinate 72,663 of CAYJHH010000001.1, forward strand.
CACACAGTAGTATAAGAGTGCATACGCACATCCTCTTAAATGTGGAAATTGATGTTATAAAAAAGAAAAGGAAACAAGACTGTTATTTGGAATAAAATAAGCACTTTTCCCCTAACGTCAAGCTAGAGGAAAAGGGCCTTTTAAAAAATAGCATCACCACAAAAAAGCGTTAACCGCCCATCTTCTGGCCTGCAAAAAGCTGCTAAGGTGCACTCTTCTTGCGCTTTTATATAAGAACTACTGGTAATGGCAGAACGACTCACCATATTGCGTATACCTGCACGGTGAATTTTATCATACAAAGAAGCCGTTATGCGCGCCGTTATAAAAAGAAAATACTTTTCTATGGGTAAGTTATGCAATAAAGCATGCCCCTTAAGCCTATCTACACAGTTGTGGCGCCCTATATCTTCTGCTAATATAAGGGCTTCACTTACAGGGTGAAAAAGTGCCGCGCGGTGAAAACAGCCCGTACCATCCCACATGCCGGGTGCATCAAGCACTTTTTCCATGGTGGCTAGTGCTTTAGCAAAAGAAATTTTCTGTACAGATACAGGCAAACGCTGAGACGGTGTCGCTTGTAGTTCCACATGATATCTTTCATCTACCCTATTGACTTTCATTGAAAAATCAGCATCGTAGCAAGGTAATATATCAAGTACAGTATGCCCCAGCACAAGTTTTTCCACATCCACAGGATAGGCATAAAGCCTGCTTTCTCCGCTAAAAGAATGTACCTGCGTACTCTGACTACCTTCGCTTTGTGTAAAGTTACAAGCATAGCTAAAGTCAAAAGGCACTTCAGGGCTGACAATTTCCTGAATTTGCTTCACAATACCATTTTTAAAACGCTTTGGCGTACACGAAATAAATTGAGGACGTATTAATTCAGCCATAACGACACCACGGGATTTTCATACCCTTGCTGTATGGCCACAAGGTCTAAAAGTAGCGTTTTAAAGTCATCCACCAAGGGCAAGGGCGCAAATTTTTCATATTCGCGCAAATCACAAATCTTTATATAGTTTTTACAAGTAGTACACACACATACCTGAGCATCTTTAACTTCTTTTGCCGTAAAATATTTTAACTTCTCTTGCCTTTGCTCTTGGCAATAAGGGCAAGCAATACGTGCAGTTCTGTACAAAGCTTGACATACAGAGCAGGTATGCACGCGCTTTCCTTCTTTTTCTTTAAGGTAGGAAAGCTGTGGCGCTCCGCCGCAATAGGGACAGTGTCCATGCGGCCAAATTTCCGTTTCATGCTGCACCTGCACCTGTCCGCGGGTGTAAGCAAAAAATGGCATAAATGTAAAATGCGCCAAAAAATAACACATAAAGGCAAATTCTGAACTTATTTCTGCTTGTTCTTGATAAAAGGACTCATCTTCATCCAAATAAGCCTTAAGCATTTTTTTCGCAAATTTTTTATGCTCGTGGCAGTGCTGCGCCACTTGCTGCATGTGTTTAACAAAATCTTTACTGTTAAGCTCGTGGGGAAATTCCATAGCTAAAATATTTTGCAGATATTTCTCAGCTTTATCTAAAGTATCATAAGGGTATAATTGCGCACGATATAAAATACTCTTTCCGGAACTATGTTGTAATACATCATGTTCATAAGTAATCTTTTTACGCAATACTAAAGGGGGCAAAGCTGTATATTTTTCTAAAAAAACAATAATTTCTTGTGGTAAAGCCGTATTTTTATGGAGAAGCGTAACCTGCGCTAAGCAGGAAACTGAATTGGCAACCGAGCTGGCAGTGGCAGAATTCTTTTTCATAGTAAACTCATAGGTAGAAAGTGAATAGAGTACATGTCCCCTACCCTAAAAGCTCTCTTTTGACAATATTTTTCTTACTTTTCACGCTCTTGTACCAATTATAACAAGTGATAAAATTGACAAAACCCTACAAAAATGCTTTATATCCTCATGTCTAGGACGGGGAGTTCACCCACTGTGCACCTTCATAAAAGTGTACAGTTTTTATGTACACTTTTGTTTTGAATGCACCACTCCTAGACAGCTAACGCTCTTATGAGAGCTTAACTATAAAATAAGGAAAAAAGCTTATGAGTATTACAAGACGTAGCTTTTTGAAAGTTGGAGCTGCCCTTGCCGCTGTGGGCGTGGCAGGCTTTGACTATGTAAAGCCGCTGGTAGCCCAGGCCAAAGAAGCCAAGCTTCAGTGGACAAAAGTTACCACTTCTGTTTGTTGCTTTTGCGCTGTGGGCTGTGGCCTGCTAGTGCATACTGGCGATAAAGCCAAGGGTAATGTTACAGACAGAACCATCAATATAGAAGGCGATCCGGACCATCCCATCAACCAAGGCTCCTTGTGTGCCAAGGGCGCTGCTTCCATTCAAGTAACAGAAAACGAAGCTCGCCCCAAATCCCCGCTCTACCGCGCTCCAAACTCCAAAGAATGGAAGGAAGTGAGCTGGGAATGGACCATTCAAGAGATTGCCAAACGTGTTAAAAAAACACGCGATGCCAGCTTCACAGCTAAAAATGATAAGGGTCAAGTGGTTAACCGCACCCTCGCCATGGCATCCTTTGGCTCTGCGGCCTTAGACAACGAAGAATGTTGGGCCCTGCAGGCCTTCATGCGTTCGCTTGGTCTCGTATATATCGAGCACCAAGCCCGTCTCTGACACAGCTCCACTGTAGCGGCTCTGGCAGAGTCGTTTGGACGCGGTTGCATGACCAACCACTGGGCCGATCTTGAAAATGCCAATTGCATTCTCATCATGGGCTCCAATGCAGCAGAAAACCATCCCATTTCCTTCAAATGGGTCATGAAAGCACAAAAAAAAGGCGCGAAAGTCGTTCACGTGGACCCGCGCTTCACCCGCACCTCAGCCAAGTGTGATAGGCACATCCCACTGCGCTCCGGTACAGACATAGCCTTCCTTGGCGGTCTCATCAAATATATCTTGGAAAACAAGCTGTATTTTGATGAATATGTGCGCAATTACACCAATGCCGCCTTCCTTGTCACCAAGGATTTCTCCTTTGATGAAGGTGTGTTTGCCGGCTTTGATGCCAAAAACAAAAGCTATGATCGTTCCAAATGGTCCTTCCAAATGGATGAGAAAAAAGTTCCCTTGCGTGACGACACCTTGAAAGATCCTCAATGTGTTATCAATATCTTAAAAAAACACTATGACCGCTATACTTTAGATAAAGTTTCCAGCATGACTGGTGTTTCTGAAAGCGATTTAAAGTACATTTATGACTTGTACGCTGCCACAGGCAAGCCAGATCAGGCCGGAACCATTATGTATGCCATGGGTTGGACACAGCACACCTACGGCGTACAAAATATTCGTACCATGTCCATTGTGCAATTGCTTCTTGGTAATATTGGTATAGCTGGCGGCGGCGTTAACGCCCTACGCGGTGAATCCAATGTGCAAGGTTCCACAGACCAAGGTATCCTTTCTCACATCTACCCAGGTTACTTGCCTGTGGCAAAGTCGGCGCAAAAGGATTTTGCAGCCTACACCAAGGCAACCACCCCTGTCTCCAATGACCCCAAAAGCGTCAACTGGTGGCAAAATCGTCCCAAATATATGGCCAGCTACATTAAGAGCATCTACAATGAGCAAAGCGTGGAAGAAGCGTATCACTATTTGCCAAAGCTGGATTCTCATGAAAAAATGGCCAATTATTATTGGATGAATATCATCAGCCAGCTCACCAAGGGCAATATTAAAGGTATGTTTGCTTGGGGCATGAACCCCACGTGCGGCGGCCCAGACGTCAACGTGGCGCGCAAAAGCCTTGGTAACCTTGACTGGCTTGTGAACGTCAACCTGTACGAGAACGAAACATCTTCTTTCTGGAAAGGCCCTGACATGAAGCCAGAAGACATAGGCACCGAAGTGTTCTTCTTGCCTTGTGCTGCCTTTAACGAAAAAGAAGGCTCCATCTCCAACTCCGGTCGCTGGATGCAGTGGCGCTATGCCGGGCCAAAGCCCATGCAAGGCACACAGCCTGACGGCGAAATGGTCTATTGGCTGGCTGAAGAGTTGCAAAAGCTCTACAAAAAGGACGGCGGTGCTTACCCTGAGCCCATCATGAACCTTTCCATTGATAAATGGGCTGAAAATCACCTCTTCTCCCCTCAAAAAGTAGCCAAACTCATGAATGGTTACTTCTTAAAGGATGTGAAAATTGGGGATAAGGTGTACAAAGCCGGAACCCAAGTGCCTAATTTTGTGGTATTACAAAACGATGGCTCCACCTTAAGCGGTAACTGGTTGCATGCCGGTTCCTGGACAGAAGCCGGTAATATGATGGCGCGTCGTGACGCAAGCCAAACGGAAATGCAGGCTAAAATTAACCTGTATCCCAATTGGTCTTTTGCATGGCCTGTTAACAGACGTATTGTGTACAACCGCGCGTCTGTGGATGCCAAAGGTCAACCTTATAACAAAGATAAGGCCGTGGTGGCATGGAAAGATGGTAAGTGGATTGGCGACGTCATCGACGGCGGCGGCGCTCCCGGCACCAAGCATCCTTTCATCATGACAGCCAATGGTGTGGGCACCATCTTTGGTCAAGGTCTTGTGGACGGCCCCTTACCAGAATATTACGAACCCATGGAAAGCCCCATCAAAAAGCATGTGTTCTCCAAGCAATTCAATAACCCCGTGGCCTTCATCACCGATGGCGTTAAATTGTCCAAAGACAATGAAGCCTTCCCCTTTGTGGGTACCACCTACCGCGTTACCGAGCATTGGCAAACAGGTCTTATGACACGCCGTATGTCTTGGCTTGTAGAATGCGAACCACAGCTCTTTGCTGAAATCAGCACAGAACTTGCCAAGCTTAAAGGCATTGCCAATGGCGACAAGGTGAAAGTTTCTTCCATTCGCGGAGAAGTCACCGCCGTAGCCATTGTCACCGAGAGAATTAAGCCCTTCAATATTGAAGGAAAGCCTGTACATATGGTGGGCTTCCCTTGGCACTTTGGTTGGCTTAATCCCAAGGATGGCGGCGACTCTGCCAACTTGCTCACCCCTGCTGTGGGTGACCCCAACGTTGGTATTCCCGAAAGTAAAGCCTTTATGGTAAACATTGAGAAGGTGGGTTAATATGAAAGCATTCTTTGTTGACTTAACACTGTGTACGGCATGCCGCGGCTGCCAAGTGGCTTGTAAGCAATGGAAAAACTTACCCGCTGAGCAAACCTCCAACTGGGGCTCTCACCAAAACCCCAAAGACCTTACGGGAAATACCTTAAAGCTTGTGCGCTTTAAAGAAATCCCTAAGGATGAAAAAGTGGATTGGGTTTTCTTCCCCGAGCAATGCCGTCATTGCATTGATCCTCCATGCTATTATGCAGCGGAAGACGTGGAAGGCGCCGCTTATATTGACGAAAGCACCGGTGCTGTGGTCTTTACCGATATCACCAAGGACGCAGATTACGAATATATTCGCGAAAACTGCCCCTATGATATCCCTCGTCAAAGGGAAGATAAAGTGGTTACCAAGTGCGACATGTGTAATGACCGCGTTTTGGACGGAAAGCTCCCCTCCTGCGTGCTGACCTGCCCCACAGGTGCCATGACCTTTGGTGATGAAGAAGAGATAAAAAGTTTAGCTGAGGCTCGCCTTGCAGAAGTTCAAGGTAAGTTCCCCGAAGCTGAATTGGGTGATATAGACTCTGTGCGTGTCATCTATCTCTTCCCCTATAAGCCTGCCGATATTTTCGAGAAGGCCATAGCGCAAGTACACACAAAGCCCATGACACGCCGTACTCTTTTCGGTATGTTTGGGAAAAGAACATCTGCTTAATTTCTTTATATAAGCAGATGTTAGTTTACGTAAAATCCTAGAGGATGCTCTGTACGAAAAAGGAGAGAAAGTTTTAAAAACTCTCTCCTCTCAGGCTCCCCTCTTTATAACAATACTAAACAGGCTGTATTTCTTTTTATAAGAGATACAGCCTCAAATGAATGATAAAGCCCATAATAGGTGTGCTCATGGCGCCAATATTTTCGCTGAAATCATAAGCATTATCGCAATGGAAGTTTTTTGGAAAGGGGTCTGGGGGAAAACCTTTTCCTCAGAACAGGTTTTCCCTCAGTACAAGGCTCCATTGCCTCTTATCTCCCAAAAGGACATTTGGGATACTGACAATTTTTACACTCCATACACAGGCCACCATGCCCCAAGGAAGCCATATCCAAACGAGTGATTTTTTGTCCGGCCAGCATACGCGGCAGTATGCAGTCAATACCCGTGGTTTTATAATACAAGGCACAGGCAGGCACACCAAGCACTTGCACATGACCAATGCGCCCTGTGAGCGTCATGGTACCGGGTAACACAGGTATACCAAAAACAATATCTGTAAGCCCTGCATCCATAAGCCCCTTACGAGTTAGGTCATCAGGGTCCACCGACATGCCGGCGGTGGTGATAATAAGATCGGCGCCAGCGGTCATAAGCTGCTGTACAGCCTGTGTTATCTGCGTGGCATCATCGGGAGTAAAAAGCGTTTTTACAATGGTACATTGCAAAGCCTCGGCCTTTTGGCTGATAATAGGGGCAAATTTATCTTGAATAATGCCGCTGAAAACCTCCGTACCTGTGACAAGTATACCAATGCGAGCCGAGCGCATGGGGAAAATACGAAAAAGAGGCCCTTCCTCTAAGGTTGCCAAGGCCTTTATTAAATGCTCCTTAGCAAGATAGAGAGGAATGGCGCGACTACCGGCAATACGAGTACCTTTTCTTACCATACTCATACTATGTCTGGTGGTGCACATGATATCTGGAATAAGATTAAAACGCTGTAGCCGTTCCACATCCACCCAAAGCAGGCCATTTGCCTCCGCTTTAAAATTTATCTTCCCTTCCTTGGGAGGCCCTTCCACCACAATACCCTCCCCAGCCATACTTGTGGCAAAGCGCTGCACCACAGCATCTTCATGAATCCAATGGTCCTGCAAATGTTTCTGCGAAGAAGCATTTTCTTGGGTATAGACATGGCTACGCCCCATGCGTTGCAAACGGCACACATCACCTGCATGAAGCTCTTGTCCGGCGCGAAAAACTGCGTCTTTACTCTTTCCAGGAATAATTTGCGTCATATCATGCAAGGCATGCTGCCCAAGGGCATCTTCCACAGCAATGGCTGTTAGCTTAGGGGCATGCAATGCTTCTCCCGTACCGCCAAAGGACAGGCCGGGGCCTTCTTCATAAGGCGACTCCCCTTGGCAAGAACGACAAATCCCGCCATACATTGCAGGATGCCACTCACCACACAGGGGACAACGCGCAATGGCGCCCTTGCCCTTATGCCCAAGGGCTGAGGCACGCAATTGAATGGGGCGCATGGTGAGAATACTTTGGCCAGCCTCACGAATTTCTTGCTGTAACTTATCCGTATCTTGTTCAGCCTTGGTTTTTTCTTTCAAAAACCACGCGCGAATTTCTGGATAAGGGGCTAACTTTTCCACATCCAAATGCACTCGCACACCGGCGCCACTATGTTTATCAAACAAACTTAAAGCATACAGCCCAAAATTGTGAATACGTAGCCAGCCATTGCCCACAGTACAAGGGGTAAGCAATTGCACAGCGTCCGGTAAACATTGTCCCGTTTCACTAATGGCATCAAAAAGAATGCCCTCAGGAAGTGCATTGCGCGCCATCTCCACCATATAACCGGCAATGATAAGCCCCGGGGCGGGATAACCGTGAAATTTACGAGCTTGCTCCATAAAGGCATCATGTGTCCAAGGGCCTATGGTCATGTATTTTATCCTCACATCACGTATCAAAAGGTTATTTTACTCTATGCAGCCAACAACATTACATAGCTTTTTTCTTCATTGGCAAGAAAGAATGTAAGTAGTCGACACTGAAAAACAACTTAACTATCCGTAAAAATAAAACTTTTACTTTTTTACGCCGTAATAAACTTTGCCAGAAATTAACGTATGGAATACGTTTTCTGGCAAAGTTTAGACAACTGAAATACTTTTTTTCAGATGTCGACGACACAAGTCATGCCTGCGGCATGGCTTGCCGCCACGTAAAATAAGCCGGAATTTACTTCCGGCGTCCCCGAAAGGGGTATTTGTAGTGAGCGTGCCTTTCTTAAAAACGTATGAAAATACGTTTTTAAGCATCGACTAAGTATGCATTTTGGTGATAAGTATTGCAAGCACTACCTTGACAGCCACTTCCATATATCATATGACTTTTTCCATCTAACAAATTAAAGTTAAAACATTTCTACTCTTCCCTTACCTTTTGACAAAGGACTTTCTATGTTCACCTTAAAGACCTTGCAAGAAGCAGAGGCCATTATTCAAAAACACTTTTCAAGGCTCCCTGTTTCTGTGGAAAAGGTCCCCCTTTTGCAATGCCTTGGATGTATTTTAGCCCAAGATATTTGTGCTGAAGAGTATGTACCTTCCTTTCATCGCTCATCAGTGGATGGCTATGCGGTATGCGCTACGGATACTTTTGGCTCCAGTGACAGTATTCCTGCCATGCTTCCCGTACAAGGGCATATTCTTATGGGTGAAGAGCCACACTTTACGCTTTCTAAAGGATGCTGCGCAGCCATTGCCACAGGAGGCGCTTTGCCCGAAGGGGCTGATGCTGTGCAAATGATAGAATATACAGAAGATTATGGCGATGGCACTGTGGGTATATTAAAGGCCGTGGCCCCGCAGCAGCATATTGTTTTTAAAGGCGATGATGTCTTTCCCGGTAAATTGGTACTCAAAGCAGGCACCCGCATGACCCCCAAGGACATAGGCGCCTTGGCAGCCCTTGGAATCACAGAGGTTCCGGTGCAAAAAAAGATTACCGTGGGTGTCATCACCACCGGCGATGAACTGGTAGATATACATGAAAAGCCAAATAATGCCCAAGTGCGCACGGTGAACACCTCGCTACTTGCTTCTTTGGTAAAAGACTATGGCGATCATGTTATCACCTATGGCATCATTAAAGATAAAGAAGAGCTTTTACAAGCGGCTGTGGCTCAAGCTGTGGCAGAATGCGATGTGGTTCTCATCTCTGGTGGTAGCAGTGTGGGAGTCAAAGATGTCACCAGTGACGTTATAGCCTCACAAGGCGAAGTACTCTTTCATGGTGTGGCTTTAAAGCCCGGTAAACCCACCATTTTAGGGAAAATTCAGCAAAAACCTGTCTTTGGTCTTCCGGGGCATCCCGTTGCTGTGTTTTTTGTAACCATACAATTGGTGTATACACTCCTTACATGCCTCACAGGACGTACGATACATCCTGCCCATAGGCAAGCCCTTTTGGGAGAATCGGTGGAAGCGAATCATGGGCGCACACAATTTGTCCCTGTCAGCCTTGTGGAACATGAAGGACATTGTATTGCGCAGCCCATTCGTAATAAATCCGGCCTTATAACCATGCTCACCGCAGCGCAAGGCTATTTTATTATTCCTGATCAATGTGAAGGCTATGCCAAAAACACGCCTGTAACTGTGTATCTTTTTTAGGAGAAATTTATGTCCTTTCAATACCTTACCAATATCCCCCTACAAGAAGCCAAAGAAAAGTATCTTGCAACGCTTACAGCTCATGGTTTTGGCGCCGGCATGGAAAGCATTTCCGTATTGGACGCTTGTCATAGAGTGAGTGCCGGCCCTGTGTATGCTGCCATTTGCGCCCCACATTACAATGCGTCTGCCATGGATGGTATTGCCGTTCTGGCCAAAAATACCTTTGGCGCCACAGAAACCACGCCTGTGATACTTTCGCCCGATCAATACATTGTATTAGATACGGGAGACCCTTTGCCTGAGGCCTTTGACGCCGTTATTATGGTGGAAGATATTGTACACCTTGATGATGCCAGTGTGAAAATTTTCCAATCGGCCGTACCTTTTCAGCATGTGCGCCAAATCGGGGAAGATATTTGCCAAGGGGAAATGATTATTCCTTCACATACCCCCATTAGTCCTGCAGCCATCGGTTCCATGCTAGCCGGAGGTGTTTTACAGGTGGATGTACTGAAAAAACCTGTGGTGGGTATTATTCCCACAGGGGATGAAATCGTCCCCCCTTCAAATAATCCCGGCACCGGCGATATTATGGAATTTAACTCCGCTATTTTTTCTGCCATGCTTAAGGACTGGGGCGCTGAAGTGAAGGTGTATCCCATTTGTAAGGATAAGTTAGATGTTATCACCGAAGCTTTAAAAAACGCGCTAGATGAATGCGACATGGTACTGCTCAATGCAGGTTCTTCAGCAGGGCGTGAAGATTATTCCGTGCAAAGTGTTCGTAATGTGGGCGAGGTGCTTTTTCATGGTATTGCCATTAAGCCCGGTAAACCTGCCATTTTAGGACATAGAAAGAATCAAGTGATTCTGGGCGTTCCCGGCTATCCTGTATCGGGTATTATTGTTATTGAAGAATTGTTAAAACCGCTATTAGAGCTTTTTACCAAAGCGGCTTATGCACAGCCCTCACATCAAGAAGGCATTTTGGCTCGTCCCATTGTTTCTGGTGTGAAGTATGAAGAATTCGTACGTGTACGCATGGGGCATGTGGAAGGGCGCTACATTGCCACTCCCTTGCAACGCGGCAGCGGCGTTGTTTCTTCTTTCATGAAAGCAGATGGAATCTTAGCCATACCTCAAGGGGTAGAAGGCTGCGCCGCCGGAGAGACTGTTTCCGTACGACTTTTACAGCCCTTAAAAAAGATACAAAACTCTTTAGTTGCCATTGGCAGTCATGACCCTCTTTTGGATGAGCTCAGCGATATGCTGCATGTACAAGATGATGCTTTGCATATGATTTCTTCGCATGCCGGCTCCATGGGCGGCATCATGGCCATGAAACGCCGTGAAGCGCATTTTGGCGGTATTCACTTATTGGATGAAGAAGATGGCTCCTATAACGTCTCCTACGTGAAAAAATATTTTCCCCAAGGAGGTATATCCCTTGTGGAAGTCACAGGAAGACAACAAGGCTTTATGGTGGCCAAGGGCAACCCTAAAAACATTCAAACCATTGAAGATTTGTATGCAGAAGGCATGCGCTTTGTGAATAGACAAAAAGGCTCCGGCACCCGCATATTATTGGACTACAGCTTAAAACAAGCAGGACTTGAAGGCAGTAAGATTTATGGCTATGAGCGCGAAGAATTTACGCATACCTCTGTGGCAGCGCAAATTGCACTGGGCTCGGCCGATGTGGGCATGGGTATTTACGCCGCTGCCAAGATGTTTGGATTAGATTTTATTCCGGTGTGTGTGGAGCAATATGACTTTATTGTACCAGACTACGCGCTAGAAACAGTGATGATGCAAAAGGTACTAGATATCGTTAAAAGTGAAGCTTTTAAGGCAAAACTTGTGGCACTTGGGGGCTATATTGTAAAAAACCCCGGTAGAATATACAGCTTATAAAGTACACCGCATATTTTTTAGCCCTAGGGAGAATCATACGGTTCTCCCTAGGGGATTATCCTTAGCTTTGAAAAAAGACCTAGTAAATTACCTTGTGAATATGCATAGTTATTTACTATGGCGAATCATTTCTATGAAGGCTTCTATGCGAACCTTGAGCTGCTCGGTGTCTGTTTCAGAATAATCTGTTTCTAAATGCAGAAAAGGTTTTTGCAATTGCTCATGTACAAAGGGTTTCATACGCCCAGCCTCCACGGCATACGTTTGACAGCCATGCCACGTTAAATCCACAATGGCATCCACAGAAAATTCTTCACTCATAGTACGTAAAGCTGTATAGCGATGTGGATTGGGAGACATAACAGCGCATGGAATCTCTAAGTACGCTTGTGCAATGGCACTAAGTGCGTCTCCATCTTCACGTACCATAACACGCGTTTTTTTGTACCCAGAGCAATTATCTAAACATACCACATTACCGCCACATTCCTCTATAAGGCGCACAACTTTATGTGACCCCATCCCCACAGGCACACCTGTAAGTAAAATACGCACGGTATCTTCTTCATAGCAACATTGCCCTGCATCTGCCAAGGAGCCCATTTCTTGCGCAACTGCTTCAAGCATAGCTATGGAGTCTTCTTTATTAGGAAAATACGATGTCTTAAAACCAATTTCCACTAATTCCATTCCAGTAATAGGAGAAGGCTTACGCATGGCTAAGTCCATCACTTTTTTCAATGCACGACGTTCCCTATTCATAAGCACTATGGCATCATGAAGACTTTCTTCACTGATGGTACATTGAAAATGCTTTTCCATGTGCGCCACAAGCCCTTGCAACTGTTCACGCCAAGCGGCGAGGGCAGAAGCATCTTGCACTTGTGGTAATTGCAAAAGCTTTAACTCTACCTTTTGGGCCAAGTATTCATACATTTTTTTCTTTCCATCACAGGTAGTATCAGCCACCACAAGATCAGAAGCAGCAAGATATGGACAAGACCCCTCTAAAGCAAAACCATAAGAGCTTTTAATCAAAGGACAAAGCGCACGAGGAAGTTCCGTTTCTGCTGTGGCAATGGAATCGTTTTTTGTACCACATAAAGACACAGGAATGGCCCCGGCCGCCATGGCAATTTCTGAAGGGGTATATAAACAAAATTGTCCCACCACTTTTCGGCCTTGGCTTTTTGCCTCTTGAATTTGTAAAACATTACGTTCAAAGGCAGTGGTAATAGCATCATAAGAAGCACATTTCATATAAAATCTCCAATGAGTTAAAATAAGCGAGCAAAAGACCCATACTAGCCATACGCACTAAAAACACATATCTGCAGCAAAAAGTGCTGCCCCTAGCGCACCCATATGCTGTGCATGCTCAGGCGCATGTATGGAAATGCCAAGTTCTTGCGAAAGTATGTGAATAAAAGCAGGATTTGTGGCAAGGCCTCCGGTAAAGACGCACATATGTTCCCCTTGAGAAAGTGTACCCACACGCCCCGCAAGGCCACGCATCCTTTTTGCTATGGAAAGAAAAACACCGGCGGCAACATCTTCAGGTTTTGTACCTTGTGCCAAAAGCCCCACAATTTCACTCTCTGCAAATACAGCGCACATGCTCGATATGGAAACAGCTTGCCCTTTACTAGCAGCGAGTCCTAAATCGTCCAGCGACATTTGCAAAATTCCGGCAAGTACTTGCAAAAAGCGCCCTGTTCCCGCAGCGCATTTATCATTCATAACAAAGTCAAGCACGCTCCCTTCTGCTGATATTTTTATGGCTTTACTATCCTGCCCACCAATATCAAGCACCAAACGTGCTTGAGGACATAAAAAAGTGGCCGCTCGAGCATGACATGATATTTCAGTTATGGTTTTTTGCGTAAAAGGTAAGGCCACCCGCCCATAACCAGTTCCCACAAAACATGTTACTTGGTCCGCCTGTATTTGAGCTGTGCTGTAGAGCTTTTCAAGCCCTTGAAGAGCCGCATTTTGAGGATCCCAACCTGTGGGAACTATGCTTTTGGCAAGAAAAGCCTTACTACGCGCTTCTAAAAGAACAACCTTAGTAGCCACAGAGCCCACATCTACCCCCACGGCATATAAAAGCTGTTTTTGTTGTTTTTGCATAATGTTGCCTATTCTGCCTTTTGTTGTATATAGCCGAGCTCTCGTGCCAATATGGTGGCCGCCATGGCTGCCACTTCTCCCGTGATGGCTATACAATGTTCCATATGTGTACCAGAGCCCAGTTCCATACCTTTTGTGAGAATTTTACAACAGCATACGCGTCGTTTTGCGGTGAAAGTATCTTGAAGTTCTTTGGTAAGCTGCATGGCCTTTTTCACCTCTTCTCCCTTGGCTGCGCTTCTGCCAAAAAACATGCCTATGGCCATGACGGCGCCGTTCACAGCACCGCAAGTACACCCTGCCCCCATGCCCACAGGAAAGCCAGAAGCTAATTTAATAATGCTATCATCATAAGGAGCATGAAAAGCATCCTTCAATGCTTTAAGTACAGCTTCGGAACAATAAAAATCACCCTGGCGATAATATTGCTCAGCTTGTGCCTGTATTTGGCCTATATGTATATTTTTTTCTGTCATTGGATATCCTAAAGGTTGTATTATGCGTATAAAAAAGAAAAAATCCGCACAATTATGTACGGATTTTCATGGGGGAAGATTTGGTTTCTTTGAAGATAATTACTTAAACAGCACTCTCTGCTAAAAAGCCAAAGGACAACCTGCCCCCCAAGAAGGAGCGTCAAGTGAAACCTAAAGCGTGGGCAACAGCATGAACGCCCAAAGCACAAAAAAGACTACGAACAACAAGAGTCGTACTACTTTTTGTAAGAATACCAAGGCGAAAAAATGATGTTGTCACAGTGTGCATGGGGAAAATGTACAAAGTTCTTTGCTAAGCGTCAATATGATAAATACCATTTTCTTTTTCCCACGCGCTTTCGTTTCTTTTTTGCATTCCATGCCCCATCTAAAACTACAGCGCCAAAAGCCATGACAAAACGAATATTTACTCTGAGTAAAAACGCTTGCCATGAAAACACATTAATTTTCCACAAGTTTTTGCAAATACGCCACATCAAAAACTTCAATGCGTTGGCGACATACCCTACCTATAACCCCCTCTTGGCGCAGCTCGCGTAAAACCTTACACACAGTACTACGATGCAAACCCAAAGAAAGGGCCAATTCCCCTTGAGATATGCCCTGTTGCGTGCGCTGATGTGGGGGCGTTTGCGCAAAATTAAGTAAATAATGCCCTACCATAATCTCCGGACTTGGTTTTAAAGATTCAGCCAAAAGACTTAACACGGCCCCTAGCTTAGCCCCCACCGTGCCAATAACATTAATAATAAGTTCAGGATATTCTTTAATAAAAATATCACTCTGTAAAAGTTTTGCAGGAAAATTATACACTACACAATCCGTTAAAGCTTCCTGACGTATGCTGTAGCGCTGGCCTGTATAAAGCAATCCAACCTCACGAAAAAGGCACCCTGCTCCCATTTGTAATAAAATACGCTCTCGTGAGCTATGGCTATGACATAATAAACGTACTGTCCCCTTTTCTAAGAGAGAAAAGGTACTTTGTTCACCGCTATTATGCCACACATAGCCTTTGGGTACCTCCTGCACATGCGCCAAAGAAAGAATACTTAACCAAGGTGCATTGGCATTATGCAAAGTGAAAACATTATTTCTTTTTGTGATGGTATGTAGATGAGTTAGCATTAAAATACTCGCATTTTTTTAAGCGTAAAGGGCTCTTACAAAAAATAAGAGCCCTTATGCTACATAGATCTATTACTTTATTAAACCTTGCTCAAGTTCATTGGCATAGGTTAAATAATAATTACGATTGGGTGCATTATACTCCATGGAACCTAGGGCACGCAAAGCCTTAATTTGCGCCTTACGCACAGCATCTTGGTCTATACCTTCAAGACGTTTCACGCTTTCAGCTAAAACTAAAGCCCATTGATATTCTTCATCACTTATGGCTTTGGTAAATTGTGCATATAAGGCCTCAGCACCACCTGCCAGCGCAGCCATTTTTTGCGCTGTCACCGCATGGGCTAAGGGATTTAAATTCACCGGATTCCCATCAAACCAGCCCATAAGGCCGGAGTAAATGGCGCGCGATGCACCTTCTATGGTGCCGTAAAACTCGGTAAGGTACGGTTTATTTGCCAAATGCTCCGGAAGCTGAATGCCTTGAGCAATGGTTATGGGATCTAAACCTTCATTCATACCTTTCACAGTTGCATCAAAAACATATTGAATGGCATCACTATAGTTTTGCAAAGCTTCAGTGCTTTCTTTTTGCCCTATAATGGGTGTGGTATGCCCAGGAACCAAGGCTTGCGGTTTATAGCTAGCCATCTTTGCCACAGATTTTGCCCACACACGCACATCGCGAAAAGGTGTGCCGCGAATGGCATAGAGATTGGGGAAGGTTTGATAAAAATTATCTCCGGATATAAGCACTTTTTCCTTGGGTAGCCAAATAAAAACAGCGTCATTGGTTTCGCCGGGGGCAAGAATAAGCTCTAAATCCACACCAGCAATGGTGGTTTTATAATCTTTATCTATGCGCACATTGGGCTTAATATGTCCGGTGCCGCGATCATGGTCAATGGTGCCCGCAGGAGCAAGGCCGCGATTGGTTTGTTCTTCTTTGCCAAGCTTACGCCCAAATTGTCGTATGTCACGCTTACCGGCTATGGCATCAATGCTTTTATCAGAGCCATGACCGCCACCCATGCCCACATGACCAATAACGGTCACATCCTTACCCACTTCAGCCCCTTTAGGCATAAAGGAAATGGCACCGCCTGTATGGTCGCCATGACTATGGGTGTAAATAATGGCCTTTACGGGTTTATCAGAATATTTACGAAATGCAGCCATGGCATTGGCGGCGCTTTCCGGCCCCATAAGGGTATCCACAATAATGACACCATCAGTTCCCACGATCATGGTAGTATTGGCACCATGAAAACCCACAGCTGTATACACATTGGGCGCCACTTGTACCACACGTTGCTCAAAATGCTCACTTTGTTTTGTAAGCATGGCCATGGCCTTTTCAGGGGTAGTAAGCGTAGATGACATGGCCGGCGTACCTCCCAAAACCATGAGTGAAAGAGTGAAAATTGCAAGTTTATTTTTCATAATAACCTCAATATAAAAATTTTTTCAAATTTAGCAAAAAATGCTCACACCAGTTTGATATTTTTTATCATCAATAATGACCTTTACGTCATACTTGCCTTTAAGGCCTATCTTGCTCACGCTAAGCTTCACCACACGGTCATCTTGCTCTAAAAAGGCACCGGAGCACATGGCAAGGTGATATGAGGCAGCAGTATTAATAAAATATCCGTGATTTTCTGCTCCTTCGAGCACAATCATGACCAAGGAACCACGCTCGTACAGGCCTTGAATGATCATCTTGTCTTCTTCCTCAGCAATGCTGAACTCACGAGCCACAGGAATGAGCTCCATGACTTCATCCACATCGGGTATCACATCAAAAGTGGGCGTCACATCCAAGTTCCCCAAAAGCTTACCGGCACCCATGACGGCATTATCCCCCTCATGGTAAGGAGAAAGCTTTTCTGCACGGTAGAAGTTTCCGGAAACTTCCAATTCATACAATACAATGCCGTCTTTTTCCTCCACAGTTTTGGAGCAAATATCATGGTCAGGGTTATTCTCAGGATCAAGGAAAGCGCCGAGACCATCAGAAGCATAGCCCTTATCCCAGCCAATGCCGCCAGAGTGAATAAGGTAATGACCTTCGGCATAGTATTCTACATTGCAAATATACGGAGAGAAGAAATCCTGCCCGCGCTCTTTGCCATATTGCCATATTTGTTCAATTTCCATCTTGTTCGTATCAATGCGATAACGTACGCCGCGAGAGAAATTGTCACGGTTTTTAATGTATTTTTCCTTAACTTTGGCGCGATATTGCCCATTGTCAAAGCACATAATGTCGCCATCGGGGCAAACGAGACAAGCATGTTGCTCATATTGCCAATCAAAATTGGCCACATCACCCACGGGCTTAAAGAAATATTTGTCCACCATCTCCTGTGGCCAACCCTCGGGATTACCAATAATCCAATTTAAGGTGCTGTCATCATAATTAAAGTTCACCACGGCGTCTTGATGACGGCCGGAAAGCGTAATGGTATTGGTTTTTTTGTCATACCATAAGGCATTATTATGGAACCAATCGTGGGCATCTTGCGAGCCGGAACCGCCCACATTTTGAGGTAAAAAGTCTTTAAAATCCCACGTACGCAGCACGGCGCCTGTTTCACGGTCAAGCAATGCAATCATATCTTCCACCGTATCGGTGGTAAAATCTTGCGTAAGGGCAAGAATATTGCCATCTTCCATTTCCCATTGATCGTGATGGTAATTACCGGGCATACGGTACTCTTTGAAAATCTTTCCCATAAGGTTCATTTCCACTAAACCGGTAGCATGGTATGGCATACGGCTATAGCGATGTGACCCTGTAAGAATATTTCCATTTTTCAAGCGTTTAATATCAAACATGGTGGGAATGGTTAAATGCCAGCGAATATTGCCCTTA
>CAYJHH010000002.1:0-80811 GCA_964369995.1 uncultured Desulfovibrionaceae bacterium
ATTTGTTACTCTTTACCAATAAAGGCCGCATGCATCAACTGAAGGTACACCAAGTGCCGGAAGGCAGCCGCACAGCCAAGGGTATGCATATAGCTAACCTTTTACCCATGGAAGAAAATGAATGGGTGACCACGGTGCTTTCAGTACGTGAATTCTCTGAGGATAAACACTTCCTCTTTGTGACGCGTCGCGGCATGGTGAAACGCTCATCAGCTTCTTTGTACGCTAAATGCCGTAAGACAGGTCTTATTGCTGTGGGCCTCAAAGATGATGATGAATTGGTTGTGGTGCGTCCTGTGCGCGAGGAAAGTCATATTGTTCTTGCCACAGCCAATGGCTTCTCCATACGCTTCTCTTGCCGTGATGTTCGACCCATGGGTCGTGGTGCCACAGGCGTGAAGGGCGTGGCATTGCGCCGTGATGATGCTGTGGTGGCTTGTGTTATCTTAAAGCAAGATGACCAAACTACAGAAATTATGTCCATTTCCACCAATGGTTTTGGTAAGCGCACACGTGTGGATTTATACCGTGCGCAGTCTCGTGGTGGTAAGGGTATCATCAACTTTAAGGTGACTTCTAAAACTGGCCAAGTGGTGGGCGCCATGCCTGTACGTGATGATGATGGGCTAGTTTTACTTACTTCTGCCAATAAAATAGTGCGTATTGGTGTGGATGATGTACGCTCTAAAGGTCGCGCCACCATGGGTGTTATGTTGGTTCGCATGGATAATGGCGCCACAGTGGTGGGCTTTGACCGTGTGGATGAAGGCGGCGTGCGTAAAGAAGATTTGGATGATGATGCAGTAATAGTGGACGATGCTGAAAAAGGTGTTATATCTGATACTGATACCATTGCGGTGGAAAAAAGTGAGGCATCAGACCAAGACATAACGACTGCCACTGATTCTGCTGTGCAAAACACTGAGGAATAAGCTTGCGTATAACACTTAAAATTATCTGCTTTTTATGTGTTTTTATGCTGTTTTTTGCCGTATATGATGTGCGGCAAAAAGAAGATACTTTATCCGCCGTGCATATGGCCATGGCGGATGAAGATTGGGCTGGTGCAGAAAAATTGCTTATGGAGTATTTGCACCATGAGCTTGATATGGAAAATAGTTGGAATGCTTGGCTTTTACTCATAGATGTAAGCATGACAGCTCAATTGCATGATGAAATTGTTTTAGGCTATTTGTCTGATATGCTTGTGGATTATGGAAATGATAATGCCAAGAAAAAATATATTTTATTCCAAGTGGCGCGCATAAAAGAAAGACAAAATAATGAACAAGAGGCCATAGATGCTTTAGAAAAATATGCTAATTTGCGTAATCTTACCACCAGTGAAGCTTTTACTGCCTATAAAAAGTTAATGCATATGTATTTTCGTCAGGGCAATTTTAGCGGCGCGGAGGATGTATTACATAATTGTTTGGCTTTAAATATTTCTGAGCCAGATACAGCGTATTGTTTATATAATTTGGCAGAAATTTATGCCGGTAAGGGTTCTTTTGAAACGGCACATGAGTTTTTGACTCAACTAGAACATTTAACTATTTCTGATTACGAACAAAGTCAGGTATTTTTCCTTCATGCTGATATTTTAGAGCAACAAAGAAAATACAAAGAAGCTTTGGCTTTTTTTACTCTGGCTTTGGATCATTACGGCAATAGAGCAGTGGTACAAGAACGTATTACTGCCCTTGAAAAATTGGTTAAAAAAAAATAGTGGCATCCCTATACTCATGAGGATGACACAGAGGTATGTATGATTCATCACGATTGCGGACTTCTAGGTATTTCTGATCACATCGAAGCTGCACGACTGACCTATTTTGGCTTATACGCGCAGCAACATAGAGGCCAAGAAAGCGCTGGCATTGTCACTTGGGATGGTGAACAAATTTATGAACATCGTGGCATGGGTTTGGTGCCGGATGTTTTTTGCGAGCAAAACTTTATTACGCTGAAGGGAAATACCGCCATTGGGCATGTGCGTTATAGCACCACCGGTGTTTCCTATGCGCGTAATGCACAACCTTTTGTAGTCAATTTTAAGGGTTCGCAAATAGCCTTGGCACATAATGGAAATTTGGTAAATACCGAAGAATTACGTGCAGAATTAGAAGATCAAGGCGCTATTTTTCAAACTACCACCGACTCAGAAGTTTTTGTGCACCTTTTGGTTCGCGCCATGCGCACTCGTAATTTAGAAGATGCTTTGCGTGAAGTTTGTTCTAAAGTACGCGGTGCTTACTGTTTATTGGTGCTTGTGGATGGTAAAATGGGCGCCGTGCGTGATCCACATGGTTTTCACCCATTAAGCGTGGCAAAACTTGATAAATCCTTTGTTTTTGCTTCCGAAAGCTGTGCTTTTGATTTACTGGAAGCGCAATTTATTCGCTCTGTAAATCCAGGTGAAATGATTATTGTGGATGGCGAAGAGCTGCGTAGTGAAAATATTTTCTCGTATTTTTTACCAAAGCCAGCCACACCTAAGCAATGTATTTTTGAATTGGTCTACTTTGCCAGACCAGACTCTAATATTTTTGATGAAAATGTGTATTTGTGTCGCAAACGCATGGGTTGGCAATTGGCACATGAATCCACTCCGGATGTGGATTTTGTCATGCCATTCCCTGATTCCGGCGTGTATTCTGCTGTGGGATTTGCCCAATGTGCAGAATTACCCTACGAACATGCCATGATTCGTAACCACTATGTGGGTAGAACCTTCATTCAGCCGTCGCAACATATGCGTAATTTTGGGGTGCGTATTAAAATTAACCCCGTGCGCGAAATGATTGAAGGCAAAAGAATCTGTATTGTGGATGATTCCATCGTTCGCGGAACCACCATGATTACGCGTGTAAAAAAATTACGTGAACTGGGTGCCAAAGAGGTACATATTCGTATTTCTTGCCCTCCGGTAAAGTTCCCTTGTTTTTATGGCATTGACTTTGCTGACCCAAAAGATTTAATAGCAGCCAATCATAGTATTGATGAAATTAAAGAATTGCTGAATGTTGACTCCATACACTATTTAACTATAGAAGGTCTTTTACGTTCGGTAAATCATGAAGACCATTACTGTACGGCATGCTTTACCGGTGAATATCCTGTGCCATGTGCAGGGTCTGTGGCGGCATGTTCGTCCGGCTGTATGAAGCGATAATTTTCAAAACATGCATAATGTTGCATTTGCTTTGGCAAGTGCAACATATTTATTTTAGTAAAGGGCTGTAAGGATTAAATATGACAACTCAAAGCATTAAAGGATTTGCGGATCTTTTTTCTCCGCAATCCTTACTTTTTACGCGCATGGAAAATATTGCACGTGAAACATTTTCCCGTTTTGGTTATGAAGAATTACGCACACCCATCATGGAATTTACTGAGCTTTTTTGCCGCGGTATTGGTACAGAAACGGATGTGGTACAAAAGGAAATGTATACCTTTCCTGACCGTAAAGACCGCTCTTTAACCTTGCGCCCAGAAGCCACAGCAGGGGTTATGCGTGCTTATATTCAAGCAAAAAAGCATAATAGTGAGCCTGTATCTAAGCTTTTTTCCTACGGCCCCATGTTTAGATATGAGCGCCCTCAAAAGGGACGCATGCGTCAATTTCATCAAATAAATTGTGAATGTTTAGGCGCTGAAGCTCCGCAAGTGGATGCAGAAGTCATCACCATGCTTATGTTATTTTTGCAAAGCATTGGCATTGAAAATTGTGATGTTCATATAAATTCTTTGGGTTGTCCCACATGCCGTCCAGAATATCGCAGAATTTTATCTGAATATTTAAAATCTTTGGATTCTACCGCCTTATGTGAAGACTGCCGCCGCCGTATGGATACTAATCCTTTGCGTGTGCTGGATTGTAAAGTACCTACATGTAAAGAACATACTGAAAAAGCACCGCGCATTGATGAGCATACTTGTGATACTTGCACAGATCATTTTACCACAGTGCGTACTTTGCTTGATGCTGCCGGTATTACCTATGTGCGAAATCCTCGTTTGGTTCGTGGTCTTGATTATTATTGCCGTACCACTTTTGAGGTGGTATCCGGAGCTGTGGGTGCGCAATCATCCATCGCTGGCGGCGGACGTTATGATGGCCTTGTGAAGCAATTGGGCGGACCTGATGTTCCTGGTATTGGTTTTGCTTGTGGCATGGAACGCCTTGCCATGCTTATGCCAGAAGTACAGCCGGAAAGACCAGAGTTTTGTGTGGTAAGCATGGGCGAAGCAGCACAAAATATGGGTTTTGAATTGTCTTTAGCATTGCGCAAAGCAGGATTTACTGGTGATCAATGCTACGGTGGTTCTTTTAAAAGTCAAATGCGCCAAGCTGGAAAGTCTGGGGCGCGCTTTGCATTAATTTTAGGTGATGATGAATGCGCCGCTGGAACAGTGACCATTAAAGATATGGATGCCGGTAGCCAAGAAAACATAGCAAAAGATACTCTTGTAGAGCATATGCGTCATGCAATGGCTCTCTAATTTTAAGGAAGATACAAAAAATGAGTCAAAGTAATGAGCAAAATCTCAATGTGCAAGCGGAACATCAACAATATATTCAAGAACTTGGTGATTGGAAACGCAGTCATACTTGTGCTGAATTAACCCTTGCCAATGATGGCCAAAGCGTATGCCTTATGGGCTGGGCGCAATATCGCCGTGATCATGGTGGTCTTATTTTCGTAGATATGCGCGATCGTAAGGGTTTAACTCAAGTGGTTTTCAGCCCAGAAGCTGCACCTTCCGCTCACGAAACAGCTAATATTTTGCGTTCTGAATATGTGTTTGCCATTAAGGGTAAGGTGCGTCCTCGTCCTGAAGGTATGACCAATGCCAATATGGTTACCGGTGAAGTGGAAGTGGTTGTGGAAGAGTGGAAACTTTTAAATACCTCTAAAACACCTGCATTCCCCATTGAAGATCGTTGCGAAGCTGGCGAAAATTTACGTTTACAATGGCGTTATTTGGATTTACGCCGTCCTAAAATGGCTCAAATTTTTCAATTGCGTCATAAAGTGGCGCAGTCTGTACGCCGTTATTTGGATGACAATGCCTTTCTTGAAATTGAAACGCCTGTATTGACCAAGTCCACTCCCGAAGGCGCGCGTGACTTCTTAGTACCTAGCCGCGTCAATGAAGGACAATTCTTTGCTTTGCCACAATCCCCGCAAATTTTTAAGCAATTGCTTATGATTTCAGGTATGGATCGTTATTTTCAAGTGGTACGCTGCTTCCGTGATGAAGATTTACGTGCAGATCGCCAACCTGAATTCACCCAAATAGATATTGAAATGAGCTTTGTGGATGAAGAGCAGGTCATGGTTATGGCTGAAAATCTCATGGCACATGTGTTTAAAAGTGTAAAGGATATGGATATTGCCTTACCTTTCCCGCGCATGCTCTATGATGATGCCATGGATCGCTATGGTGTAGATAAGCCTGATACTCGATTTGGCCTTGAACTTGTGGACATTACCTCTTCTGTACGTGGCTCTGGCTTTAAGCTTTTTTCCAGCGCAGAATTGGTTAAGGGAATGAAAGTTCCCGGCGGTGAAAGTCTTTCTCGTAAAGAAATTGATGAATTCACTGAATTTGTGAAAATTTACGGTGCGCAAGGCTTGGCCTGGATTAAAGTTCGCGAAAATGAATGGCAATCACCCATTGCTAAATTCCTTTCCGATGAAGAAAAAGAAGCCATTAAAACAGCCCTTGATTTACAAGTGGGCGATATAGCTTTCTTCCAAGCAGGGGAGAGCGCCATGGTTAATGCTGCCCTTGGTAATTTGCGCGTGCATTTGGGCTCTTATTTAAAGCTTATTCCAGAAAATACCTTTAATTTCTTATGGGTCACGGATTTCCCCCTCTATGAGCATGATGCTGAAGAAAACCGTTATGTGGCTTGTCACCACCCCTTCACTTCCCCTGCACAAGGCCATATGGAGCTCATGCGTACAGACCCTGCCAAGGCTCGTGCTCGTGCTTATGATATGGTACTTAATGGCTCTGAAGTGGGCGGTGGTTCCATTCGTATTCACTCTGGTGAAGTACAAAGAGATATGTTCAATGCTCTTGGCTTTTCACCTGAAGAAGCTGAAGAGCAATTTGGCTTTCTTATTAATGCCTTGGAACATGGTGCACCTCCGCATGGTGGCATAGCCTTTGGCCTTGACCGTTTGGTTATGCTTTTGTGCGAAGCTCCAAGCATTCGCGATGTTATTGCCTTCCCCAAAACACAACGTGCCACTTGCTTGCTTACATCAGCGCCCAGTGCTGTGGCTTCTAAGCAATTGCGCGAGCTTGGCTTGCGCCTGCGTGAAAAAGTAGTCACAGAAAAAGCTCCAGAAGCATAAACGCTGTATTTTATATATAAAGATATACTTTACATGGGGCTTATAAGACTTATGTTATAAGTCCCATGTTTTTTTGATGTAGAGGTTTTTTTATGGCCATTTTAGATCTTATTTCCTACCCAGACCCAATTTTATCTAAAATTTGTGATCCCGTAGAGGAAATTACTCCTGAAATTCGCGCATTGGTGCTAGATATGGTGGATACCATGTATGATGCCCCTGGAGTGGGTTTGGCAGCGCCTCAAGTGGGGCATGCCATACGCATTTTTATTATGGATGCTTCAGCCAGTGAAGAAGATGATGAATTGCGCATATTTATAAATCCCGAAATGGAACTTTTGGGAGAGGTAGTAAGTAGCCCACAAGAAGGCTGCCTTTCTGTACCTTTTGGCTATCGCGCCGATGTAAAAAGGCATGAGTCTGTGCGTATTCGCGCTTTAGATTTAGACGGTAGCAAGATTGACATAGAATTACATGACTTTGCAGCCATTGTGGCGCAACATGAATTTGATCACCTTAATGGTAAATTATTTATCGATCATATTAGTCGTCTGCGTCGTACCATGTTTGACGGTAAGGTAAAAAAAGCCCTTAAGCGCACAGGGTAAATTAAAGAGGCTCATATGGCAGATACATCCCCGCTTTCCATTGTTTTTATGGGTACGCCCCCCTTTGCGGCGCATATTCTTACCAAGCTTTTAGCTTCTCCTTTTTGCCATGTAACAGCTGCTTATTGCCAACCTGACAGACCGGCAGGACGAGGTAAAAAACTCATGCCTCCTGCGGTAAAAGTGGTGGCTCAAGAGCACTCTATACCTGTATATCAGCCTGTTAATTTTAAAAACCCAGAAGATATTGCCGAGCTGGATGCTCTTAAGCCAGATGTTTTGGTGGTGGCAGCCTACGGCCTACTATTGCCACAAGCTGTACTGGATATTCCTCGTATTGCCCCCATAAATATTCATGGTTCACTATTACCTTTATACCGCGGCGCTGCCCCCATTCAACGTGCCATTATGGATGGACATGAAGAAACCGGTGTTGCCATCATGAAGATGGAAGCTGGCCTTGATAGCGGGCCTGTATATTGCTTGGCTAAGGTTCCTGTGGCTGAGCATACCAGTGATAGTATGCATGATCTTTTGGCAGATGTGGGCGCGGATACTTTGCTTACAATTTTGCAAGACATGGCAGATGGAAAGGACGTAGCCTATGAGGCGCAAGATCATACAGCATTCACTCATGCTGCCAAGTTAAAGAAAGAAGATGGCTTCATTGATTGGTCAAAGAATGCCGCTGTCGTGCATGCTCGTATACGCGCAGTGACCTCTTGGCCCGCTGCTCAAGCGCGTATTTTAAGGCCTGAAAAAGACTTTTGTGATATAAAGCTTAGCCCCGGGTTCATAGGTGCTGAAATAGCCTCAGATGACGAAAATACTACAAATGGTGCTAAACACCCTGTGGCCGGAGATCTTTGGCGCTTGAAGGATGGTACTGTGGCCATTGCCACTGCCGATAGGTGGTATATTTTGTCTAAAGTGCGTCCACAAGGTAAGGGAGAAATGGATGCTCAAGCATTTGCCAATGGCTATTTAGAAAAAGGTCTAGGCCATCTAGCTCAAGCAGCATTGCTAGGGCAGGAGTAGAGCATGCTTTGGAAAAAGAACCCCAATTCCTTACCTAAGGAGCTGTACGGCGGTGTGGGAAAGTGGCTTTTCATTACACTTATGTATGGCTCTTGCTTTTTGCTCTGTCTTTTTATTTTACTGGCATGGTTTATTCCCTCTGTGGGGTTTTCCGCTATCCATACGAGCTTGCCCTATGTGTTAGGTTCCATAAGCGCTCTTTTAATTCTTTGCATAGTATGGATGTGTGTAAGCCTTGTTTACTATGTTTATACGGGCAACAATATTTGGGGTTTGAAAAAAATACATGGGCTCACTGTACGCCTCATGTTTCCTCTTATGGTTTTACTGGGTAGGGTGCTTGGTGTTCCACGTGAAAAAATTAGGCTCTCTTTTGTGAAGGTCAATAATGAAATGGTGTTGGCTGAATGGTGTGCCAAGGGTCGCAAAGTTCCTGCGCATAAAATTTTATTTCTTTTGCCTCACTGTATTCAATTTGATCAATGCCCTTTTAGAGTGTCGCAAAATATTGAGCTGTGTAAGCGCTGTGGTCAATGTACCATGGGCGATATTTTGGATTTGCGCGATATTTATGGCTACACTGTGGTCATTGCCACCGGTGGCACCATTGCCAGAAAAATTGTGGTAGAAACAAGACCTAAGCTTATCATTGCTGTTGCTTGTGAACGTGACCTCACTTCCGGCATTCAAGACACCTATCCATTACCTGTGTATGGCATTATTAATGACCGCCCCTTTGGCCCTTGTTTTAACACCAGTGTAAATGTGCCTTTACTTCGTGCGTCATTGGAACTTTTTTGCGAACCACAATCTAGTGCACAAAATACCAAGAGCCATGAGTAATTGGTTCTCAAAGGAGAAAATACGTTATGAGTAAACACATACCTCATGATCAAAACCTTGAGCTGAGCCATACTCCTGACGCAAGATCTTTGGCTGTTCAAGTGCTCTTGCATGTGAGCCCTGCCACACATTTGCAAGCCTCTTTAGATAAAGGTTTGCGTAATACCACCTTGCCTAGTATTGACCATGGGCTTTGCACAGAACTTGTGTATGGCACCATGCGTTATGCTTTGCGCCTTGATGCTGTGCTTGATACCCTCATGAAAAAACGCAAAGCCCTTCCCGCAGAAATGCAAATGGTCATGCGTGTGGCTTCTTATGCATTACTATTTTTAGATAGAGTACCGCATCATGCTACTGTGAACTGGGCAGTAAATTTTGTGAAGGGTCGCTTTGGTCAGCCTTTATCAAAGGTTTGTAATGGCACTTTGCGCTCTCTTATTCGCCTTGAAGATCAGCCCTACAAGCTTTCATTTTTTTCTAAGCAAGAAGATTTTTACTCCATGCCTGCTTGGCTTTTTGCCATGCTTAAAGATAATTATGGACAAGAAGATGCACAGCGTATTTGTGAGCGTTCTTTGGCTAGGCCAAAAATTGCCTTACGCCTTAATCCCAGACATGCAAAATTTGCTTTTTTACAAGAACAACTAGAAAGTTTAGGCGCTGAAAAAGTTGGTTGGAGTGGCTATGTTTTTGATACTATTTCTGTTCCACGTGAAATAGACGGACAGAGTATGGCAAAACTCCATGACGCAGGGGCTTTTTCTTGGCAAGCTAGCGGCTCACAGCATGTATTGCAAAGCTGCTTTGCGGCAGTGCCAGACCTAAAATTTTCTCCTTTATGGGATGCCTGCGCAGGGCAGGGCGGCAAGTCTTTGGCTTTGCTTGAGCAAGGGCTTGAGGTGAGCATCTGTACTGACACATCAAAAAGTCGTCTTATGCTTTTGCAAGAAACAGCCAGGCGCTTAAAAGTTCCATGCCCTCATGTTGTTTGCGCTGATGCCAGTAAATATTTATTAAACTCTTGGCAAGGAAATATTTTACTGGATGTACCTTGCTCAGGTTTTGGTACTTTATCTCGTCGCCCTGAAATTCGTGTACATAGATCTCAAAATGATGTGTCTAATCTTATAGGGCTTCAGAAAAAAATACTGCGCACAGCGTTTGCATCGCTACAAGCAGGGCAGTATGTTATTTATATGACCTGTACCTTACACCCATTGGAAAATGAAAAACTTGTGGCAAAATTTTTAGAAGAGCAACCCATGGCCACACAAGTATATACGTGGCAAACGGCGCATGAGCATGCCTATATGGAGGGTATGTATGTGTCGGTCATAAAGAAAAATAGCTAAAATAAAAAAGCACAGTTTTTATACTGTGCTTTTTTATTGTATTAAGGCAAAACTTTTTCATGCCATGACGACTTTTATTGTTTCACGGGAAACGTATCATCATCTGTTTGAGTAGCATCAATACCCATATGCGCTAAAATTTGCATGAGTTCTTGAGTATTGGTATAGGTAAGGGTTACGCGGCCTCGGCTTTCATTACCACTAATGGCTGTTTTAACTAAAATGCGCTCTTTCATTTTATCTTGTAAGCCTTTAAGGTAGGCTGACTTAATGCGAGGAGAAATTTTCTTTTTTTCCGTGAGGGTATTTTCCCCTTGAGCTGGTTCCGCATGCGCGTTTACGGCTTCATCTGTGGCGCTGGCTTGCCATGGAAAAAAAGTATGCTCCTTATAAAAGGTAACAGCAGCTTCAGCATCACGCACGCTTAAGCCTTGCCCAGTGATGGCGGCAAAAAGCGCCTCTTGGCCCTCTTGGTCTTGCTGCAAGCTAAGAAGGGTTCTGGCATGACCTGCCTGCATGATGCTTTTATTAAGGGCTTCTTGCATATGAGGTGCAAGCTGTAAAAGGCGTAAAGTATTGGCAAGGGCAGAGCGGCTTTTACCAAGTCTTGTGGCAAGCTCCTCTTGCGTAATACCACATTCTTGGCGTAAGCTTTGTAAGGCTAAGGCTTCTTCCATGGGGGTTAAGTCTTCACGCTGAATATTTTCAATGAGGGCTGCTGCCATAACTTCTTCATCAGTCATTTCCTTGATGAAAACTGGCACCTCTTGTAAGCTTGCTTTTTGCGCTGCTCTCCAGCGGCGCTCACCGGCAATAATTTCAAAATTTTTGCTGTGAGCTATGGGGCGCACAAGTATGGGTTGAATGATACCTTGTTGTGCAATGGATGCGGCAAGCTCTGTAAGGCTTTCTTCATCAAATTGCCGACGCGGTTGGTTAGGATTTGGAATAAGATTTTTTATGGCAACTGTGGTGCTGTTTTTTTGGCTTTCGCCGGCTTCTGCATTATGGAATAATGCATCAAGCCCGCGGCCCATTCTAGGTGATATACTCATGGTTGTCTCACTTTTAATACTGTCTTACATCCCCAAGGAGAGGATATAGTCTATGGAAAAAAAAGCTCAAGATCATATTTTTTATGTGGTGAATCCTGAAGGTCATCCTCAAGCTGTGCAACTTTCCATGGAGCTTTGGGCTCAGGTGGAAAATCAGGTAAAAAAAGCTGCTAAGGCTTTTGCTGCACCGGAAGATCCCTTTACAAAGCCAGAAGCCTTGGCAGCCTTACAAGAACTTAAAGACTGTTGGGATTTTACCTACCCTTACGAAGCATCCATGCACTGCGATGCTTGCGGAAAACAAACTGAGGATTGGGAAAATGATCCTGCGCATCCCTTTCACTTAACCAATGCCAACTTTGGTGGCCTTATGGTTTTTCAATGTCGTTGCGGTGCCACCATTCGTAAAAAACATTTTCATAGAAAAGTAGATTACGAATGCACCCCAAAGCAACTTTAATATTATACAGTAGCTTCGCCGGTTTTTTTGGCTTTGCGTAAAATAACTTCTCGGGCAAGACCTAAATAGGCATTGGCACCGGTGGATTTTATGGCATAATGAATGATGGATTTACCGTGGCTTGGCGCTTCAGAAAGGCGCACATTTCTCGGTATTACCGTTTCAAAAAGATGATCAGGGAAACAGCGCTTTACTTCATTTTGTACTTCATGGGCAAGGTTATTGCGTGTGTCATACATGGTAAGAACCACGCCAAGAAGTTCTAAATGCGGGTTTAAGCGCTTTTTCACTTGCTCATAGGTTTGTAATAATTTTACTATACCTTCCAATGCGAAAAACTCACATTGCAGTGGAATGAGCACTTCTTTAGCGCCGCATAAGGCATTTAAGGTAATAAGGCCTAGGGAAGGAGGGCAGTCTATGATGATATATTCAAAGTGCGCGTCTAAAACTTCTAGGCATTCACTTAAATAATATTCTCTGCCTACTTTATCCACAAGTTCAAGCTCAATGGCCACAAGGTCTGTGGTGGCAGGCAGAATGTGTAAATATTCCGTAACTGTAGGTACCACATATTCCATACAATTTTGTGGGTCGTAAATGGCATTATACACACTGCCTTGCAAATTTGCTTGGTCCACGCCAATGCCACTGGTGCTGTTGGCCTGTGGATCACAATCAATAAGCAAAACTTTTTTTTCCATAACAGCTAGAGCTGCAGCTAAATTAATGGCAGTGGTGGTTTTGCCCACGCCGCCTTTTTGGTTTGCAATGGCTATAATTCTGGCCACTTGTTGCTCCTTGATGTAAAAATAGACTTTGTTTCACATGAAACAAATACCAATGGATGAGATATTTATAGGGAAGTTATGCCCCTTGGTCAATAAAAATACAGCTGTTATCTTTTTGGTAAGATGTGTAAAATTAAGCCTATTTACAAAAATATCATAATGGTATACATGGCTAAGAGCTTCACATTTAAGAATAATTTTATATAACATATATACAGGAGATTTTATGAAACACACACTACTTATACTATGCTTATTCCTTGGGCTTGGAAGCATGCCAGCAATGAGTTATGCAGCAAAAAGCGATGCCGAGCTTATAGAGCAATTACAAAGAATTTTTTCTGAGCGTCCAGATCTTGTGCTTACAGTTTTACGTAATAATAGTGAATCCGTTTTAGATATTGCGCAGGAAGGCTCAAATATAAAACGCAAACGCGCCCTGGAAGCTCAATGGCGTGAAGATATGAAGGATAAGAAAAATATTAATATTGAGGGTAGACCGATTTGGGGCGCAAAAGATGCTCCGGTTACCATTGTGGAGTTTTCTGATTTTACCTGCCCTTATTGTGCGCAAGCTGCCAGCACTTTAAGTCAGGTCATAAAAGCTTATGGTGATAAAGTGAATTTAGTGTTTAAACATACACCACTAAGCGCCAGTCCCACAGCCCTCATTGCTTCAGAATATGTTATTGCTGCAGGGCTTCAGTCCGAAGAAAAAGCCTATAAATTGTATGAGGCACTTTTTTTAAAGCGTGCTGAACTTATTGAAAGGGGAGAAGCGCTTGTTAAAGAAGAAGCCGAAGCCATAGGTTTTGATATGAAAAAACTTATCAAGCAAGCTCAAAGCATGGATACCAAGAAAATTTTAGAGCAAGATTTAAAAGATGGCAGAGAGCTTGGCGTGGAAGGAACACCGTATTTCTTCATCAATGATATCATCATACGCGGCGCACTTTCTGGGGAGCATTTTAAAGCAGCCATTGATATGGCATTGAAAGAAGCACAAAAATAAAATTATTAAATATCACAAAAAAAGCGCTTTCCAAAGAGAGCGCTTTTTTTATGTTGTGTACACATATATTTTAATTTTTGTTTTTATCCTCAGTGGAAATATTTTCTTGTGAAGTTCTTTGCGTGTCCATCATGGTTTTATTATTATAGCTTTGTGCCAAGCGACTCATCCAAGAGCGCATTTGGTTAAGGTCATCATGATGTACCTGCTCAGAGCTGTGCAGTAAATTTTTTAATACAGACACTTCTTGACGTAAAAGAACATTTTCCTCCTTGGAAGTTCTGGCTGCATCTTCCATTCTTTGCATATCATTTTGTTGCGCAGCAAGGGTAGAAAGGGATTGCGCTATGCTTTGCAAAGCGCTGGACTGCTGTTCAATATACTTCATAAGCAATTGCCCGGCAGCGCCTTCCATGGCATTTGCCTGAGAAAAAGCACCAGAATGAGCCATGTTTTGATTTTGCGCGTAAGCTGGCATTTGATGCATGGAAGCACTTGGGCTAGGTTCTTGCTCAGAAAATGAATTTTGAGGCGCCATATGCGCACTGGCGCAAGTGTCAAAGGCCTCGCCTTCATCTTGAAATTCCTCACGCGTGACTTTAGCATCCATCAAGCGTGGGTATCTGGCGGCCAGCACCTCTTCCACCATATTGGCGGTTTTTCCCATTTTCATATGTTCTATGATGGTGCTGATAATACTGAGGCATGGTTCACCATAGCGCTTACGTCTGCCTTCTCCATGAATCACCATAAAAGAAGCAAATCTTTTGCAATAATAACGTGCTGTGGACTCTGGTAAAGAAAAATGCCGCGCCATATCTGCAAGACTAAAAGTTTTGGTCATAGAACCTCCCCATGCACAAAAAAGTATGCACCCTTTTTGCTTATCGCAATGCCGTATTTATTGCAAGACAAAAGCTTATAAATAAAGAAGTTAAAATAAAAATGTAAATTAAAAGTAGAGCCGCAATGCGTAAGAGATAGGCTGTACTCTTAGCTTGCGGCTCAAGGTGAACACAAAACTATCTTACAATGCGACGAACACTGGATAGTTTTGGCTTCCAATAGCTATTTAAACTTTCCACACGTATTTTGGCGCCAGTTTTAGGGCTATGAACAAATTTGTTGTTTCCTATATAAATGGCTGTGTGGTAGCCACTGGAAGTATCTTTACTGCGAAACACCACGATATCGCCAGGCTTAGCCTTGCTTGAAGGTATTTTTTTTCCAGCTTTAGCTTGATCTTTGGTGACGCGCGGAACCTTAATACCATGCTTTTTGTAAGCCCATTGAATGAGCCCTGAGCAGTCAAAACCTGTTTTGGGGGAGCTACCGCCAAAACGATACTCTTTGCCAATTTGGCTTTGCGCTGTTTTGGACACGGCATACCCTTTAATGGCGCCTTTTTTGGATACAGTTGTTTTTGTACCGCATGCGCCTAAAAAAAAGCAAAGCAAGAGTAAAAGGGCTATGTTTTTATAAGAAGATATCTGATGTATTTTTTGTGTGAACATATGTCACCTCATAAATGTAAAACATTAATTACGGCATATAAAAATGCCATAGCACAGTTTTTTGATGAAAAAAAGCAAAAAAACAACTTTTTTTATTAGAAATAGTCTAGATTATCTTTATTTTTGTCACTTTTAGCATTTTTGACTAAAAAAAGTTAAAAGGTATGAATTAGGAAAAGTATTGCAATATTAGAAGAAAAAATTTATAGGGGAAGTGGAAATGCTCATGTTTGGAGTGCATGAGACATAAGATTTTAAAGAGGAAAAAAAAATGGCATCCACCATCATAACTGTACAGGGCATTGTGAGCCCCATGGCAGAAAAAGGTCTAGGCGGGGAAAGAGTTGTTATCACCATGGGCGAGCAGGAGTATCAAATTTCACCTCGCGGCGCTGGAGCTGATTTGGACGAAGAAATTAGCGCAGTGGTAGAAGCAACGGGCATGCTTACGGAAAAAGAAGGTATTTTAAGCCTTTTTGTTCGTAGCTATAAAGTGCTTGATGAGGATATGTGGCCTGATGATAATCAGTATGATGACTAAAACCATTTATGGTATACATGTAAGAAAAAGCTGTAGTTATTTTCGCTACAGCTTTTTTTGTACCCTAAGGCTTACCATACTATGCTATCTTGGTCTTGCTGCTCTAGCCACGCATTAACTTGAGAAAAATGTTTGCATCCTAAAAAACCTCTATGTGCAGAAAGAGGAGAAGGGTGCGGAGCCGTAAGAATAAGATGTGCATGGGGGGTATTTGAAAACAGTGTAGCGTAGCTTTGGGCTGGTTTGCCCCATAAAAGCACCGCCAAAGGCTGTAAAGCCGCCACAGAGATAAGTATTTGGCGCGTAATATCTTGCCAGCCAAGATGCGCATGGCTATGGGCTTTCCCTTCTTGCACCGTGAGCACAGTATTGAGTAATAATATCCCTTGCTCAGCCCAGCGCTCTAAGCAAGGACTAGGTGTATATGCTGAGCTATTATAATACACATCAGCATGAATTTCTTTAAAAATATTTTTCAGTGATGGGGGAAGAGCCTTACTGGCTGTGTGAGCTGGCACAGAAAAAGCTAAACCTTGCGCCTGTCCAAAGCCATGATACGGATCTTGACCAAGAATTACACAGCGAACATGCTCTGGCTGTGTTAAAGCCAAAGCATGAAAAATGTTGTGCTGTTCAGGAAAAATATGTTGATGATCTGTACGCATGTCCGCCACAGTCTCCATCAATGCTAGCATTTTTTTGTGTGTGGCGCTGGGTAGGGCGGCTTTCCAAGCAGTGCTTATCATGATGTATGGGCGAACAAGTTGCGTGGTAGATTGATGAATGAGAGCATGTCTGTAGGTTTAGCGTGTGCCAAAACCAGGTATATGATAACGCTTTTCAAGCATACTCAAAATCCAAGTGGCTAAACTTACAAGGGCTAAATAATACGCGCCTACAACCAAAAATACCTCAGTAAAGCGGAAAGTGTAGGAGGCCACAGCCTTGCCTTCACCCATAATATCCATCACAGTGACGAAATGCGCCAAGGAAGAGTATTTGATAAGGTAAATAATTTCATTGCCAATGCCTGGTAATGCTCGGCGCGCTGCTTGCGGAATAATAATATTAACGATGCCTTGAACTTTAGTCATACCCAAAGCACTGGCCGCATATACTTGCCCTTGTCGAATGGAGAAAAGAGAACCGCGAATATATTCTGATTGGTACGCTGAGCTGCATATGGTGAAAGACACCACTGCCGCCACATAAGGGTCAAAGTATAGACCAATTTTAGGCAATGCATAATAAATCATAAGCAATTGCACTGCCAAAGGCACACCGCGAATGAGAGTCACATAGCCATTGCATATTTTACGAACCAATGGGGAAGCATATACACGCAATATTCCAAGAATCACTCCGCCCACAAAGCCAAAAATTGCCGAAGGGAGTATTATGGCAAGTGATACCCAAAAGCCTTTATTCAGTACAGGGATAAGCTCTTCAGATAAAAAAGAAACATCAATCATACGGCTTTCCTTTTAAGCTTCCTTGTTGGTTGCTTCTGCGTCAATGCCTTCTTGAGTGGAAAAATCCACCGTAGCGGTATGCTTAGTTTCTTTGGTATGCTCTATATCTAAGACTTTATTACAAAAAGCTTGTGTACGTGTTTCGCGGGAGAGCAAATGCTCTGGCGTTCCACGTTCGATGATAACCCCTTGTTCCATAAAAATAATTTCATGAGCCAAGGCTTTGGCAAAATCCATTTGATGTGTGGCCATTATCATGGTCATGCCGGCGCGTGAAAGGTCGCGGATAAC
Organism: uncultured Desulfovibrionaceae bacterium; assembly: GCA_964369995.1. Lineage (GTDB taxonomy): Bacteria > Desulfobacterota > Desulfovibrionia > Desulfovibrionales > Desulfovibrionaceae > CAYJAD01. Next base: position 17,355 of record CAYJHH010000002.1, read on the forward strand.
GGTAAGCACCTCTCCCACAAGATCAGGGTCCAAAGCAGACGTGGGCTCATCTAGTAAAATAACTTTAGGGTCCATGGCTAAAGCACGCGCAATGGCAACCCTTTGTTTTTGCCCGCCAGAAAGCTGCGCAGGGTAAAGTGTGGCGCGTTTACTTAGGCCAACGCGATCAAGTTCAGCTAAGGCGCGTTCTTTTGCCGCCTGTGCAGAAAACTTGCGCACCTTGCGTAAGGCAATGGCGACATTATCTTCAGCTGTAAGGTGATCAAAAAGATTAAAATCTTGAAAAATCATACCCACTTGGGTGCGAAAAGCGCACAGCTCTGCGGTGTTATGTATGTTAAGGTTTGTACCTTCCAAGGTAATGGTACCACTGTCAGGTGGTATAAGACAGTTAATACATTGCAATAGGGTGCTTTTTCCTGCCCCAGAAGGGCCAATGAGCACTTTTAGCTCACCGCGATTGAGGCTCAAAGAGCAATCTTGCAAAATGGCTTTGCCGCCCAAGTTCTTGTTGATGGACTGTATAGTAAGCACAGGTGTATTCATAAAATTAGCCTTGAAAAAGTAAAGTCATTAAGAAATGGCATAACCAGGCACATAGGTGCGCTGTTCTAATTTGCGTAAGATTCTAAAACCAATAACGGTAATAATAAAGTATAAAGCCCCTGCAACAGCAAAGAAAGCTAAATGCTCATACGTACGAGAGGCAACAAAATTGGCTCGAGCCATGATTTCTTGGGTGCCTAGCACATAACAAATGGCAGAGTCTTTAAGTAAGATAGAAAATTCATTGGCAAATCCGGGTATGGACATGCGTAAAGCTTGTGGCAAAATAATATGTCGTATGGCAGTGCTATCACGCATACCAAGGGCGCGCGCAGCCTTAAGCTGGCCTTGGGGTAAGGCTAATATGGCACCACGGTAAATTTGGGATTGGTAGGCTGTACTGGTTAAACCTAGCACCACACAAGATATAATAAAAGGGTTGGCGCTCAGTTCTAAGGAAACAAAAAGGCCAAAAAATAAAAAAAGTAAAACTAAAATGGGAACGCCACGAAAAAACCACACATAGGTGGCAATACATCGGCGTAACCAAGGTGAACCGTATACCTGTAAAATGGCCATGGGTACACCAATGACAAGTCCCATAGCTAAGGCTATGCTTACATTGGCAATGGTAACAACACTACCACCTAAAATATAGGGCAGAGCATCAAATATTGTGTAGAATAATTCCATAATATATAAAAAAGGCCCTCCATGCACACAAAGGAGCATAGAGGGCATAGGTCATATTATTTTTTTTGCAAGTATTTATCTTGCAATTCTTTCCAATGCGGATCAGCCATAAGTAACTTGTAACCATCGTTGATCATGGTACGAAGCTCTTGGTCGTCTTTACGAACAGCTACGCCAAAATTATCTGGATTACCATGTACGCCCACAATTTTTACAGCCTTACCCTTGCTTATGGAGTCATCAGCAGGCAACTTGTCCATAAGACCGGCTTGAATACGGCCATTAAGAAGATCTTCTACAATGAGAGGAGCAGATTCGTAGTATACGATTTCCACAGGATAGCCTTTTTCTTTAGCTTCTTTTTGGAAATCAGCAGCTTCAGAAGTGCCGCGTTGAAGACCAATTTTGTTTTTACCACCTAAGATTTTAGCGCTGTCAAGGTCAGCGTCTTTTTTGGCAATAAAAACACGAGAAACTTCCCAGTAAGGATTAGAAAATTCAACCATTTGCTTACGAGCATCTGTAATGCTCATGCCAGAAGCTACCATGTCGATTTGCTTTGCAAGTAAAGCAGGAATAATGCCGTCCCATGCAATGGGTTTATGCTCTACCTTAAAGCCCATTTTTTTGGCAATCCAATTCATGGATTCCACGTCAAAACCGGCAGGCTTGCCCTGTTCATCCACGTAGCCAAAGGGAGGGTAGTTGGCATCTATACCGTTAACATAGGTTTTTTGCGCTGCTTGAGCACTGCCCACAGTCAATAATAAGGCTAACATTCCAAAAGCAAGAATTCTTTTCATCGTTTTCTGAGCTCCTTAAACTGGGTAATAGAAAAAAAATATCTTAAAGACCAAGGGGCTGTATAGCAAAGTATTGGTTTTATGGCAAGTGTGTAAAAAAGGACAATACGCCCGTTTTTACACAAAAAAAGGTAATTTTCGTAAAAACTAGCCGAGAAAACATAACTTGATTTGGCGCTATTGTATGTTGTAATATGCTTTTCTTTAAAAATCTACCAGAACAGGTAACCTTAGCAAGGGAACTATCAGGAAATATACTATGTGGGAAAAAATAATTCGCAATTCTGTGGGGATACGCCCGGGACACCTTTTTACCCTGCTTTGTGATGGCCTTACCTTACAAATAGTGCTCTCACTATGCATTCTTGTTCGCTCCATGTGGGGAAATATTGATTATACATTATATTTTTGGATGAGCATATTATTGTGCAGCGGCCCCATTTTTGCTTTGGTACTTGGATCATGCGAAGAGCCCGTACCACCGCCGCATAAGGAAGTTAAAAAACTTTTTTTAAGCGTTTCCTTGGCGTACTTGGTCATCTTAGTAGTCTTTTTTATGACGCAAGTGTCGGTGGAGTACTCGCGCATAATTATGGTTTTTGCATGGGGTATAAGCGTTGTGGCGGTGCCTATGGTTCGCGGTTTTGTACGCAGAAGATTGTGTCGTAAAATGTGGTGGGGTACACCGGTGGTTTTTTTGCAAAGCCGTGAAGAAGTGGCGGATTTATGGCAAGAATTATTAGACTATCCCGAGCGTGGTTTGCGCCCTGTGGAATGCTTAAATGTGAACGCTGCAGAAGACTGCTGGAAAGAGCGTATTAAGTATTTACAAGAACAGTATGTGACACCCATGTTTGTCTGGTGCAGTGATAGCGGTAAAAAAGTAGATGAAACGCCTTTTTTTGAAGAAATAGCGCTGCATTGTAAGAAAATTTTAGTGGTTCCCTTAAAAGTTAGAAAATTAAAAAAGTTTTGGTTAGCGCCGCGGGTGCTGGGCAGTTCCACAGCTTTTTTGGTAAAGCAAAACCTGACGGATGTGAGGCGTTTACGTGTAAAACGTTGTATGGATATTTTCATTGCCGTTTTGGCGCTCATAGGCCTTGCACCGCTTTTTATTTTTTTGGTGTTGTGGATACGTTCAAGCTCTGAAGGGCCAGCTTTTTACTCTCAAAGGCGCATAGGGCAAGGCGGAAAGCATATTCGAATTTTTAAATTTCGTTCCATGGTGCAAAATGCCGATGAGGTATTGGAAAAGTATTTACAAGAAAATGCTTTATATCGTGAAGAATGGGGAAAAGACCAAAAGTTGCGCCATGACCCACGTATTACCAAGGTGGGACATTTTTTACGTAAAACGAGTTTGGATGAATTGCCGCAGCTTTTTAATGTACTTATGGGAAATATGACCTTGGTGGGGCCGCGCCCCATAGTGGATAGTGAAATTAAACGCTATGGTGATGTCTATTTAGAATACCGAGAAGTAAAACCAGGTATTACCGGCTTATGGCAAATTTCTGGACGTAATAATACTACATATGAGCAACGCGTTTCATATGACCGTTATTATGTAACCAATTGGTCGGTATGGATGGATTTATGGATACTTATGCGCACCATACCTGTGGCCTTGCGAGGTCATGGCGCCTTTTAATATGCTTTGAGCCCTTCATTTTGTGAGGGGCTTTTTTTTGGCATGGAACATGCTTTACATAAAGCTAGCAAGATAAAAAAGGGAAGCTTTTTCCCTTTACTGGCACAGCATAAGCCAAAAAGAAGCTTATATGCGTGCTACAAATTGTAAAATCTTGTTCCCATGTAGTTGCGGGGAAATTTTTTCCCTTCTCTCTACACATATTATGAGGAAAGCCTATGAATAGTTCGCTCTATATCGGTGCCACAGGCATGAAAAGTTTGTCGGAAGGCATGAATGTTATTTCTAACAATCTAGCCAACGTCAGCACCATTGGCTTTAAGCAACAAGATGTTCAATTTGCAGACTTAATGTATAAAAGCCAAGGTACCACAGGCAACTCTTGGGAAGCTCAAGAAGGCTCTAAAGTGGCCCTAGGTCAAATGGGTATGGGCGTTATGGTTTCGGATGTACGAACCATATTCGACCAAGGCACCATGCAAGCTGGCTCTGCAGTGACAGAGCTTGCCTTAAGCGGCGATGGCTTCTTTCAGGTGGAAACCGTGGACGGCGAAATCATGTACAGCCGCGCTGGCAACTTTCACTTAAATGAAGTGGGTAATTTTAGCTTGCCGGAAGGGCATACCCTCATGGGCTATCCGGTGAACGCTGAAGGCGCCACAGGAGCCTTGCAAGCTATTAATTTAGACCCCTTTGGCACCATGCCAGCCCAGGCCACGTCAGAAATAAGTTTGGGCTTTAACCTTGGTAAAATAGAAGACAATTCCTCTAGTACCACAGATCCGTATTTTACTTTGGCTCAAAATTATGATGCCACAAAAATTCCTCCTTTAAGCGATGAGCAGTATAGTTATACTCAGCCCATACGTGTGTATGATGCTGAAGGTAATGCCCAAGATCTCACCCTTTATGTGGATGGGGCGCCCTCCAGCGATCCGGATACAGTGCATGAATTTTTGGTGGCGGCTAATATTAATGAGCATAATGCCACGGCTCAGCCCTTGCTTTCCGGCACCATGACTTTTGATTCTGCGGGTAATCTTATAGGTGTAGCCTATTTTTCACCCACGGGAGATAATTCTGATTTGAATAATTGGACCACCGCCCCCACCAATGAAAATGGGCAAGCGCTTATGGATTATAATGGGCAAAGTATTGCCCTAGACTTTGGCCTTACTGGTGATATGCAAGGCGTTGCCGCCACAGCCGCCGCTGTGGGAACGGATAGAACCATGCTTGGCACCACCGCCAATGCCAAGGAGTTATCGGGCATAACCACTGCTTTTTCTACTGATAATAGCATGCATAAAAATGAGCAAGATGGCTTTGCTGAAGGATTTTTAACCAATATTGAGATTACGCAAGGCGGAGAAATTATAGGAAGCTATAGTAATAACCAAGACGCAACTCTATATGAAATCCCTGTGGCACGCTTTATCAATGATGATGGCCTATATCGTGAAGGTGGCAATTTATTTTCTGCCACCGATGCCTCGGGGCCTGCGGAATTGGGTGAAGCCGGTACTGAAAATTACGCCAGTATTATTTCCAATTATATTGAAGGATCAAATGTAGACATGTCTGCAGAAATGGTGGATTTGATTATTACGCAACGTGGTTTCCAAAGTAATAGTAAGGCAGTTACCACGGCCGATGAAATGCTGAAAAAAGCCATGGAATTAAAGCGTAACTAATTAGTCGGCGCTTAAAAACGCGTTTTCACACGTTTTTAAGAAAGGCACGCTCACTTCAAACACCCCTTTGGGGCCGCCGGAAGTAAATTCCGGCTTGTTTTACGTGGCGGCAAGCCATGCCAAAGGCATGTCTTGTATAGTCTCCACTGAAAAATTCTATTTCAAATATCTAAACTTTGCCAGAAAACGTATTCCATACGTTTATTTCTGGCAATCTTTATTACGTTATTTGATTTATAAGTTCTATTTTTACTGATAGTTAAGTTGTTTTTCAGTGTCGACTAATTAATAGCATAAAATAATTTTCATATAAAAAACCGGAAAGGCGTGGAAGCTCTTTCCGGTTTTTTTATGCATAGTCACGCAAAATATACAATTTTACCTGACTTCGTCTTTCATTTATTATTTACGCATTTTTTCCACAAAGGCGGCGGCAGAAGCTTGCTCTGCAGCGCTACCCACGGCGGCAGGCACAATGGTTTTTCCGATGGGGGATAGGGTAAGGGCAGCCAATTTAACATGCTGCCAAGCAAAAGGAATACCAATAATGGTTACAGCGCAGACTATGGCTGAGGCTAAATGCGCCAAAGCAATCCAAAATCCTGCAAAAATAAACCATATGATATTACCCACAAGACCCAAGGCTCCCGTGCCTATATCATCTTTACCCGTAAGCACATCGCGAGAAATGGCCACCTTGCCAAAAGGGAAGAAGGCAAAAGAGCCAATGACAAAGCAGGCCTTACCAAAGGGAATACCTATAATGGAAATAAAGGCTAAAACGCCAAAAAACCACCACATGAGCCCTGTAAGCACGCCGCCTAAAAGAAACCAAAGAATATTACCAAGTAGTGACATATAAACTCCTTTTTACAAAAGCTCTCCGTCCCAGTTAAATAAACCGTCGCGGCGCAATACAGGCAGATTGTGAGGCACATGTTCCACAATGCGCACAAACATATTGTAGCCAGCATTTTCTAAAGCCGAACGCTTTTCATTAAAATTCAGCGGCCAAGCAGGGTAAAGCCATACATTGGAACCGTAATTACGCGCCCAAAAAATCTCCCCTTTGGGGCTCATAAAGGGTTCATTGACCTTAACACCCAATAAGCCAAAGCGGGCTATGCCCACAGGCCAAAAGCCTTCTAGCACAAAGCCCAAAGGCAGGGGACTTTCTTGAGGTAGATTTAAAAGATCTTCTCCGGGCAGTTCTGGGCTTGCAAAAGCCAAAGAAAAACCCATTTCCTTTAAAACACTGATATGCGCTGCATTGGCCACATTACAAAAGGGGCCGGCCATGATATCCAACTCTTCTTTTCGGTCAAAGAGCTCTATTTGCCAAGGGGCATTGCAGACAAATTGGGTGGCGCCATTACGACACATTTGATCCACCAAGCGCTTCATGCCTTTTTCTTCCTCCGGCCAAATAACAGGCGGAAGCCACCAGCAAACGCGAGGTACTATGGTGCGTGAAAGCTCGCTGGCCTTGGGGGAAAGCCACAAAGCCATATGCCCGCCCTTGGCGCCGCGTGTTTCGCGCCCTTGGGGCAAGGCGGAACGAAGGGTTAAATCTGAGCGTCTTTTTTGGCGCTCTGCAGGCTCAAACAAAGGACGAGTGCGTACAGGAGCACTAGGGCGCCCTTTATGCTTATCTAGCTTACTCTGCCATGTTTTGAGCAATTGCATCAGTTCCGGTTCGCGGCGATCTATAAGAAATACCGAGGTTCCGGCCTTGGGTGTTTTGTGCTTGGGTACGCGCAAAGCCAAGGAGCCGGCCTTGGGTATGCGGCGCGTCACAGAAAGCGTGGAGTGAAAGCTTTGATCTTCCACGCCAATGCGCAAGTAATCTTGCGGTAAAAGCTCACGATAAGGCTTAACAATGGCCTGACCATTTTCCTCTATGGCTACCTTGCCAATGAGCAAGCCCGAAGAGGTGGATGCATTGGGATCGGTGGGAATGGTGTGCTTTTGCGGTAAAAAACGCGCCTTGGTGGAAGGACGTCCCAAAGCCATTTCTAAAAAGTCAGCGGCCATTTTCTTGGCTTTAGAGTCAGTGGGATTATCGCGCAAAAGCTTATAAGCAGATACCACATGATACACATAATGCGGCCCTTTTTTACGTCCTTCAATCTTCCAAGAGCGTAAATGCGGCACGTCCAGGAGGGTTTTAGCCAAAACATCAAGGGATAAATCAAGGCAAGAAAAATAACGCCCGCTGTGTTCTTTGCCCGCGCGGTTAGGGCGTTGGCCTCGGCCTTGGTTGGCAGCGGCGCGATGGGCTCCGCGTCCACCTTCCAGTGGCTTACCTCTATTTTCTTTTACCTTGGAGCGGCTGGCTTCATCTTCTAATTTGGTAAATTGCTTGGCAAGATTATGCCCGCCTTGCTTATAAATACGGCGACAAGGCTGCACACAGCGCCCACGCAGGCCGCTTTTACCCCCCATATAACTGGACCAATAACATCGACCTGATACACAATAACATAAAGCGCCGTGCACAAAGGTTTCCAGTTCAAGGCCTTCAGGGCAGGCTTCGCCCATGACGCGTATTTCATCAATGCTCAGCTCACGCGGCAAAATAACACGGCTTGCTCCCAGTTTTTTGGCAGCTTCTAAGCCGGAAGGGTGCGTAATATTGGCAAGCGTAGAAAGGTGCACTTCGCCGGAAAAACCCGCCTGACGCGCAATATTCACAAAGCCGGTATCTTGCACGATGATGGCATCGGCTCCTACTTGTTTGTCTAGGCGGGAAACCAAGTTATAGGCGCTTTCCATGTCATCGGGTTTGAGCAGGGTATTCATGGCCACATACACACGAGCATTTTGCTCATGCGCTAAATCCACGAGGCGAGAAAGCTCTCCAGCGCCAAAGTTTTCGGCCTGCATACGCGCAGAAAAATGTTTTAATCCCACATAGACGGCATCGGCGCCGGCGGCAAGGGCTGCTAAAAAAGATTGGGTGTCGCCCGCAGGGGCAAGAATTTCGGCTTGTGTTGTCATAAAGTTCTCGTGGGGGCTTGTGCTTTGCTCAAACCCCCGAAAAAGCATTTAAATATTATAATATTTTTTGTACCACATTACAAAGCGCTCAATGCCTTCTTCCAGTGGTGTGCAAGGGGAAAATCCCGTAAGGTTGGTGAGTTTATCTACACTGGCATGGGTGGAAACCACATCGCCAGCTTGCATGGGCATATAGTTTTTAATGGCTGTCATGCCAAGGCTTTTTTCCAGTATGCCAATGAAATCTCCCAGTGCCACGGTGGAATTATTGCCAATATTATACACACGCCACGGAGCAGGGCTGCTATCTGGGAAAGGACTTTGTGCATCCCATGCCTCATTTGCCGTGGCAGGAATTTCTAAAGTGCGCACAATACCTTCTACAATATCATCAATATAGGTAAAGTCGCGTTGCATTTGACCATTATTAAAGACATTGATGGGCTTGCCTTGCACAATGGCTGTGGCAAAAAGGTGTAAGGCCATGTCAGGGCGATTCCACGGGCCATACACCGTGAAAAAGCGTAAACCTGTGCAGGGCAGTTGGTACAAATGGCTATAAGAATGTGCCATAAGCTCATTGCTTTTCTTCGAGGCGGCGTACAAGCTTACAGGGTGATTGACAGGATGCTCTTCGGCATAGGGGCGCTTGCCATTGAGGCCATACACAGAGCTGGAAGAAGCGTACACAAGGTGTTGTACCCCATTATGGCGGCAGCCTTCCAAAATATTTCCAAAGCCCACAAGGTTAGATTGTATGTAGGAGCGAGGATTTTCTATGCTGTAGCGTACACCAGCTTGAGCTGCCAAATGCGCCACCTGGGTGAATTTTTCCTTGGCAAAAAGAGTGTCCATGAAAGTGTCGTCGGCAAGGTCGCCAAATTGGAAAGAAAAATTGGCTAGAGGTTCAAGCTCTGCCAAGCGTGCTTTTTTTAGGTTTACGTCGTAGTAATCATTAAGATTATCAATGCCAACGACGCTATGCCCTAAAGCTAAAAGACGTAAGGCAAGCTGATGACCAATGAAACCGGCTACTCCGGTAACTAAAACATGCATGGGGGACTCCTTAAGGTGCAATGACAAATGGCTTTGCATTCTTTATAGATAATACTTGTCTGTATTGTGTCAAAAAAATTGCTACGCTGTGCACCATACTGTTTTATTTACTGTTTATCCAGTATTCTTTTTGGGCAAAAAATTTTGTTATCCTTGCCTTGCCTAGCGCAACATAAGTGTTTATTCTTTTTTGCCGATCCCTAGGGAGTATGAAAAGAAAATTTTTTTAAAATTTAAGTATATAGCTTTATATGAAGTAGGAATATATGGAAGATATCAACGCCGCAAAAAGTGAAACGCAAACAGAAAAACAGCAAGAAAAAGCTTCTGCCAAAACAAATATGGCTGATATTTTACAGGATAAGCAACATAAAGAATTGCTTTTTTATTTATCCATAGCCATTTTCTTTTTAGAGCTCATTGTGGGCGGTATAGCCTTTTTTTATGGCATTATTCACGCCATTCCCGGTGAAAATGGTGGCCCGCCTCAATTTCAATTTCCGTGGATTGTGTATGGCATTGCGGCCATAGTGGCACCGGCGGCCTTGCTACTTATAGTGCATATGGCCGGCGTGGGGCTTTTCCGTTCCATGCATAAAAAAACAGCGGAGGAAGAAGCCGCTTGGCGTGAGAATTTACCGCAACGCTTGCAAAAGGTGTATAGCATTATTCAAGGTGCGCCCAGCATTGTGCTTTTTCTGGGTATAATCTTGCTTGGTGTGGCGCTATTTTATGTGGATGGCGCCATTGGTGTGGTTTTACGCATGGGTGAGGCCTTGGCGCCGTATTGGCCGTATATCATTGGCGGTGGGCTGGGAGCCATGTGTATTATTTATACAGGCAAAGCCTATTTTGCCTACAGAACGCGCCGCATGGAACAAGAATACGCCTTTAGACGCGAAGTTTTTGAACGTACAGGACAAATCTTGGTGGATAAAGGCACTGTGCAATTGCCACCGGCCTATGAGCTAGATGGTACGGCCTCCACTCATGGTGCTACTGCCTTGGCAGGTAATACTGTTGTGGTGGACGCCTTGCCGCAGGCGCAGGAAGTGGATGTGCTACCAAATGCTACAGAGGTTACAAACGTTGCGGATACCACAGATATTACGGATATTACAGATGTTACGGTTGCTGCGGATGTTGCGGATGCCCCGGCAAAAGCTGTAAATGCGGATATATCTAAGGATAAATAGAAAATACCTAATTGTTTTTATATAAAGCGCGTTTTGAAAGAGAGGAGCGGGTGTGGGGGAGGAGAGAAAACTTTTTGGCGCTAGCAAAAGTTTTCTCTCCTCCTCCAAGACCTCTGCACAATTGTTTTCAAATATGGTTTTACGTATAAAAATTGAAAGTTTGTTCGAAATGTAAAATAACGTATGCAGAGGTAAAGGCACAAAAATCAATCACTTAACGGCGAAGCAAAGCTACGCCTATTTTTGATTTTTGGTCGCATTGACTGTCGTCAACGCTCCATGAGACCCCATGCAATGAATTGCGTAGAGGTCTCCCCCCACATATATTTCTATTTCCCCTTTTGCATAAATTTGCGCATATTAATGTGACAAATGGCCACACCCAAGGCATCGCTGGTGTCTAGGAGCCATTCTTGCTTGGTGTTTAAAAGAATACGCACCATATAGGCCACTTGTTCTTTTTCAGCGCGCCCCACGCCCACTAAAGATTTTTTCACCAAGGTGGGCTCGTAATCGTTTACCTGCAAGTCAAAGCCGGCACATGCCGCCACCGCCACGCCGCGTGCTTGCCCTAGCTTTAAAGCTGTGAGGGCATTTTTTGCTGTAAAAACCTGTTCAATGGCGGCCTCTTGGGGCTTATGATGGGCAATAACGGCGGTAAGCTCTTTATAAATGGTGGCAAGGCGCACAGAAAAAGGCGTATTGCCCTTGCTTTGGGTGCGAATGGCACCGCAATCCACAAGTTGCAATACGCCTGAATGTTCTTCCACAATACCCCAACCTGTAATACGAGACCCAGGGTCAATGCCTAACACGCGTACGGGCATGGGGGTATGCTATTATTCCATTTCTGCCAAAATTTCTTCAGGCAAATCAAAGTTAGCGTACACATTTTGTACGTCATCATTATCATCTAAAGCGTCCATGAGCTTAAGTACTTTACGAGCTGTATCTACGTCGAGCATGATGGTATTTTGTGGTATCATGGCCAGTTCAGCAGAGAGCATTTCCACGCTAGCTGTTTCTAAAGCGTCACGTACAGCGGCAAAGTCTGCCATGGCAGTGTGAATGGTCCAATTGTCGCCATCGTCAATGACATCATCAGCACCGGCTTCCAAAGCAATTTCCATCATGGCTTCTTCATCGTATTTGCTTTTATCAATGCTGATAACGCCCTTACGGTCAAACATAAAGGTCACGCAGCCTGTTTCGCCCATGGAGCCGCCATGCTTGGTGAGTAAGTGGCGCACTTCAGCCACGGTACGATTTTTGTTATCGGTGGCAGTTTCCACAATAACGGCAATGCCGCCTGGGGCATAGCCTTCATAGTTGATTTCAAAGAGTTCACCACCGGCATCTTCTCCTGTGCCTTTACGGATGGCGCCTTCAATTTTATCTTTAGGCAAGTTTACAGCTTTGGCGGCGGCAATGGCAGCGCGTAAGCGAGAGTTGCCGGCAGGGTCACCGCCGCCCTTGGCAGCTATGATGATTTCCTTGGCAGCTTTAGTGAAGACTTTGCCACGCTTTGCGTCTTGGCGGCCTTTACGATGTTGAATATTGGCCCATTTACTATGTCCAGCCATGATCTAAACCTCTCTATCTTAAAATAAAATTTTATTCTTGTTCTGGTTGTACACCTTTAAAGCCTGTTCCTACAAAGAAGGTTTCTTTACTTTCTTGGCGTGAGCTATTGGGCTTAAAGGATTTCACCTTGGTAAATTGCTTGCGCATGGGCAAGAGTAAATCTTGCACGTCTGGCCCCATGAATATTTTTACAATAAAGGCTCCGCCCTCTTTTAAGTAGAGGCTAGCCACGTTGAGCGCCTCCACGCATAAATCTAAGGAGCGGGCTTGGTCGGTAAATTTGGTGCCTGTGGTGCGCGGCGCCATGTCGCTCATGACCACATCAAAGGGGCCGAGCTTTTGGAGCTTTTCTTCAAATTCGGGTGAGCGATCAAAAACATCTTCTTGCATAAAGATGATATTTGAGGGAAAAATAGTTTCTGTGCTTTGAATATCGCAGCCGAGGACAAAGCCTTCTTTTCCCACTTTTTCTGAGGCACCAAGGGACCAAGAACCCGGGGCAGCGCCTAGGTCTAATACCTTCATGCCGCGCCTAAAGATTTTGAATTTATTATCAATTTCTTTAAGTTTGTACACAGAACGGGCAGGATAGCTTTGTTCTTTTGCTTTGCGAAAATAATAGTCTCTATATTCTTTCATAATTTCACCATGCGGGAACATATGCTAAAAATTGTTTTTAGCCAAGTATATTATGCCCATAAAAATTTTATCAGGAGAGCATGACAGTGTCTAGTGACTTTACTAAGTCTCATGCGCAGCGCCCAAAGCGCCTACGACTGCCAGATTTTCACGGGAAGATGTGCACTCTTGAGGCAGGCGCCATGGCATATGACATTATGTATGCGAGCTGTGAAAATGTTGCTGTGCGCCCTGAGTTAAGTTCTGAAGCAGATCACGAACTGTGTCCAGAGCCTTTATCAGGGCAGAAATCGCAGGAAGCGCCGCAAGGGCAAGTCCATGTGCTTGCAGGCACAGCGGGCTTATATGGCCAAAACTCGTTGCAAGAGGCGGTACCAAGCGCTGCTTTGCTTAATCCGCATGCACGGGTTTATGTGTTGGAATGTCCAGAGTTTTTAGAGCTAAAAGACGCGCATTCCACCATGGACATGCCATCATTTCCAAAGCATTGGCAATATATAAAGGAAAAAGAATTAAAGCTATTTTTGCGGCAACATCAGGCATGTACATTATGGTGGTATAGGCAAAATATGCGACTTTTTCCGAACTTTTGGTCAAAGGTCTTGGGAGATATTTTGGCCATGCCATGGCAGAAATATACCCGTACTAGCTGTGCACACTTGCCCATGGACTCATCATCAGTACACAAAAAAGAGGTTATTTTACTGGGCTGTTCCTTAGAGCAATTATTGGAGAGAGAGCTAAAACTTGCCTTCACTGAACTTGGCTTTGAAGTGCTGCTCGTGCGTGAGCCTCTTTCCCTTGATCAGTGTGCACATGTGCAAGAGGCCTTGCATGAAAATCGTGTGGTACTTTTTTACTCCTTAAACCTTCAAGGTTTGGATAGTGGCGGACATGATTTTGCTTTGCTTACGGCTTTGGGTATTCCTGTGGCTTTGTGGTTTGTGGATAATCCCTGGCATGTATTGGCGGCATTGCGTTTACCGTGGTGGAAGCAGGCGCATATACTGGTGACGGATGCTTCTTTTGTACACAGCTTACACCAAGAGGGGGCAGGAAAAGTTCTGCATATTCCACTGGCTACAGCGCAGCATATGTGGCAAGGGTCAAGCCAGATTGCTCAGTATGCGCAATACAGAGACAGTGCAGTGGCTAAAGCACAACAGGCGCAATGCGTTTTTGTGGGGCGCGCTTCTTTTCCGCAAAAAAAGAGTTTTTTTGCTGCGGCGCGTGTGCCGGAAAATCTGTGGCAACAAGCACAACAGCTTTTGCAAGAAGGTGCGCCTGTAGAAAATTCTTTGAATTCTACAGATTTTTCAATGCCGCATTTTCATTGGTGGGCAGAAAAATTAAATTGTACATCTTTATGGCCTGGCTCAAGCGTGCGCCAAGTGGGTTTGGGGGCAGAACAAAGCGCGCAATGTCAACGCGTGCTTTGGCTTAAGGGCTTGCTTGATATGCATGTGGCTGTTTTTGGTCATGCGCAAAGCTGGCAAGAGCTTTTACCCATGGCTAAGGCCAATATTTTTCACGCTGATGTGGACTATTATGGGGAGCTTGCTGCGGTGTATGCAGCGGCGCCGGCTGTGTTGAATGTAACGTCTTTACTTTTACCGGCAGGGCTTACGCAAAGGCATTTTGATGTGTGGGCAGCAGGGGGATTTTTGTGGACCAATAGTACATCAGGCTTATCCATTTTCCCCCATGAATTGGTACGCCCCGTGGCCTTTACGCATGTACAAGCTTTACGTAAAGGCATGGCTGACCTTTTGCCAAGCGCAAAAGGGGAGCTTAAACGTGCTTGGCAAGAGGTGCTACGAACTGAACACAGTTACTCAAAGCGTATGAACTTTGTGCTAGAAAGTATTTTATAGATTAATAAAATGCTACGCTTAGATAATCTTACGCATGCGCCAAAGATGCGCTATGGTGAGCGCTGCAAAGGCGCCTCCGGCCATGTAATGCGCTCTTTTATTGCCTGTACCACCACTAATAAGCGTGATGAGGAAGGTAGAAAGCATGCTTCTGTTAAAAAGCTTACGTTGTTGCGCCTTGGTGAGATTGCAAGGGGCATATGCCATAAGATTACATGATTTTTGCGTAGCTTGCGGTGTAGCTGTTTTTTCAGCAAGTTCTGCGCTGTATTCATCAAGCCAGCTTTCCCCTTGCTCTAGTAGGGTATGAATTTCTTCTTGGCTTATATTTTCAGCATCATAATAAATAAGCAATGAGCCTGTAAGCGTTTTTTGCTCAAGTTTAAGAATGCCATTCATTTCTTGCAAAAAAGTACAGATTTTTTCCCCAAGTTCTGCATCTTTAAGGGCTGGGTGGCGCAAACGGATGCGCCCTTCGGTGAAAGAAACAATATAATCTTCAATCATGATGAGCTCCCCTTAGGCATCATTCACTAAATCTTCACTGGAAACCGCTGGTAAATGCGGCCTTGTGGAGTTAAGCGTGACACCCACTGTGGTAACATTATGCAAAATGGCAGATAATGTAGGTGTAATAACATTAAATAGGCTCAATGCGAGGAAGAGTGAGTTTAAGCTCATATTGGCAACAAAATTTCCCTTAATGCGCTTTACCACTTTTTGACCCAATTGACGCGCCACCACCAAGGAGTGCAAATCACTCTCCAGTAAGACCACATCGGCCACTTCTTTCGCAAGGTCTGTTCCATCACGCAAGCTTACGCCCACATCTGCCATGGAAAGGCCAGGAGCATCATTCACACCGTCACCCACCATTATTACTTTACAACCTTGGTTTTGTAAATCTTGGATGATATTAGCTTTATCCACAGGCAAAATTCCTGCATGAAATTCTGTAATACCAAGGTAGTCAGCCATGTTTTTGGCGGCGCGTCTGTCATCACCTGTAAGCATAACCACACGCTTAATGCCGCTTTCTTTCAGTTTTTCAATGACATCTTGTGCTTCTGGGCGCACGGTATCGCGTATGGCAATAACACCGGCCAAAAAACCACCTTTAGCTAAATAAAGCAGAGAGTAACCGGCGGCTATGAGGCGATCTACTTCACCTTCCATGGGGCTTAAGTCAATATTTTCATCATCACGAATATAGTGACGGCTTCCCAAAAGAACGCGCTCGCCATGTAAATAACTGGCTATGCCGTGCGCCACCACATATTCCACTTCACCATGCTCTTCCTTATGCTTAAGCTTTTGCTTTTCTGCTTCACGTACAATGGCACGCGCCACAGGGTGCGGGAAGTGCTCTTCCATGCAAGCAGCCAAACGCAGTACTTCTTTGGGCTTATTACTGCCACAGGCTAATACTTCTGCCACTTCAGGCTTAGCTTCGGTGAGAGTGCCTGTTTTATCAAAAACCACGGTATCCGCTTCGGCTAGGGCTTCTAAAAAGACGCCGCCTTTAATGAGAACACCGCGGCTGGCACCTTCACGCATGGTGGCTAAAATAGCCAGTGGCGTTGCTAAGCGTAAAGCGCAAGAATAATCCACAAGCAGTACCGATGAGGCACGGAGGAAGTCGCGGGTAACAAAGTATACAAAACCAGAAAGCAAGAAGGTAAAGGGTACAGCGGCATCTGCCATGCGCATGGCGCGGCTTTCTATATTGGCTTTAAGGCTCTGTGAATCTTCAATAAAGTCAATGATTTTTTGCAAACGCGTCTCAGAGGCAATGCTGGTTGGGCGTATAATAAGAGCGCCTTCTTCTACCACTGTTCCGGCAAATACAGAAGCTCCTGGTGATTTTACTACCCCTTGTGGTTCACCCGTCATGGAAGATTGGTTCACCACCGCTTCACCACCTGTCACCACGCCGTCCACCATGATAACGGCGCCCATGCGCACAATGACTTCATGTTCGAGGGTGAGCTCACTAAAGGGTATGCGCACTTCGCTATCCTCATGACGCACCCACACATTGTCCACGTCCAGAGCAAGGCTTTGCGCTAGCCCCTCGCGGGATTGGTGGCGTGTCCATTCTTCCAAAGCTTCGCCAAGACCCAAGAGGAAGGTAAGCATGCTTACTGTGGGATAATCTCGACGCGCCAAGGAGATGGCTATGGCTGTGGCGTCTAAAAGTTCCACATTAATCTGACCGCGCATTAAAGAGCGCGCACCTTGTAATATATAAGGTATGGCATGTTTTACGGCAAGAATAATGCGAAGCCATGGCGGTGTAAAAGCACGCAAAATAAAATAGCGAGCTATGGATCCAAGTAAAGGGAATGATCCCATTTTTGATGGAAGCGCCACAGCACGGCCCACCAAGGCAAGGTTGGCAAATCTTGAGCCTTGTGGCGGTGTGCAGTCTTCTACCTGTAATAATTGTAATGCCTGCTCGCGAGCTTCAAGGTTTGTATAATAAAAAAGTACAGAGCCAGAGCGCGCATTGATGCACACATCTTGAATGCCAGTAAGAGTTTGAAATTTTTCTTCTATCTCGCGTGCATTACGCAAAGATAAGGCTGTGAGGGAGCGTGCACGTAATCTGCCTACACTACCTTGAATTTCGTGAACTATAACAAAATGCATGAACGTCCCTCAAAATAACTACGCGTTGGCTTTTTCTTGTTCAGCTTTGCGCTTCTCAGAAGAGCTCTGCGCTTCAGCTACTAAATCTTCCACGGTTTCTTTTAGGGTTTCTACTTTACCCATAACGCAATCTTTAGCATCCATGCCGCGGCTTAATAAATCTGCTGCCATGGGGCGTAAGTTACTGTTACCGCTTAAAGCTTGTTTTGCCACGGCTCCAACCACAACACCGCCTAAAAAAATCAGTCCAAAACGTAAAAATCCTTGCATGATATACTCCTTTTTAAATTTTGCAGCTTTGCCACAAAAGTACTCTTTCTCAAAAGCTAACACACAAAATGGCTTTTGCAAGCTATTTTAGAGCAAAAGAGTAGACATTGAAATGTGTTTTCATTTGTCTAATGAGTTTTAGGGGTTTTTGTAAAGTTTTTTTGCAAATAAAATTCATAATTGAAATGATTATTATTTTTTAATGGAAAAATATTACCACAAAATCAGATATATAATTTTGCGATGTGTTTTTTTGATAGAATTTTTTTACTAAAAAGTACACCTTTTTTTGAATGTTATTTTCATAAAAGTGGAAAAGTTATTTTTTGTTAACACTTTAGCATGTGTAAACATCCATAATAGGCTTGCCCCAGTGAAATTCCACCATCGCCTGGGGGCGTATGCTTTGCCATGAGCACGGTAAATCCTTCGTTCTGTAAGTAATGCTGGAGTAAAGCGGAGAAAGTGGCATTTTGCATAACTCCGCCTGAAAGTGTTATGATATGGCAATCGGTTTGCTTAGCGCCTTGGGCGGCCATAAGGGCTAAGCCATGGGCGAGATGCTTATGAAAATATTGTGCCGCAGACGCCACATTACATGTTTTGCTATGCTCAAGCGTCTGTGAAAAAAGCTCGGTGGAGGATAGTTCCCACAGTTCTCCCACCTTTTTAAGCATATGTGAAGGAGGTGCGTGACCATGAGACATGGATGAAACGGCTTCTTGCCAGGATAACTTTTTTTGTATGTTTTCTAAAAGTATGGCGGCTTGCCCCTCATACGTGGTGGCATGACAAAGGCCAAGAGCCGCGGCAACGGCATCAAAAAGGCGTCCTGCACTGGAGCATAAAGGGCTTCGAATATTTTTACCAAGCATTTCATTGACAGCACTCGCCATGGGATGCATGTGGTTAAGTTGCTCCAGCCAAGGGCTGTCTTGTGCCAAGGCAAGGGCTATGCGCCAAGGCTCTCGAATGGCTTGTTCCCCTCCTGCCAAGGCAAAGGGTGATAAGCGTCCAAGGCGTTTATGTTGCACTCCATCTATATATAGAAGCTCTCCACCCCAAATGGTTCCATCCTCCCCAAGGCCGGTTCCGTCTAAACTTAAGGCTAGACAGGGAGCGGTTGTTTGGTGTTCAGCTAAAATGGCATAGGCATGGGCAAAGTGATGTTGCAAAGCAAGGCGGGAAATGCCACGCTCATGAGCAAGTTCTTGTGCCACATGGGTGGAAAGAAAGTCCGGATGCGCATCATGCACAATGCAAGCAGGTTGCACTTGAAGCAGCATTTCCAAATGAAGCAACACTTGACGATAAAAGTGTAATGTTTCGAGATTTTGTAAATCTCCAATATGCTGTGATACAAAGGCCATGTCCTCACGGGTAAGACAAAGAGTGCTTTTTAACTCGGCGCCCATGCCTAACACTGAGGGTAAAGGTGTTTTGCCAGAAAGCTGTGTTATCTGCACAGGACGAGGCACAAAACCCCGTGCTCGCCTGTAGAATACAGTTTGTTTACCTGCGGTGTTGGTAGCTTCTTGATGCGGTAATGTATGCACAGCGCATACAGAGTCATCATTACGCACCAAGATATCACGATTATGAAAAAGAAAAACATCCGCAATGGAGGCAAGGCGCGTGGCGGCCTCTCTATTGCCAAGGCAAATGGGTTCACCGCCGGCATTACCACTGGTCATGACCAAGGCCAAAGGAGTGGCAGAGGGGGCTTGTTGCTGTTGTTGTGCCTCTTGCGTTTGTTGCAAGTGCATAAAAAGTGCTTTATGTAAAGGTGTATATGGCAAAACAAGGCCAATGGTGTTTGTATCCGGTGCTAAAATGTCAGGTAGTATGGCTTTGCGCTTACACAGCACAATGGGCTTTTCTTGGCTACTGAGTAGCGCTTGCTCTTCTGCATTTATATATGCCACGGCGTGGGCAGCGTCCATATCTGCCACCATGATGGCAAAGGGTTTATGCGGTCGATTTTTATGTTTGCGTAATACCGCAATGGTGTCAGTGCGAAAAGCGTGACAGCTTAGATGAAAACCACCCAAGCCCTTTATGGCGGCTATTTTACCTTGCAATAAAGCTTTCACCAGCGCTTGCAATACTTGTTGCGAATGCTCAGGTGTGTGGGCTGTAGGTGGGGAAAAGCCGTCATTGTCAGGAGCGCTTGTATCCGCAAACCAGAGTTTTGGGCCACATATGGGGCAAGCATTGGGCTGTGCATGAAAGCGTCTGTTGAGCGGATTGTCATATTCCTCTTGGCATGTTGGGCATAGGGGAAAGCAAGCCATGGAGGTGCAGGCTCTATCATAGGGAATATGTTTAGTAATGGTATAGCGCGGGCCGCAATTGGTGCAATTGGTAAAAGGATATAAAAATCTGGCATTGGTGGCGTCTTGCATGTCTTTTTCGCAATCAGCACAAAGGGACATATCGGAACTAATAAGTACACTATGTCCTTGCGTGGATTGTGCCGCACTATGTATAATATGAAAAACTTCTTCGCCGTCAATGACGGGTAAGGGCGTGATGGCAAAGTGAGAAAGTACAGCCAATGGAGGAAGCTGTTTTTGTATAGCTAGCCCAAAAGCCTCAATGGTATGTGCGCAGCCTTGCACTTCTATATGCACGCCTTGTGCAGTATTATTCACATGCCCGGTGAGGCCAAATTCCAAGGCTAGGCGATAGATAAAAGGGCGAAAGCCCACTCCTTGTACTTGTCCTTGCGCTAAAATATGTTGCCGCACCAAGGGCGTTGTCGCTACGTTTTTTTTCTGCATGCTTTATGCCCCCTAAAACACAGTGATAGACAAAATGAAAGCTAGATTGAGCGTTCATATAGGAAATTGTAACAAAATATCTATAATTTTGCACCTATTTTCCTCTCCTAACGCTTGCCTATTGTAAAGGCTCTTGGTAAAAGTTTTGCCTATGAAGCGTAACATAGCATATTTTATTTTGATTTGTGGAGGCAATTATGACGATGGCAAATAAATTGGGCAAAAGGATGAAGTCCTTTCGTGAAGCACGGGATGTCAGTTTGGAAAAATTGTCTGCAGATACCGGTTTAAGTTTAGATTTTCTTCAAGGCCTAGAAAATAATAATGTATACCCCAGCATTGGCCCCATGCATAAAATTGCTCGGGCTTTGGGTTTGCGCTTAGGCACTTTTTTAGATGATGAAGTAAGTAATGACCCCGTCATTGCGGCATTGGATACGACGCCTCCAGATGTGGCCATGCAAAACTGTAGAAATCATAATGTGAGTTATTCGTATATACCCTTGGGTAAGGGCAAATGTGATCGCAATATGGAACCTTATCATATTACCATTGCGCCTTTGACCAAGGAAGAGCAGGGCAAAGAACAAAAAATGAGCTCTCATCAAGGTGAAGAGTTTATGTTGGTGCTTCAAGGCGAGTTGAAAGTGGTGTATGGACGTGAAACGCATATACTACGCCAAGGGCAAAGCATTTATTATAATTCAACGGTACCTCACTATGTGGGCGCCCACGGCGATAGTCCTGCACAGATTTTGGCCGTGACCTACCAACCGTAATTTTAGGTAGTACCATGATGAATAAAGTGGCCGAAAGGCAAAAACTTTTTGTTTTACGTGAAAAAACCTTGGGTCAATTGCTGGATGACGCTGTTGAGCGTTTTCCGGATAATGATGCGGTCATTTATGTGGATCGTGAATACCGTAAAACATACAAAGAGTTTGGAGAAACTGTAGACTTAATGGCTAAAGGCCTTATGGCTCTTGGTATTAAAAAGGGTGAAAAAATAGCCGTTTGGGCAAGTAATGTGCCTTATTGGGTCGCTTTACAATTTGCCTCTGCAAAGATTGGCGCCATACTTATTACGGTGAATACCAATTATCGTGAACATGAGTTGCAATATTTATTGCAGCATTCTGAATGCGAAAATCTGTTCATTGTAGATGGTTTGCGCGATCATGACTTTGTGCAAACCTTATACAAACTTGCGCCTGAATTACGCACCCAAAGCCGTGAACAATTCAATTCCACCACCTTTCCCCATTTACGCCGTATTTTCTTTTTAGGGCATGAAAAACATCGTGGTATGTACTCTATTCCGGAATTATGCGCACTATCGGTGATGGTAGATGATGCCACCTATAAGGCGCGTCAGGACGAGCTGGACCCTTGGGATGTCATTAATATGCAATACACCTCAGGTACCACTGGTTTTCCCAAGGGCGTTATGCTTACACATGTGGGCATAGGGCTTAATGGTTACTGGATTGGGGCGCATCAAGGCTTTACGGAAAAAGACAGGCTTTGTTTACCTGTGCCACTTTTTCACTGCTTTGGTTGTGTGCTTGGTACGGCGGCTTGTGTTAACCATGGTACAGCCATGATTATTTTAGAAAGTTTTAATCCCCTATATATGCTTGAAGCCATTGAAAGTGAGCGCTGTACCGCGGTGTATGGCGTGCCCACCATGTTCATTGCGGCTCTTGAGCATAAAATGTTTAAAAAGTTTGATATGTCTTCATTGCGTACAGGTATTATGGCAGGTTCGGTATGTCCAGAGCCACTCATGCGCCGTGTTACCGAGGAAATGTACATGAAAGATATCACCATTTGCTATGGCCTCACGGAGGCTTCACCTGTTATGACACAATCTGATGTGACAGATTCGCTCTCTTCGCGTTGTTCCACGGTGGGCTGTGCCATGCCGGGCATTGAAGTTAAGATAGTTGATCCTGATACAGGTGAAGAAGTGCCCCATGGTGAACAAGGGGAAATTTTGTGCCGTGGTTATAATGTCATGAAGGGGTATTATAATATGCCCGAAGAAACAGCTAAAGCTATTACTTCTGATGGTTGGCTGCACTCTGGTGACCTTGGTACCATGGATGAACATGGCTATGTGGTGGTGACTGGACGCATTAAGGATATGATTATCCGTGGCGGAGAAAATGTATATCCGAGAGAAATTGAAGAATATCTTATGGGCATGGAAGGTGTTTTGGACGTGCAAGTGGTGGGCGTACCCAGTTATAAATACGGGGAAGAAGTAGGCGCCTTTATCATTGTGAAGCCCGGACAGGATGTTCAGCCGGAAGATGTGCGTGATTTTTGCCGTGGTAAGATTGCTTGGCATAAGGTGCCGCGCTATATAGCCAAGGTGGAAAGCTATCCTTTAACGGGTAGTGGTAAGATTCAGAAGTTTAAATTGCGTGAAATGGCCGCTGAACTGTGGCCAGAGGCCATGCAAGCGAAGAAAAGAACCTATGCTTCCTAGCTGTGTTCAAATTTGTTTGTATGGGGTAGGGCAAAAACGTATTTTTGCCCTACCTGTATTTTTACCTTGGCAAAGGCTTTGGTCTTTTATGACGCTCATGGTGTGCGTTGTTGTGCTTGCGCTTTTGCCGTCTATGTCGCAAGCTAAAGAAAATACAAGATCCTTTGCAAATTTTAGCATAGCCGTACCTTCAACTTGGTCGGTGCATACAGAAGCATCTGTGACCACCATTACCCATCCTCGTCAAATATGCGCTTTATCCATCATGGCTGTGCCGCATCAAGATGTGGTTTTTCGTGAGCTAGGCATTGCTTTTTATCAAAATTTACAGGGAAAAAGCCCCAAGGGCGATGATGACGGCATGACTTTTGACCTCATTACCGCCAATAATATGCCAAGCACCACGCGCTTAACGGAAGTGGGTGAGCTTTTTGTGGCTGTATCGGCCATAGGGCAATGTCTCCCCCATGTGCGTATCTTACGATCCATTACTATACTTGGGGCAGATGGTAAGCCTCACCCTTATGCTGTACGCGTGTATCCATATTTGCAAGGCGAAAGGACCCTTCCTAGCTCTGCTCAATCAACACAAAAGAAAGCGGACTCTGCTAAAGCAGATGCTGCACCATAGATTTTTCCACACCGTTTTACCAAGGCAGTTATAGTATGCTTTCAACCACCGGTAAGGCTTTTACCCAATTACATGTTTCTATTCTTTTAGCAGGTTTTACCGGCATCTTAGGTAAGCTTATTACCATGAGTGAAGGCATGCTTGTATGGTATCGCATGCTCTTTACTTTTATTGTTTTTGGTTTGTTCTTAATGTTTCGTGGAAAATTTGAGCGAATAAGCTTTAAGGATATGGCTAAAATATCCTTTACTGGAGTGCTTATTTGTCTGCATTGGCTGTTCTTTTACGGCAGCATTAAGCTTTCCAATGTGTCCATTGGCGTGGTGTGCTTTTCGGCGGTGGGTTTTTTTACAGCTTTGCTAGAGCCTGTATTTATGAAAACGCGTTTTTCATGGCGAGAATTTGCCTATAGCATACTCACAGTGGTGGGCGTTATGCTCATATTCTCTTTTGACGTGCGCTATCGCGCGGGCATTATTGTTGGTATTATTGCAGCTTTGCTCTCTGCTTTATATACAATAAGTATAAGAAAACTTTGTAGTTCTTATAGTTCTAGCACCACGCTTGTATATCAAATGGGTGGCGGCGTAGGTTTTTTAACGCTTATCTTACCCTTTTATATTGATTATTTTTCCATAACATACTTAGTACCCACGTTAAGTGATGCCATTATGCTCATGATATTGGCAGTGGTATGTACCTTGATTATGTCCCTTTTGCTTATTCAATCATTGCACCATATTTCAGCCTTTACCGTGAATCTGAGCTATAATCTTGAGCCTGTGTACAGCATTATTTTGGCCATGGCTTTTTTAGGTGAGGCACATCAATTGAACTTTTCTTTCTACTTAGGGCTTGCTTGTATTATCTTGTCTGTAATTTTACAGACTTTATGGGTTATGAGGCATAGAGCCTCTTTTGCTTAGCTCGCATGTAGCGTGCCGTATTTGAGGGGGAGGGTGTGCCAATACCATTGATGCATAAGCGTATTATCATCCACATGCCAGTGATGACTTTGCTCATAAAAGCGTAAAATTTCGGCTTCTAGGGCAGAAATCTTGGCTGAATCACCTTGTTGTAGCTGACGCTCACGGCAAAAAATAATTAAGCATTCTAAAAGGGCAAATGCTGTACCTTCACTTATTTCCTCAGCGCAAATATTGGCAAAAAATTCTGTGTAAAAGGGTGAAGCATTGCTTATGGAGCTTTCAAAAAGATCTTTGTTGGCGCAGATATATTCCAATAAATCGTGGAGATGCTGTTCTTGGGTATTGAGTTTTGCCACCTGCTTGAGTTTATGGCAAAATGTTATCATGTGGGATTCATGTGTATTAAAAGACATATGTTCCTCCAAAATATATAGCTTGTAAGTTATATATTATTGTATAAAACATAATCTTTGTCAACGTATCAAGTATATAGCTTTTGCTTTATTGCAATATGTAGGGTGTCTATGAATGAACAGCAGGGCGTTTTTCGTTCCGGTACTGATGCACTGTTATTGGCAGCATATGCGCTACGCCATTGCCCCAAGTCATGTTCCTTTGTGGAGCTTGGTTGTGGCGATGGCCTTGCCATGCACGTATTTTCCGCAGCATTGGTGAAAAAAAATCAAGATGAAGCTCAAGTTTTGCATATGCCCATGAGGGCTTTAGGCATAGATAAAGAGCCACTGGTGCTGGCGCATGCCGCAAAACTACCTGTCACCTTGGGGGTGGAAAAACATTTTATGTGTGCTGATTTTGCGCAAAAAAAATCTTTTCGGGCCTTGTATGCTGAGGCAAGCGCACAAATACACTCTACATTAAGCCCCAATGCGGTTTCTTGTGTTTTTGCCAATCCCCCTTATTATAAAAGTGGCACAGGGCGCGTAAGTGAGCATGCGGCAAAAGCCACAGCCTTACATCAAAGCGGTCAAGAGCAGGTCTTGCATGATTTTTGTGCGGCGGCGCGTTATATTTTGGCACATCATGGATGGTTTTTCACCATTTATGGGGCGGAACATTTTTTGGAGCTTGCTAAGGCATTGGAGCAGTATGATTTTGGCCTGCGTGCACTTATGCCAGTGCATACACGACCGGAAAAACCTGCACGATGGGTGCTTGCTTGTGCGCGTAAAGGGGCGGCGCATGATGTGCGCATAGAACCAAGTCTTTGTTTATATGCAAGAAAAAAAGGGGATGCCATAAGCAAGCAAGCCAAAGTCTTTTGTCCTTGGCTGTAGAGACGTGAAGAAAAATTCGATAATCTAAGAGCTTAGATTGGTGCTAAGGTTTACTGGGGGACAACCTTTTAAAAATGGAATTTTTATACTGGTCTTTGCCGCCAGTTAAGCCCTTGGCTGTGGCCAAGGGCTTTTTTACACTATAACTATTTTATTTAAATAAATATCCGTATTTTACAGCAAGCCCGTCGGTGCGGTTAATAATTTTAGTGGCCACATCATTAACATCTTCACTGCTAAGCACGCCCACATCTTGAGCTAGTAGGTAGCCTAAATGGCTATCACTTTGACTGAAAACCCAAAGTAGGGAGTATACCGAACCCACATGCGGCCTATCAGAAAACTCAGCTTTAGAGATAATGGCAATGCGTACTTTGGGGCTATTTTCTTCATTCAACTGAAAAAGGTTGCTGGCATTGAAAAGCTCTTTCAAACGCGTGGCGAGTTGAATGCCTATGGTATCTGTGCCTTCATGACTTACGGTAACTTGCGTGCTACGCACTTCAAGCTTAGCAGGGCTGTTGGTTTTAGCCTCACCTGCCTGAGGGCCTTGCGCAGCCATGGCAGAAGGCAGGCCAGCAAGGGGAAGACTTAAAGCAAAAAGTAGCGCGGTGACACGGAAAAAAGTTTGCATGGGAGCTCCTTGAAGATAATGTCTATGAGTGAACTTAAAATTCTGCTTCTAATGGTGGCCAAATAAAGTATGCGTGGGCGTCTGTGTTGCCTTGGGGATTCACCGAAGTATTTTTTTCTTCTGTGGTCTTTGGCGCTGGTAGTACGCGTACATGTCTTTCCTTTACCTCAATGCGGTTTTGCGCAAACCACTGAATAGCTTGAGGTAAAAGTCTGTGCTCTAAACTTTGAATACGTTTTTGTAAGCTTTGAGCATCATCATCGTGTAAAACGGGTACTGCAGCTTGCGCAATAATAGCTCCGCCGTCCACTTCTTCGTTCACAAAGTGCACCGTACAACCTGACATTTTTACGCCATAAGCGCAGGCATCGGCGGCGCCATGGGCGCCCACAAAGGAAGGTAAAATGGCAGGATGCACATTGATGACCTTATCTTTAAAAGCATCGAGGAAGATTGGCGTTAAAATGCGCATATAACCGGCAAGCACTATAAGGTCTGCGCGGCACTCTTGTAGGGCTTGCACAAGGCATGCGTCAAAGCTTTCTCTGTCGGCATAGGCTTTATGGTCAAGTTCCAAGGTGGGTATGTTTAGGGCGGCGGCTCTTTCTAAAACTTTAGCACCGGGGCGATTGGTAATGACCAAAGCGACCTTGGCATCAAGGGCGCCGCAGGAAATTTTATCAAAAATGGCTTGAGCATTGCTTCCGCTGCCGGAAGCTAAAATAGCAATGGTAAGTGGCATAGGTAGTGTATGGGTTGGTTAAAGGTACTGCAGCCCCATTTCCATAAAAAAAGATAGGCTGACCAAAATTTCAGTCAGCCTATCGTAAAGTTAGGTATTAAGCAATTTTTTTGATGAGGGCTTCGCCCACAGCCTTGCCCAATTCATGGCAAGATTTAAGCATGCTATGATTGGGTCCCCATTGATGCTTCATGGGATCGCCCACCATTTCCATACCCATGGAGGCAAGCCATTCATGCACAATCTTGGGGCTTTCACCCGACCATCCATAGGAGCCAAAAGCGGCGCCAATACGGTTTTGTGGGCGCAAACCCTTCATATAGGTAAGCATGGAGGCCACATAGGGCAACACATTGTTATTGTGCGTGGGGCTACCCACAATGACAGCGCCGCAATCGGCCAGTTCACTCATGACAGCACTGTGGTGATTGCTTTTGAGGGACATGAGGCGAATGGGTACGCCCACTTCTTCCAGACCACTACCAATGGCCTGCGCCATTTTTTCAGTGGTATGCCACATGGTGTCATACACTATGAGGGCGCGTTTTTGGGTTTTTTGTAAGGCCATTTCTTTGTAGGCATTAACAATAAAGTTCACCGATTCTGGCCCGCGATGGATAAGACCATGGTCAGGGGCAATCATATCAATTTCTAAAGAACCTAGAGTTTCAATGGCTTTAAGCACCTGCGAGGAAAAGGGCAGAACAATATTATAATAATATTCTTTCACCGCTTGCAGGATTTGTTCTTTGCAAAATTCATCGCCAAAGCGCTGGGTAGAGGCGATGTTTTGCCCAAAGGCATCATTGCTGAAAAGTATTTTGTCTTCTGCCACGTAGGTGACCATACTATCTGGCCAGTGTAGCATACGTGTTTCCACAAAATGTAAATTTCTTTGCCCAATATTGATAACATCGCCGGTTTTTACCACTTGAATGGGCCAATCTTTGGCAGGGTAGTACCCTTCTAAGGATTTTAATCCCATGGGGGAAACAAAAATCTTTTCAGGTTTGCAACGTTCCACCACTTCGGCTAAAGCGCCAGCATGATCTAATTCCATATGATTGCAAATGAGATAATCAATTTCTTCCAAAGGGCAAATTTTTGCCAAGCGGCAAAGCATGGTGCCCGCGCAGTGATGGGATACAGTATCCACCACCACTTTTTTGGTATCATTAATCATATAAGAGTTGTAGGTGGAGCCACGTGGAGAAAGAGAGTAGCCGTGAAAGTCTCGGTTATCGTAGTCAACAGCGCCAATCCAATATATATCTTTTTTCAGTTCTACCGGTTGCATGAGCTTCTCACTTTTTGAAGTTACCTGAAATTAGGTACTGCTAGAAGTCTATAATGTGGAGTAAAAAATCGCAAAGGCAGCATGAGTACTGCCTTTGCTACATGTATGAAGACGCTATTAACTTGGGCTAAAATTACTTTTATCTACGCCGCATACAGGACAAACCCAATCTTCTGGAAGATTTTCAAAGGCAGTACCTTCTGGAGCATTGGGGGGATCGCCAGCGGCGGGATCATACTCATAACCACAAAGATTGCATGTGTGCTTTTGCATAGTAACCTCGTTGTTTAAGATTTCCAAAGACCATGGAGATTGCAATATTCACGCGCTGTTACATTTTCGGCGCTGATGCAAAACTCTGCCACAGGCTCTTGTCCGGGCTGTAAGAATTGGGTGTAGCTTACGCCATCGGCAATGAGCTCTATCCATTCAATATAGTGTTTTTCTTCCATGGGGTGATGTACACTGCCCACAGTCACTTTATATCCATTGGCGGTTTTTTCCACAACAGGCACGTGTTTTTCTTGTGCTGCATCGGTAACGCCTTCTTTAAGGTGTTTCATTTCTTCGCCACAGCAGGCAAGGGCTGCCTCACCGGCGTGTATAACTTCCACAATATTACTACATTTTGTACAGCAGTACATTTCAAGAACTTGTGTCATAACATCCCTCTTTTTTGGAGTTTATCCATAAAGTGACTACAGCTTTAAACTCTTTTCGTTAAGTATGTTCACATGGTGCTGTAATGGCTTTATGGTTGTTAAAGGCATATAGCCCACAAGGAATTTACGTCATTATGCTCTGTCTGTCTAGTTTTTTCGAAAAAATAGTTAATAAGTCCAGTACTCTGTATTTATTAGGAATTATTATCATTTTGTAGCACTTTTTCTCACCACGCCCAAAATATTAGGCAAAGCCACCCCCACACTACCCATGAAAATATCTGCGGGATGTCGCCCGCCCCAAAATGTTCCCCGCCCATTATGATACAAATACATGCCAGCTTGGGCTCCGCCTTCCACATACATGACTGTGCTTATATGTAATGGTAAGCGTAACAACTCTTGCGCTAAAGCATGCGCTTGTATGGGCTGGCGGCAATGTAAAAAGAGAATGTTACCTTTTTCATCCATGCCCACGGCGGCAATGGCATGTTCTTGCCCGCCTTTTGACCAAAGAACTTCGCGTTTTTGGCTAATGAGCCGGTAATTTTGCACAGCAACAGTATATTGAGAAAGTATTTTT
This sequence comes from uncultured Desulfovibrionaceae bacterium, assembly GCA_964369995.1. Taxonomy (GTDB): domain Bacteria; phylum Desulfobacterota; class Desulfovibrionia; order Desulfovibrionales; family Desulfovibrionaceae; genus CAYJAD01. The sequence continues at coordinate 47,063 of CAYJHH010000002.1, forward strand.
TTAAATTGAGGGTGATTTTTTTCTAAAAGTGTGGCCGAAGCTAAATTTGCATCCTTGGGCTGGGCTAAGAAAAAGGCACCAAAAGCTTTGGAAATATGCTTATTATTTATATGCTCGCCATTGCGCATATAGCCTGTACTGGTACTACCATCGGGCAAATACATACTGGCATTAATGGTTGCCACCAAGTTATGCGCCTTGGCCCATTGTTCTAAAGTTTGTGGCGGAGACTTTTTTTCACTAGTGTTAAAAAGCTTAAAATCAAAGTATTGAGGAGAAAAACGTAGTACTTCCAATTGCGCTTGTAAAGGTTCTTGTAAGGGGATGGAAGCATAGGTAAGGCCGGGTTCTAATTCTTGCCATGGACAAGAGGGGATGAGGGCTGTGGATGGTTGCGGTTTTGTGGCGGTGTTGTTTTGCGCCATGGCGGATACCATGGAGGGAGGGATAAATGGCGCAGCTTGTGTTGTGTTAGCGCTGGCAGCAAAGGCCATAGCTCCATAGAGCAAAGCCATGAGCGCCAAAAAAAGAAGAAGGCAACGCATTCTTCTAGGAGCGTAGTGGGGGAATTGTATGGTTGTAGCTAGGCATGCACCCATAAATACTCACTTATTCATGACTTAGGAGGATGAAAATACCTTTGACGCGTAAAAAAAGTAACAGGAAAATGTTTTTTTGCCAAATGCAATTTTTACCATGAATATTTTGGCCTACACATGGGGCGTGGGGACTATGAGCGTAAAATATGCGCCAATAAGGCATCGGCCTGCAGGGCTGCCGCTTGCATAACACGCGGTGCCAGAGGAGGAAATTGTGCAATGTCTGAGCTAAAATCACCCACAATGACGAGATTTTTCCCCATATGTCTCTTCTGCATGGGCGGGCCATCGCAACCGGCAATGCCAGAAGCAGACACGGTATAATAGCCGCCTAGCAAAGCTTGTTCTACCATAAGGCGTTTACTTTGCGCCGCGTCTAAAGCCTCTATCCAAAGGGACGCCTTGGGTAAAATATGTGGTATATTGTCAGCATGTAAGTGCAAACAAAGCTTTTCTATGTGCACATGAGGGTTAAGTTCGCTGAGAATATCTGCCAAGGCATCCACCTTGGGTAAACCCACATGGCGCGGAAAGAAGAGTTGCCTGTTTAAGTTAGAAGCCTCCACCGTGTCATCATCAATGAGCACAAAGTGTTGTACACCTGAGCGCGTCAAAAGCATGGCCACATTGGAACCAAGCCCACCAGCGCCGGCAATGCCAACTTTGGCTGTACTTATTTTCTGCAGCTCTTCGGGTAAAAGGTAGCGTTGAAGGCCTTGGTGTAAAAGATTGTGAGAAGATTGTGACATGCTGTGCACCTTATGAAGCATCCCCCTTGCCTGCGCGTGGGCAAAGGGGATGAAAGCGTTGCGCTATTTAATGGAGTAATTTTACAGTGTATAACGATACGCTGTCATTAATTTTTCAAGCTATGAATGGGAGCAGGAATGCGTCCGCCAAGATTAATAAAGGCTGAAGCATCGCCCTGTGGTACAGCCATGATGCCGGCTTTGCCCAAAAGCCCCCCAAAGTTCACAGAATCGCCCACACCTTTTCCGGGTACAGGAATAAGGCGCACGGCGGTGGTTTTATTGTTAATCATGCCAATGGCCATTTCATCGGCAATGATACCGGCAATGGTGCTTGGGCTGGTGTCTCCGGGAATGGCTATCATATCCAGACCCACCGAACACACGGAGGTCATGGCTTCGAGTTTTTCAAGGCTTAATAAACCGGCGTTGGCGGCGGCTTCAATGCTGGCATCTTCCGAAACGGGAATGAAAGCTCCTGAAAGGCCACCCACAGCAGAAGAAGCAAAGGATCCGCCTTTTTTTACAGCGTCATTAAGCATGGCAAGAACAGCAGTGCTACCAGGGGCGCCAATATGAGATAAGCCTAAGCTTTCAAATATTTCACCCACAGAGTCGCCCACGGCAGGGGTAGGCGCTAAGGATAAATCCGCCACACCAAAAGGCACGTTAAGGCGTTTGGATACTTCTTTACCTATGATTTCGCCCACGCGCGTAACCTTAAAAGCTGTGCGTTTAATAACATCGGCTACGTCCAAAAGGCTAAAGGCTTCGTTGTTCATTTTTGCACGCCCAATGGCGCGATCAATGGCTTTTTTCACAACGCCAGGGCCGGAAACGCCCACATTAATGACCACATCGGGCTCTCCCACGCCTAAATATGCGCCGGCCATGAAGGGGACATCTTGCGGAATATTGGCAAAAATAACTAATTTTGCGCAGCCAATGCCATCGCGATCTGCCGTGGCTTCAGCGGCGTTGACCACTTGTTGCCCCATCAATGCCACAGCATCCATATTAATACCAGCGCGTGAAGAAGCTACGTTGATGGAAGAGCAAATACGGTCGGTAGTGGCTAGGGCTTCAGGTAAAGATTCTAGTAAGGCTCTGTCGCCGCGTGAAAAGCCTTTTTCTACCAAAGCACTGTACCCACCTAAAAAATCCACGCCTGCCTCTTTGGCGGCTTCGTCCAGTGCTTGGCAAATGCGCACCATGCCGGAGGCGTCAAAAGGCCCACCCACCACGGCAATGGGGCTTACGCTAATGCGTTTATTCACCACAGGAATACCGTATTTATCACCCACCTCATTGCAAATATTCACAAGATTTTTGGCATGATGGTGGATTTTTTTTCGAATATTACTGGTAAAAACATCTATATCATGGCTTTGGCAATCAAAAAGGCTGATACCAAGTGTTACCGTGCGCATATCAAGATGTTCGTTGCGCAACATATTAAGAGTACTAATTATTTCGCGATCTGATAACATATATATTCCTTTTTGGTATTACATGGGGGAAATGCGGTGAATGGCTTCAAAAATATCTCTGTGCTGCACGCTCATGCGCAAAGAATATTTTTCTCCTTGCTCCACAAGCTCTTGACGCAAGATACGTAAGTCTAGGCTGTCCGGCACCATGACTTCAAAAACAAAAAGGGCATGATTTTCTCCGCCTTCGTTCATGAGTGCTTTAAGATTTTCAATATTCACTTGGTGCTTAGCAAAAACTCGAGAAAGAGCTGCCATAAGGCCTGTGGTATTGGGGCCATGAGCGGTGACCACAAAAGGGGAGCAAGCAATATGCTCACCCCATGCGACGGATATGGCAGGGCGCACTATGACGGATAAGTCCACCTGACTTTCAGCAAGGCCTGCGGTGAGGTGATCATATAATGCTTGTACTGTCATACTTGGCTCAGTGGTGACGGTGAAAATGGCGGCAAATTCTCCATTGGAAATGGTTTGCGAAACCATAACAATGTCGCAATGCGCTTTTTCAAAAAGTGAAGAAACCGTGGCTACAACGCCGGGGCAGTCGCGTCCTAAAAAAGAAATAACTAATGATTGCATATCTTTCCTCAAGTATTGTTCATGTTGCGGTGGCTGTTGCTACACTGTGTTTTTATACTGAAAGTGAATTTTTCATGTGCATGGTACAAGCCACGCACATGAAAGATGAAGAAGTTAAGACAGGAAATGTGGTGTCATTTAAGGGGAGCTTTTTAAGAAAAAAGTAATACACGCACGGTGCTGCCTTTTCCAAGGCCATTGCTTTCTGTGTCAATGCGTACCAAACCATGGGAAACGGTCATGGTATGTAATACGCCGCTTAGTCCAAGCACAGGATGCGCTATGATACTGTGATCATCTTTAAGCTCAAGGCGCACACGTACATATTCTTCCTTCCCCACCATGGAGGGCATATTGCAAGAAAGCGTAGCGGTACACTGTTTGAAGGAAAAAGGATTTTCTTGTTGAAATGCGTTGGGTATGCCTTGAAGATGGCGCAAAAAAGGTTGCACTAATACGTGCATGACAATTTGTGCCGAGGTTACCTGACCAGATACAGCCCAAATGGTTTTTGCACCCGCTTGCACCAAAATAAGCGGATTACCGGGAGACATGGCCAAGCCTATGCAAAAAACCTTAATCTCATGGCGCTTGGGTAATGCCAGAAGGGCATTGAGGGTTAGATTTTGCGCACTGGCTGAGGTGCCGCCAGAAATAATAATAACATTGGCAGAGCTGAGCAAGGCTCTTTCCAGCGTATCAGTAATCTTTTCTTCAGAGTCAGGCACAATACCATGAAAGCGTGGCATACCACCGGCTTCGCGTACTAAAGAGGCTAAAGTGTGGCTGTTTACATCGCGCACTTGTCCGGCATGCACATCATTGTATACGGGTACCACTTCATCACCGGTGGAGATGATGGCCACCTGAGGTTTTTTATGTGCCATAATATGCACGGTGTTTTTCATGGCGCCATGCACTAGGGAATCTAGGTCTACCTCTTCCTCTTGAACACCAGAAGAGGCCAAAAGAGCCACTTCAAGGGGGCGAATATACGTACCCACAGGCACAAGGCAAGCACCAAATTTAGCGTCTTCGCCGCGGCGAATAACGCAGTGCATGGGCTCGATGGTAGAACTTACGGATACACGCTGTTTTTCCTTACCTGTAGCATCCAAAATTTGTGTGTATTGCTCTTCTAAAATGGCGTCGGCACCTTCAGGTAATACGGCGCCAGCCACAATGGACATGCACTGTCCCGGTTGTACCTTTTCTTGCGGTACATGCGACACAGAACAATGCCCAAAGCATTCCAAAGTAATGGGGGCATCTTGCGTGGCACCTTCAGTATCAGCGGCGCGCACGGCATAGCCGTCTTTGTCGGCGCGGTGCACACAAGGTACTGTATCGGCAGCTTGAATTTCTTCTGCAAGCACGCGTCCTTCAAAACCTTGTAAAAGACTGACATCTTCTGGCCCAAGAGAATCAAAGCTCATTAAAAATTCGCGTACTGTGTCCATGGAACAAAATTTCAAAGCATTTTCTGGCATGTTCATTCCCTTTTGCAATTTGCGGTGAAAACAGCTATGCACTCCCTATACAATGTTCTTGCACCCTCTGTATAGTCCCTTGGGGCAAGAAAAAATGAAAAGGATTTATCATGGAAAACACCCTTGTTCTTGCCACACGAAATGCTGGAAAAATACGTGAACTAGCTGATATTTTAAAAGCTTATCAGATTGAAGTTTTGGGTTTAGAGGCTTTTTCACACCTAGAAGATGTGGAAGAAACAGGAAGCACTTTTGAAGAAAATGCTTTGCTCAAGGCAAAATATGTTGCTGAAAAGACAGGTCATATAGCCATGGCTGATGATTCTGGCTTAGAGGTAGACGCCTTGGCCGGGGCTCCTGGGGTTTTTTCGGCACGTTATGGCAATGATTGGGAGTTTTTACCCGAAGAAAGTAAAGATGCGCGCAATATGCGCAAGCTTTTGCATGAATTGAAAGATGTACCAGAAGGTCAGCGTCAAGGGCGTTTTGTGTGTTGCATGGCTGTGTGTAAGCCCAATGGAACCCATTGTATAGTGCGTGGCACCTGGGAAGGAAGCATTTTATCCAGTGCGCGTGGGGAAAATGGCTTTGGCTATGATCCTGTTTTTTTTGATGCTGTTTCACAATGTAGCGCCGCGCAGCTGAGTAAAGAAGAAAAAAATGCTCGTAGCCATCGCGGCAATGCCTTACGCTTGCTCATGGCGCAATGGGCAGACTTTCACACTGCCAAGGATGAATAATGCCCATGTCTTCTAAAACCGTAGGCTATGGTTTAGCGCTTTTTGCTGTCATGGTTTGGGCTGGAAACTTTGTGGTGGCAAGGGCAGTGGCCTTTTCCATCCCTCCCATGCATATGAACTTTTGGCGCTGGGTGCTTGCTTTTATTTTTGTGCTTCCCTTTGCCATAAAGCCTTTGCGCCGCGATTGGCCGCTTATTAAAAAACATTGGCTGTACTTGGCAACCATGGGGCTTTTGGGCGTTACCTGCTTAAATGCCTTTTTCTATAAGGCAGGCAGCACCACCTCCAGTATTAATATGGCACTTTTTGTACCTTCGGCGCCCATTGTTATTATGCTGTTATCGCGTATTTTTTGTAAAGAAGCCATAACCTTTCGGCGTCTTTTAGGGCTAGGCATAATTCTTTGGGGCTTACTCTTGCTTACCTCACGCGGACAATGGGAAAATTTACAAAATTTACAAATCAGCGTAGGGGACTTATGGAGCGTGGCTGGAGTAACCTGTTTTGGTTTATATTCCTTTTTGTCGCGTTATAGGCCACTAGCCATGGCTGTACCCTCATTTTTAGCGTGCACATTTACCTTTGGATTGCTCTTTTGCCTACCTGTACTGTTTTGGGAAATGATGTATTTACCCATGCCCCAGTGGGATTCTAATGTGCTTGTGGCCATCTCCTATTCGGGCATTGGCTGCTCTACCATAGCTTATGGTGCATGGGCCAAAGCCATTGATGCCGTGGGGCCTGTACCTGTGGGAATGATTTATTATTCCATTCCCCTCTTTACTGCCATAGGAGGCGTGATTATTTTAGGAGAGCAGGTGACCATGGTGCATATTTGGGGAGGCGCACTTATGCTCACAGGCATAGTTGTGGCGACTTTTTCCAAAAAAGTTCCTATGGCACAGTAACGTCTTAAGGAAATTTATGAGTGAACAGTACAGTATTCAGCAAGGAAAGCTGGTTTTACGCAAGTCTTCAGATATACCGAAGGCCGTGCGATGGTTGTTTTTTTTACTAAGTGTTGCGGCAGCAGGTGCAGCAGGCTTTGGCTTTGCATGGAATACATTGGCTTTGCCAGAAAATAGCCATGTTATAACGTTGGATGATTTGAATACCTATCAGGAGATAGAGCGCACCCTCAATGCTACTTTGGACCAAAATATTAAAAAGAAAGATTATATTTTGGATGATGCAAAGCTTAAAGCTGTTTTTGTTAAGGTTTTTCCTAAAGTGCGTATAAGTGATGCTTTACTAGATGAATATATTAAGGCTGTTTCTAAGTGGGGGGCAGAATATTCTATCCCGCCTTTATTAATTTTAAGTATTATTTGGCGAGAAAGTTTTTTTGATGCTTCCACGGTATCCTCGGCCAATGCTCGCGGCCCCATGCAAGTTATTTATAAATATCATCGTGAAAAATTAAAGCGTGCTGGTAAATCAGAAATGGACTTGCACAATATTGATACCGGTGTGCGCGTGGGAACGGAGATTATGCGTGAATATTTTGATAGATTTGATCAGGATATTTTCCGCACCATGAAGGCCTATGTGGGAGGAACGCATAAAACCTATGCGCAGGATATTTTGACGCGCTATTTTAAAGCACGTATGTATGTGGAAGAAAACTATGGAAAAATTTAGTGCGTTTAAGAAGTGCAAATGAGATATAATGTAACATCTTACATGGCACCAAAAAACAACTGATAAGGGTAACACTTTGACGCAATTAAAGTTTTTTGGAAGGGGGGTCTGGGGGGAGAACCTTTTGTCCACAAAAGGTTTCCCTCCAGCAGGCTTTGTCAGCAATCTGTAGGGGGATTTTTCCCCCTTTTCTTTTATGCCATATAAGGTTTCACAGCTTCAGCCACTTTGAGGCATAAATCTGCTTTATTAAGGGTGTATAAGTGAATACCCGGTGCGCCGCCTTCAATGAGCTGGCGTATTTGACTTATGGCAAAGGTAAGCCCTGCTTCACGCACGGCTTCTTCTCCGCCCTTTGCATGGGCTGCTTCCAATTCTAAATATAATTTACCGGGAATATTAGCCCCGCACATGGATAATAAGGTTTTAAGCGATGCCAAGCTTTGTATGGGCAGTACGCCGGGAATAACCGGAGTGTAAATATGGGCTTGGCGTAAAGCATCTACAAAGTCAAAGTATTCACGCACGTCAAAAAAGACTTGTGTCACCACAAAGTCAGCACCGGCGCGAATTTTGGACAATGTGTAGGCGCGATCCAAGGCAAAGGAAGGCGATTGCGGATGCGGGGCAGGGTAGCCTGCCACGGCAACACCCATGCTAGGTTCCACGCGGCGCATATAACGCACTAAATCTTCAGCATAACGAAAGCCGCTTTCTTTTTCTGCAAGGGCGCAGGCCTGCTCTTGTCCTTTAGGCGGGTCGCCACGCAAAGCCAGTACATTGTCTATGTCGCATTGACGTAAATTTTGTAAAAATTCATTGATGCGCGCAGCATTGGCACCTACGCAGGTTAAATGCACTAAGGGCTCTAAATTCATTTGGCGTAGGCGCTTGGCTATTTCCAGTGTATTATTTTGAGAGGAACCACCGGCGCCATAGGTTACTGAGGCAAAAAGAGGATTTAAACTCGTCAGTTTTTCTACACAGGAAAAAAAATCCGGCCATTGGTCACTATTCTTGGGAGGGAAAAATTCTAAGGAGAAAAAAGGCTTCTTGGTATTTTGCAACAGCTCAATGATTTTCATATATGTTCCTTGTTAGAGATGATGATAGAACTATATCAAGATAACTTGATATAGTCAAGGCGTGTTGTACGTAAATTTAAAAGCCCTTTGAGAGGAAGATCTATCAAGGCCATGAGAAAACCGTGAGGGGCACTTACTTCTTGCCACTTTGACACAAAAAGTCTATGGTTTGCTTTTCTTTTTACCGTAGACATATTTTGTGCCAAAAGCGTGTATATAAATTCATTTGTGTAAGGGGAGAGCTGAACATGCAACTACAAAACAGAGATTTTCTTAAGCTGTTGGATTTTTCCGGCGAAGAAATAGCCTATCTTTTGCGTCTGGCTGCGCACTTAAAAGCTGCCAAAAAATCTGGTCAAGAAGTACAGTATTTGCAAGGTAAGAATATTGTTCTCCTTTTTGAAAAAGATTCCACCAGAACGCGCTGCGCCTTTGAAGTTGCTGCCCGCGATCAAGGTGCTTTTTCTACGTATCTTGGGCCTTCTGGTTCTCAAATTGGTAAAAAAGAATCCATGGCTGACACGGCACGCGTATTGTCGCGCATGTATGACGGCATTGAATATCGTGGCTTTGGGCAAGAACTTGTGGAAACATTGGCAAAGTTTTCTTCGGTGCCTGTGTGGAATGGGCTTACCAATGAATTTCACCCCACGCAAATTTTGGCTGATTTTCTTACCATGCAAGAGCATTGCTCCAAACCCTTACATGAAATGACCTTTGCCTACATTGGGGACGCCCGTTATAATATGGGTAATTCCCTTATGATTGGGGCTGCCAAAATGGGTATGGATTTTCGCTCCATTGCGCCTGAGGGCTCGCAAACAGAGCCGGAAATGGTGGCTAAGGCACAAGAAATTGCCGCCAGCACCGGAGCAAAAATCACGTTAACATCAGACATTGCCGCAGGTGTTGCCGGTTGTGACTTTATCTACACTGATGTGTGGGTATCCATGGGTGAGCCAGAAAGCGTATGGGCAGAGCGCATTGCGCGTTTGCGTGAATATCAAGTTACACAAAAAACCATGGAACTTACGGGTAATCCGCAGTGTAAATTTTTGCATTGCTTACCTTCTTTCCACAATAGAGATACGGAAATCGGTCAGAGTTTATATGAAAAGTATGGCATTGAAGCCATGGAAGTGGACGATTCCGTATTTGAATCTCCTGCCAATGTGGCCTTTGATGAAGCAGAAAACCGTATGCATACTATTAAGGCTGTCATGGTGGCAACTTTGGCCAATAATCCACCCAAGGTTTAGGAAAAATTATGTCTACATTAGTTGTAAAATATGGCGGACATGCCATGGATGATGCGGCCTTACGTGCGCCTTTTGCCAAAAGCCTTGTGGCCTTGGTGGAGCAGGGTATGCGTGTGGTCGTTGTGCATGGTGGTGGCCCACATGTGAATAAGATGTTGCAACGCCTCAATATAGAAAGTCATTTTGTGGATGGTTTGCGTGTAACCACTGCCGAAACCATGGAAGTGGTGGAAATGGTGCTTCTTGGACAGGTGAATAAAGCCGTGGTTTCCTTAATTAAAGAAGCCGGTGGCAATGCTGTGGGTATTTGCGGTATTGATGGCGGGCTTTTGCAAGGGGATGTGCTACGCGCTGAGCTTGGGCTTGTGGGCGAAGTACAAAAAGTCAATGATGGCGTGGTGCAAACCTTATTGCAAGGAAACTTTATTCCTGTCATAGCGCCTGTGGCCACCAATGCTACGGGGCAAAATTTAAATGTTAATGCCGATACGGCAGCAGGGGCCATAGCCGGAGCTTTGCAGGCAGATTATTTTGTTTTGATATCTGACGTGCCTGGGGTACTGGATGCGGAAAAAAATCTTCTACCAAAGCTGAATACGGCGGACATTGCCAAGCTTAAGGCAGAGAATATCATTTATGGTGGCATGATACCCAAGGTAGACTCCTGCTTGCATGCTTTGCAGGCAGGTTGTAAGCGTGCGCTTATTTTGGATGGTCGCGCCGAGGCCTCCTTAGAGCGTTATTTGTTGCAAGACGAAGCCCTTGGTACTGTTATCAGTGATTGTTAGGGGATAGGTTTGTTTTTTTGGGTTCCTAAAATTTTTGAAAAAGTAAAAAATAACGCAAAGACTTTGAGCTTTGCTGTGTTTTTGAGCGTTTTTTTGGGAATAGCTCTCTTCATAAGCGGTGCAAGCTTGGCTCTGGCGCAAGAGCCAAACTTTTCGCCGGCTTTTAAAACCATTGGCTTTTGGGATGCTGCCCAAAATATGCGTGTGGATGTGAATGTGTGGTACCCCACGCATAGTAAACCCTCGCGTACTTCTTATGGTCCTTGGCGTATTAATGTGGTGCGTTATGGCAAAGCGGCGGAAGGGCGCTTTCCTCTTATTGTGCTTTCACACGACTCGGCAGCTTCGCGCTTTTCTTATTATGAAAGTGCTGCTTTATTGGCATCTGTGGGCTTTGTGGTCATGGCGCCGGAGCATATGCAAGATAATTTACAGCGCATGATTCATAATTTTCAGTGGCAGCAACTTTCGCAGAGAATGCAGGAACTTCGCATTGTGCTTCACATGGCCACCACGCATAAAGATGTACAAAGCATGGTGGATAGTAATCGCATAGGCTTGTTGGGTTTTGGCACAGGCGCCACCACAAGTTTACTTCTTGGCGGTGCCATGCTTGATGCCACCGGTTGGGATAATTACTGTATGCAAGTGCCGTTATCCACAGCCTATTGTAATGCTTGGGCGCAGGGCCATGTGAGAAAAATGCTTACAACCTTACCTCCTTTTGGGCAAAGTTTTGCCGATGCGCGCATTAAAGCTGTGGTGGCGGTATCCCCTAAGTATGATTTTTTGCTTACGCCTAAGGCTTTGCAAGGCATAACACGTCCTTTGGCGGTTTTTGAGGCTGAAAAAGATTTAAGTAAAAAAGTGTGGGATCAAAGCTCAGCTCAGGCCATTTTTCCGCCACAAACATTGTTTACCCCCATTGATGGCGTGGACGCGCGTGATCTTATGTCGGCTTGCCCTCCAGAATTACGCAAGGACTTACCTGACTTGTGCGGATCTGCTTTGCCTGAAAACAGAAAAAAAGCGCATGAAATTTTTAATACAGAAGTGGTGCATTTTTTCTTAGAGCATTTGGGGCAAAATACCCCATAAAAGCATCACCGCTCTCTTTTTATAAGGATAATAATGAATAATCATATCAAAGCGCAGCACAAGAATGTGAATTCTACTGACTCCGAAGAGTCCGCTGCTGTGTCTCCAAATATATGTGATGCCTTGGCTCACTTGCGTGATCGTAGTCAAACCGAACGTTTGGTGGATTTTATTAATGAAGTAGGCATGCTGCGTCAAACGCCGCGCACAGGATATCAATTTTTGGGTACAGGGCAAGAAAATGTGGCCGAGCACTCGCATAGGGTGACAATTATTGGTTTTGTGCTTGCAAAAATGGCCGGAGCGGACGTGGCGCGAACGGTATTTATGTGCCTTTTCCATGATTTAGCCGAAGCTCGTACCGGTGATTTTAACTATGTTAATAAGATGTACAATACAGGCAATGCGCGCCTTGCCATGCAGCACGCCACCGAAGGCACGGGTCTGCAAGATGATATTATAGCCTATTGGGATGAACTTGAGGCTGCATCAAGCTTAGAAGCACATTTAGCTCATGATGCGGATCAATTGGATATGCTTTTTAATTTGAAGCGCGAAAGTGAAAAGGGTAATGCCTTTGCATTGCAATGGATGGAGAGCGCCATAAAACGAGTACGAACCCCTTATGGTCAGCAAATAGCTGAGGTGGTAATAAACACCCCTTCGCATTATTGGTGGTTTCATGGTCCTGATGCCACGTGGTGGGAAAAAGGGAAATAGTTTTTGTGAAGATTGAGCGCTGCATATCTTAGTCCATGAGGCTAGACAGCGTGTAGGGCATGGTTATTTGTAGGGCATTGTGAGGGAATTATGGCAGATTTACGCATTATAGCTGTTGCAACACCCCAAGAAGAAAAAATGTTTTTTTCTTTACCTTGGGATGTGTATGCTGCTGCACCCTTATGGGTGCCACCATTATTAAAGGATGAGAAAAAACTTTTAGATCCGCAAAAGCATCCTTTTTGGGAAAAAGCCACCAGACAACTTTTTATGGCCATGCGTGGCACAAAGCCTGTGGGGCGCATAGTGGCCTTGGTGGATGCAGCGTATAATGCGCATGCCAATGAACTGTGTGGCGCTTGGGGCTTTTTTGAATGTTTTGATGACAAAGAGGCCGCGCATGCTCTTTTTGAAGCCGCCGCCACGTGGTTACGAGAGCAGGGCATGCAATTTATGCGTGGCCCCTTAAACCCCTCTACCAATTACACTTGTGGTATGCTTGTGGGGGGATTTGAGCTTGCTCCTTGTATTATGATGCCATGGAATCATAGCTATTATCCGGAACTGGTGGAAACTTGGCATATGCGTAAAGAGCAAGACCTTTTTGCTTATGAAATGCGTAAGGATGCTTTGCATTTGCCGGAGTGGGTTGCAGAGCAATTGGAACATGTGAAAGAGCGCAATGAATTCACATGGCGCTGTGCTCAAAAAGAAACCATGTCGGAAGATATTCACACCATGCTAGATATCTTCGGGGAAAGCTGGGCCAAGAATTGGGGTTTTTCGCCCATGTCTTTGGCTGAGGCGAAAAATCATGTTCAGGGTTTAAAAAGCGTGCTGGATCCAGAGTTTTTTGTTCTGTTTTTTCATGGTGATAAGCCTGCCGGCGGCATGTTAGCCTTACCGGATATGAATCCTTTGCTAAAGCGTTTAAATGGGCGACTTGGCATAAGCGCCCCTTGGCATTTATGGCGCACCAAAAAAGAAATTCAAGGTACATACCGCATGGTTCTATTTGGCATTCGTGAAGAGTACCGCATGCTTGGTCTACCACTTTTGCTCTTTAACTATATGGTGGAGCAGGGCAAAAAAATGCCGCATTTTACTTCGGTAGAAGGCTCATGGACTTTAGAAGATAATGGCATGATTAATGATTTAATGGAAGACTTTGGCGGTGTTATGACAAAACGTTATCGTATTTATCGTAAGGAGCTGTCCAAGTCATGATAGCATTTCCCCTGGAACATATGCAAGGAAAGCGCCTTCTTTTAACAGGCGGCACAGGCTTTGTGGGGCAGCATGTGCTGCGTGCTTTAAGCCCCTTGGCTGAATCTGGACAAATAGAAATTTCCTGCCTTGTTCGTGCCTCTTCGCGTAGAGCGGCTTTACCTTCCTTTGTACGTGTTTTTGAAGCTGACCTTGCCACAGGCAAAGGCTTGGCCGAAGCCCTACAAGGGCAACATATGGTGGTGCACATGGCTGCTTTGCTCTTTGGAGTGGCCTGGCAAGATTATTTATCCAATGTGCAAGCAGCCTCATTACTGGGGCGTGCCATTGCAGCAGAACAAGCCCAAAATGGCGCTTTAGAGCGCGTGGTGATGGTGTCCTCTTTGGCAGCTACTGGCCCTTGCGCAGTGGCACCCGGCATGGACGATGCTACCATGGCTCAGCCCGTTTCGGCCTATGGCTGGTCAAAATATCTTTCAGAAGAAGCCCTTGGGCGCCATTGTGGTAAAAGCCTTGTGGTTTTGCGCCCTCCCATGATTTATGGGCCGGGAGATGCAGGCCTATTGCCTTATTTTGTTATGGCAAAAAAAGGTTTAGTGGTTAGTCCTGGATTTGGCAGAGATTTTCCTGTGTCCATCATGCATGTGCAAGACGTGGTTCAGGCCATACTTTGCCTATTAAAGCCGGAAGCTCACGGCGTTTATCATTGTAATGATGGGGCTGTGCATACCATGCAGACTGTGGGTGAACTCATGGCCTCGCTCATGGGGAAAAAAGCGCGTTGCTTGCGCATGCCCTTGGCCATTATGTCTGTAAGTGCAGTTTTTAGTACTCTTTGGGGCGCTGCCACACAGGGGGTTGGCCTGCGTGCTCCTTCGTGGAATTTGGATAAATATCGTGAGGCTCGGGTGGCGGGTTGGCTATGTAGTAGCACGCGCCTGCAAGAAGAGCTTGGCTTTAGCCCTAGCATGCCCTTGCGTGAAGGGTTGAGTCAAACCATTGAAAGTTATAAGCAAGCGGGGAAACTCTAGCCATGATAATGGCTAGGTTTACTTTGCGAAGTCTATCAAATGAAAATTACCTTACAAGAAGTTTCTAAGTATTTTGGCGGGCGTACCATTTTGGACGCCTTCTCTTTAGATATTGAATCAGGCGTACGTTTGTGTGTGTGCGGTCCTAACGGTACCGGTAAATCAACTTTATTACGCATTGTGGCGGGGCTTGAATCCACCGACGGCGGGCGCGTGCTTTTGCCGCGTGGAGCGCGCATGGGCTATGTGGAGCAAGAATTGGATGCGGATTCTTTGCAAAAGCCTTTGCTTTCATATGTGCAAGAAGCTTTGCCAGACTGGCGTGAATTTTGGGATGCGTGGGAAAAGGCTGCTGCCAGCGGCGATGCTGATGCTTTAACACCGCTTATGGCTAAACAAGCGGAATTAGAAGCCGTGTATGGGTATAATCCTGAGCATCGCGCCCAAGCTGTACTTAGTGGTTTGGGCTTTTCGCAAAGCAAGTGGGCCATGCCTTTAGAAAAGCTTTCTGGTGGCTGGCGCGAAAGGGCTAAGCTTGCTCGAGTGCTTACGGCTGGCGCAGATATTTTGCTCTTAGACGAGCCCACCAACCACCTTGATATTGAGGCCGTAGAATGGCTTGAAAGCTTTTTGTTAAGCTTTAAAGGTGTATTGGTTTTTGTGGCGCACGATAGAATGTTTATGGATAAGGTGGGAACACATGTATTGTATCTTGGCATGTCTCGCCCTTTTTTCCGTAAAGCTAATTTCACACAATTTTTACAATTGCAAGAAGAGCTTGAGGCTCAAAAAGAACGTGAAGCCAAGAGCATTCAAGATGAAATTAATAGAAAAATGGCTTTTGTGGATAGATTTCGCGCCAAGGCCACCAAGGCTAGACAAGCGGGCTCACGCCAAAAAATGGCCAAAAAGCTGGAAAAAGAGCTGGAAAATTATCAACCGGAACAGCGTCGCCGCTCTTTGAACTTCAGTTGGCCGGAAGCTGCCCGCACAGAAAAAATGGTACAGGGCGTGGTGGACGTGGATTTTGCCTTTCCTCAAGATGGCAAAAGATTGTGGCCGGCTTTGTCCTTTAATATCTATCGTGGTCAGCGCATTGCCTTGGTGGGTCCCAATGGTTGTGGTAAGTCAACCTTACTTAAAATCCTAGCAGGGCGCCTTGAAAAGACCGGCGGTGTGGTGCAAAATGGCTCCTTGGTGCGTTTGGGCTACTTTAGTCAGCATCAATTGGATGTATTGCAAGCACAAGGCACAGTGCTTGGAGAAATTCGCAGGTTGTCAGATCCGCGCACCACAGAAGAAGAGCTCATGAGCGTCTTGGGTTTATTCTTATTGGGGCAAAATTATTTTGAGCGCAAAGTACAATCTCTTTCAGGTGGAGAGAAAAGCCGCCTTATGCTGGCCACATTATTTTTGGGGCGCTGCAACTATCTTGTGCTGGACGAACCCACCAACCACTTGGACTTGGAAAGCCGCGAAGCGCTCATTACGGCCTTGGATGCCTTTGAAGGCACCTTGCTTATGGTGGCGCATGATCGCTGGTTATTGTCTGAGGTGGCAGAAGAGGCTTGGGCTTTATCTCATACCGGTATTGAGCGGTATGAAGAAGGTTTTGCCCAATACGATGCTGCGCGACGGGCGCAACTTGCGGAACGCGACAACAAGACTAAAGAAAATTCTTCTGCGCAAAATGCTGAAAAAGCGAGTCTTTCTCGCGATGAGATTAAGCAAATAAAACGCAAGCAAGCAGAAGAGCGCAATGCGCTTTATAAAAAAATGCAGCCTTTACAAAAAAAATATGCTGCCGCTGAAGAAGAATTGGAAGCTCTTATGCTGGAGCAAGATAGCCTTGAGCAAAGCCTTGCAGATCCTGATGTGTACGCTGATACAGCGCAGGCCTCTCCTTTGCTCACACGCTTTGGAGAAGTAAAGGCCAGAGTGGAAGATCTTATGGAGCATATGGCTGTTTTGGAAGAAGAGTTGTCCGTCTTCGAAGAGCAGAAAAAATTGCTTATGGGTGATGAAGTTTAAGGTATATGGAATGAATACACCAGACTTTCGTATAGATGTGGTGGCAGGTATCTTGTGGCGTGAGGGACGCTACCTTGCTGCGCAAAGACCCATGGGCTCACCGCTTGGTGGGTATTGGGAATTTCCCGGCGGCAAGGTTGAGCCAGAAGAGACCTTACGCGAGGCTTTGTGCCGAGAGCTGTGGGAAGAGCTGTGCGTGCGCGTTCAAGATTGTGTCTATTGGCAAACGGTGGAGCATGATTATACGGAGCGTTTGGTGCGTGTACATTTTTTCCATGTGCAACGATTTGATGGCGAACCGCGCGGCGCTGAGGGACAAGCTGTGCAATGGCTTTTGCCATGTGAAGGGCTTCATGTAAATTTTTTAGAGGCCGACAAAGCCTTGGTACACGCTTTATGCGCGCAAGCTCATGGTTTTGGGTAGAGCAAGAGAAAAGACTTTCGCTTGATTTTTGCAATAAATTGCCCTAGAATCATAATAATATTTGTGAAAAAAGCTCCATGGGAGCAGACTCGGAGGAGATATGCGCACATATGTCTGGAGCGATGATTATAGCGTCGGGGAGCCGGAAATAGATGCTCAGCATAAAAGAATCTTTACAGCTTTAAGAGAGTTTCAATTAGATCTGTATGGTGAGGTGAATCCGATTGTTGTTAAAGAAAGGATTGTGGAGTTGCAAGCGTATTGCTTAGAGCACTTTGCTGCTGAAGCTGCCTACTTTACTCCCTATCAAGATCAGTTAGATATATATGATGTCCATGTGCAACAACATGAAAAATTTGTTGTGGATACCAATGTCTTTGCACGCCGCGCAGAAACAGAAGGCGCTGAGCTTGTTAAGGAGCTCTGCCTCTTTTTGAGCGAGTGGCTTGTGAACCATATTTTACATACGGATAAGCAAACTTTTTTGGCATTACATGCATTAACAAAAAATAAATAGCCTTTTCAGCGGAGACTTCCTTGGTAGGGTTGCTCCAATTAGTTTACAGTTGAGAAATGATCTAGTGTAGAACTTTTGTCGATAATTTTGTACTAATGGGTAATATCTGGAGGGCGTATGCGAAGATTTGACTGGGAAGCTAAATATACTTTAAATGTGCCTGAAATAGATGCGCAGCATCAAAAATTATTTTTTTTGCTGCGGGGATTGCAACTGGATGCGCATGAGCTCACAGGGCAGGCTTTGGCAGAAAAAATTTCTGAATTACAATGCTATTGTTATGAGCATTTTGTGACAGAAGAAAATTTTATGATTGAGCATAAAACGGATTTACCCATGTTTGATGAACATGTGGGGCAGCATAAAAATTTCATTGCAGTGACCAATGGCTTCATAATGCGCGCTAAATCTGAAGGAAGTGCTGTGGCGCAGGAAGCATGCGCTTACTTTGGTTCGTGGCTTGTTTCGCATATTTATACCATGGATAAGCGTACCTTTGCGGCTTTGCAAGCCTTAGATGCTTCAAACCCTGTGGCGCACTTTGAAAGAGCGTATAATTTTGATATAGAATCCGTTGCCCGCCATAAAGGGAAAATGGAAACAGAAAGATTACTTAATCTTAGGGCTCAAAAATAAGCATGGCTCTAAGGTATTTCACATAATTGGAGGAAGACAAATGTCCCATCAACTTCGCGTCGCCGTAGTAGGCGCCACCGGTGCCGTAGGGCGTGAAATGTTAAAAACTTTGCATGAACGCAATTTCCCCGCCACAGAAGTGGTTCCCTTTGCCTCAGCCCGCTCTGCCGGCAGTACTGTCCGCTTTGGCGATGATGAAATCGTTGTTAAAGAATTGAAGGAAGATGTGTTCGAAGGCTTTGACATTGCTATTTTCTCCGCTGGTGGTGGTACTTCTGAAAAGTTTGCCCCCCATGCTGCGGCAGCAGGCTGTGTTGTTATAGACAATTCCTCCGCATGGCGTATGGATGAGCGTTGCCCCTTGGTTGTGCCAGAAGTAAACGCCCATGCCCTAGAAAAGCATAATGGCATTATTGCCAATCCCAATTGCTCCACCATTCAAATGATGGTGGCCTTAAAGCCCATTCATGATGTGGCAAAAATTACGCGTGTTATTGTTTCTACCTATCAAGCCGTTTCTGGCACAGGCCAAAAAGCCATTGCGGAATTAGAACAGCAAGTGCGCCAAATGTTTAATATGCAAGAGCCAGATGTGGAAGTTTATCCACATCGCATTGCGTTTAACTGCTTACCGCAAATTGATGTCTTTATGGAAAATGATTACACCAAAGAAGAAATGAAAATGGTGCATGAAACGGTAAAGATTTTAGAAGATCCCGGCGTGAAAGTAACAGCCACTTGTGTACGCGTACCTGTATTTTATGGTCACTCTGAGTCCATTAATATTGAAACGGAAAAGAAAGTCACCGCAGCTGAGGCTCGCGCCATATTGGCTCAGGCTCCTGGCATTCAAGTGTATGATAATCCGCGCGAAAAAATGTATCCCATGCCCATTGATGCTGCCGGTGAAGATGACACTTATGTGGGACGTATTCGCGAAGACGAAACCATTGCCAATGGTTTGAATATGTGGGTTGTGTCTGACAATATTCGCAAAGGTGCTGCCTTAAATGCCGTGCAAATTGCAGAAGTGTTGCTGGAAAAAGGCTGGCTTGGCGTAGAAAACCGTTCGGTATTTATTCAAAAGTAATGCAAAAATTGTTACCTATTTTGAGCACTTCTGACTACTTGCAACAATTGCTGCAAGTGCCGCGCCCTGGTGCGCAGAAGGTTCTAGCCTTTTATGAACATAGAGTGGGGGGCATCTGCAAAGATGCCCGCCTTATGCTTGCGCCCCTTGATGATCACTTATGTCACAGGGGCGATGGCGTTTTTGAAAGCATTTCTTACAGAAAAGGCCGCCTGTTTCAGTTAGATGCGCACCTTGAGCGCATGCAAAACTCCGCCGATGGCCTTAAGATGCAACCTCCCTGTTCTTGGCAAGAAGTGGAAGATATTATTATGCAGGTGGCTAAAGCCGGCGAGCGACCTGACGGCGCCATTCGTATACTTATGGGACGCGGCCCAGGGGGCTTTGGCATTTCTCCGGCAGAATGTCCCAGCACATCCTTGTATATTATCGCCATTGAAAGCAACGTGCCTCCTTTATCTTGGTATGAAAAGGGGCTTACGGCCTGTCGTTCTGGTATTCCTGCCAAACAGCCTTATTTGGCTAAGATTAAAAATGCAAACTATTTGCCCAATGTGCTTATGGCAGAAGAAGCTTTAAGCCGCGGGGTAGATGTGGCTTTTTCTTTTAATGGTCAAGGGCATTTGGCTGAGGCCGCCGTGGCCAATGTGGCTTTGGTAAATAAAGAAGGGCAGCTTGTTTGTCCCTACTTAACCAATGCTTTGTCAGGAACCACGCTTATGGCTGCTTTAGAAGTGGCTAAGGATGTGCTGCCTGTGACCTTTGACAATATTGATGAGCAAACCCTTTGGCAAGCGCAAGAAGTACTTCTTTTTGGCTCTAGTCCTTTATGCGTAGGCGTAACTCATTACGAAGGACGCGCCATTGGTGAGGGCAAAACTGGTGCCATTTCTCACTCCTTGCGTGAGCGTCTTATGCAAAAACTTTGGTCAGAAGGAACAGATTTTTGCGTGTAAGCTCTAAAGATAAAAAGCAGTCTTCTAAGCTTGAAGCTGAAGCTGCCAGCAAGGCTATGGTAGCCGATACGTCTTCTGTGACGCCTTGCGCTTCATCTTCCACGGCATCTTCTGAGGAGTCCGATGTGGCATCACAGCCAACATCACCAGAAAAAAACGCGTCATCATTACATGTGGTATTGCTTGATGACGGACAGCACTGGACGTGGACACAACAAGAAGTTTTGGCAGTGGCTAAAGCTTTACATGAGTGTGCATACTCCTTTGAAATACTATGCCCTGAAAATTCCCCCCTTATGCAACACGCCAAGGCGGCGCAATTGCCTGTATGGCCTTTGCGGGGGCGTTTATGGCTGCTATGGCGTTATAAGCGCGCAAAGCCCCTTATGATTCATGCCTTTTCACCCACCATGGCAGTATTTATGCATAAGTGGGCATCATGGCGGCGTAAAGGCGCCACAGTATGTATGCATTCAGTCTATGCTTTGCCTGACTGCACCCTTGCCACGCCATCCACTAAAGAGCAAAAGTCTTCACATGCCGCCTTGCTTCAAGCATGGAAAGATGTGCAAAAAATTATTTTTCCCTGTGAGCATATGGTAACAGCGTGGAAAAAATATGTGGAACACTCTTTTACCTCCTTACCAAGCGCCTGCATATGCCCAGCTCTGGAGCCGGAGCCCTGGCTTGCCCTGAAAGAAAGCTACTCTGCCTCTGCATCACGCTGCATTTTCATGGTGGCTGCGCATTTGCGCGATGATTCCGGCGTGGATACGGTGTTAAAAAGCATGGCTTACCTTTTAGAGCAAGAGCAAAAGCATGGTATGCAAAATAGCTTTGAAGTGCGCGTGGTGGGCAGTGGTACAGCTTTTGAAAGCCTTTTAACACAAGCCCGCGGATTGGGCGTGGATGGGCCATTGGCATTACTTGGGGAGCAAGCTTTTGAAGATGTGCTGCCCGCGGCACATGGGCTTATTTTACCGCAAAACACAGCGGATATGGCTTGTGAACCCTTGGTAGGGCAAAGCCTTGTTCATGCTTTTATGGCGGCATGTTGCCTGCAAATGCCCATTATGGCGACAAATATAGCTCCATACAATGCCTGGGATAAAGATTTTTTATGGCGCTTTGACCCAGAGGATGCACAGGCTTTGGGCGAGCATATGTGGCGCTGTGTGCAAGATGCCTCTTTGCGTGAAAAGCAGGGCAAGCATGCGCATTGCATGCAGGATTTTGTGCTCATGCCGCGCCTTCAGCAAGAATATATGCAAGTATACAAAGCCGCTTTAGAGCAAAGAGGATGGGGCTTTTTATATAAAAAAAGCCTTGTCTAGTAAAAGCCTAAGGTTTACAAATAAAGCGCTTTGGTAAAATATGCCAGCGCTGCCTCTTAGCTTCTCTTAAGGATATCATATGAAATGTAAAGTTTGTAAAGAACCGGCGGTGGTCGCGCTACGTAGCCATCACGCAGGTTTTTGCGCCAAATGTTATATAGAATTTTTTAGCGGTCAGGTGGAAAAGGGCATTCGCAAACAAAAGCTTTTTAGCCCTGAAGATAAAATCTTGGTGGCCTTGTCCGGCGGTAAGGACTCTTTAGCGCTCATGCTGGAGCTGTCGCGCCAAGGGTATGATGTCACAGGTTTGCATATTGATTTAGCCATTCCCGGCTCCTCCGCAGCCACTCGCGCCGTGGTAGAGCGTTTTTGTAAAGCCCATGGTTTTAAGCTTATTGTAAAAGATATGGCTGAAGAAGGTTTGGCTATTCCTTTAGTCAAAGCTAAATTAAAACGGCCTATTTGTTCCGCTTGCGGTAAAATTAAGCGGTATTATTTTAATAAAGTTGCCATGGATGGTGGATATACAGCTTTGGCCACAGGGCATAATTTAGACGATGAAGTGGCGCGTTTATTTAGCAATACCATTCGCTGGGACTTGGCATACTTATCTGATCAAGGGCCTAAGCTTGAAGCAGAAGATGGCTTTGCCTGCAAAGTAAAACCTTTGTGGCGCTTAACGGAATTTGAAACGGCAAACTATGCTTTTTTAATGGGTATTGAAAATCATTATGAATCATGCCCATATAGTCAAGGTGCTTCTTTTACACAGCATAAACATTTGTGGCAGCAATTGGAAGAAGCCATGCCAGGGCGTAAAATCGACTTCTATCAAGGCTTTTTGAAAAGAGGGCGTCCCATATTTTCAAAACACGAAGAAGAAGCAGGCGCACAATTGCAACCTTGCCCGCGTTGTGGCTATCCCACATCGGCAGATATGTGCGGCGTGTGCCGTATTAAAGATGTGGTGGCTGGGGAGTAATTTACGGTAGCCTAGATATTTTTTTTAAGACTTTTATGGACAAAAGCCTTTAAAAAAAATCATGGCGGCAATAGTTTGTTTTCTTAAAAGATGCATAAAATCCAAAAAAAGCCACCGGAGACGGTGGCTTTTTGTTTGTAGCTTAAAAAGTGCTTAAGACGACTTATTTATTACTTAAAAGAGGGTTATCAGGGAAGATGCCATCTTCTCTTTCTTGGATAAGAGCCAAAGCACGACGTGCTAAATAGGTTACTTCGGGCTTAGATATTTGATCATCGGCGCCCACAGCTTCACCCTTATGGCGTAACTTATCTGTAATTAATGATGAGAAGAGAATGACAGGTAATTGGCTTAAGGTCTTATCTTCTTTAATTTGCTTTGTCAGGTTATGACCGTCCATCATGGGCATTTCAATGTCAGACACCACCACTTGCACAAAGTCGGTAATGGGGCGATCTTCACTTTCTGCCTTAGCTTTATAAGCGCACAGCTTATCCCAGGCTTCTGCACCATGCGAGCAAATGGTCACTTCAAAATTAGCTTTTTCCAAAAGGTCGCGTAGCATTTCGCGGATAAGAGCAGAGTCGTCTGCCACCATGGCGCGGCGGCGTACATCTTGATTCCATTCTTCATCCATATCTTCAAAGCGCAGACCAAGGGCAGGATTTAAGGTAGCCACAATTTTTTCAAGGTCTAACAAAAAGACAATGCGGTTTTCTAAGTGAACCACACCAATTACAGTATTGTTAGAAATTTTTGATACATAAGGCGTTGGGGCTTCCACTTCTTCCCAAGAAATACGGTGAATGCGATTCACGCCAGAAACCTTAAAAGCCGTGGTCACAGAGTTAAATTCAGTAACAATGGTTTTAGGCTCTTCTGCTTGGTCCATGGGCTCTTTGCCAAGCCACATGCCAAGATCCACCAAAGGAATAATATGCGAACGCAAGTTAAAGGCACCAAGCACACAGGGGTGTTGTACTTCTGGTAGTTCTGTAGCTTTGGGCATGCGGATAATTTCCAGCACTTTAGCTACGTTTACACCATAGTAGCCACGGTAGCCTTCGGGAATGAGGGTGCCGTCTTCGGCGACAGATTTCTCATCTATGTAAAATTCTACTATTTCCAGCTCATTGGTGCCGGCTTCGAGAAGAATATTAGTTTGTGCCATACGCTCTCCCTCGTGGCGTGTAAAGTTGTACCCAAAAGGGCTCACAAAAGGTTGCAGGTTTTGGACTAGAGGCTTCCCAAAAAAGTATGAACCTCATCTATAAGTCTTTTCGGCGTAGATGCGCCAGCCGTTAGACCTATTCGTGAAAAAAGTGAAAATTTTTCTTTTTCTAATTCTTGTACTGTTTCCACATGCCAAGTGGGAACCCCCTTGGCAGAAGCCACATCGGCCAGTCTGCACGTGTTGCCGCTGGCTTTTCCGCCCACCACCACCACAGCATCCACACTTTCAGCAATGTGCATGATTTCTTCTTGTCTTTCGTGGGTAGCATGGCAAATGGTTGATAAGACGGGGGTGTTCGCAGTTTCCTTTTGGATATATTCCACAATGTCTGCAAATATTTTTCCGTCTTGAGTGGTCTGTGAGGCTAGCACGTAAGATGTGGAAGGTGCAAGCTTTATTGTGCATAATTTTTCTAGTGAGTCAAATACGTAGGCCTCATGTCCTGCATAGGAAACAAGGCCGCGCACTTCAGGGTGATCTTCTTCACCAAAAAGTAATAAAGTACTGCCATTTTGTGTGGCTTTGGCAATGGCAAGTTGGGCTCTTTTTACTTTAGGACAGGTGGCATCAATGACAGTAGCGCCGCTTTGAACAAGAAGAGCTTCTTCTTGCTGTGGTACTCCGTGGGCACGCACAATAACACAGTCGTCGGCATGAACCTCTTGCACGGATGTTAAGCATTGCACGCCTTGGGAAGCATAGTATTCTAATACTTGAGGATTATGAATAATAGGCCCCAAGGTGCAAATGCGGGCGGCTTGTGCTTCTTGTAAAGCTGTATCTAATTTATTTAAGGCTAGGGCAACGCCCATACAAAAGCCTGCGGTTTTGGCACGAATAACTTCCATAATACCTTCCTTCTATGATTGACTATCACTAACATAGGCAAAAAAAACACCCAAAAGCTCACGCAGCTCGTGAAAACTTGTGCATGAGGCCATTTCTTGGCGCAAGCGCTTCACTCCGGGAAAGTGATGTACATAGCGCGGCACAAAGGTGCGCATTTTTAATAAGGCCACGCGTTCAGAGCTATAGGCTTGTGCCAATACCATATGTCTTTCGATGAGTTGCATAAGTTTTTCAGCATGGGGCTTGGGTTGTATTCCTTGTTCTAACAGCTGAATATGCTCTTGAAAAATTTGGGGGTTTTGCATGGCTCCTCGCGCGTACATAACTGTACTTACCCCTGTTTGCTCAAGGCAGCGCACGCCATCTTGAGGGGAGAATAAATCTCCACTGGCAATGACTGGAATATCTAATAATTGTGTAAGGGTGGCAAGGTGTTCCCAAGCTGCTTCGCCGCGAAAACCTTGCTTAGCTGTACGTGGATGCAAGGTTATCCAGCCGGCACCAAGGTCTTGCAAACGTAAAGCTAGCTCTTGCCACACATGGCTTTCTTCTGTCCATCCCAAGCGAATTTTAAAACCCATGGCATTTTTACCTGCAAGGTCAATCATACTCTTGGCCACAGCAAGGCTATTGTCTAAGTCTTTAAGCATGGCAGAGCCACAGCCAGTTTTATTTACCTTGGGTACAGAACAGCCCATATTGAGGTCAAAGTATTGAAAACCTTGTTGTAAAAGTTCTTGTAAGGCTTTTTCCATGAAGGGGATTTCATTGCCAAAAAGCTGCACCACCAAAAAATTACCTTGCGAAGTGTCAGAATCTTCAGGGGTGGTGGCCAGCAAATCTTGAGTGCCATTACTTTTATATACAAGCCCTTTGGCACTGACCATTTCTGTACAAGCAACGCGAGCGCCATGCTCTCGGCAGAGCAAGCGAAAGGTCAGGTCAGAATAGCCGGCCAAGGGGGCAAGCCAAGGAGTGTTGGCTTGGAGGGGAAGTGGGAGAAGTTGTGTCACGGTAAACCTTTATATAAAGACCTTCACAAAACCTTGGGTGCAAAGGATTAAGGGGCGTTAGCAGTACATACACTATGCCCACGGAGAAAATTTTTAAGAAAAATACGCCGCTTTGGCAAGTTTTTTCAGAACAAGTTCTCCCTGTTGTGTTTGTGTTGCCTCTAGCCCCACCGAGGGTAAAAAAGCGTGCACAGGGCGCCCCAAAAAGCAGGGCAATAGCTGTGCAGCCATGTGGGCTTTTTCAGTGCAAAGCTGACGAAAGGCTAAATCATAGCGTACACATTGTAAGATGCTTTCGCTCAGGTCTTCTCGTATGGGAGATGTACTTTGAAAAATTTCATACGCAGCATCTGCCAAAGGATGCAAGGGGCAAGCTTCTTCGTGAGCTTCCACAAGTTCCAGCCAGCCTGGCTGAAGCAAAGGCATGTCAGCACGGCAAGCGCGATCTTGATGGTACATGTGGGCAAGGGCCTGAGTATCGGTGCAAAAAAGCGCCGCACATTGCGCAGGACGTAGGGGGTGCAGGTCGCATCCTGCGGCTGAGTGGAAGATGCAATGCCATGGGTGGGCTTGCTCGCCAGTACCCATAATTTTTATGGCCTCGCGCTCAAGGGGCATAAGCCTGTTAAGAACGGGGTCAAAGGTCAATTCGCCGGTGCGAAGCGTAAGTATGTGTGCAAAGGTTAACAAGCCCTGTTCCATGAGGGGCATGTCTTCTTTGTGTAAAAGGGGGCCGCCTTTTTGGCAACAGATACCGCATTGAGTACAAGAAAGATTGTGCATGGCTTTGTGTAAGGAAAAATGACAAAACTAGCAAGGGCTAGGGGAGGTCGGTTTTTTTAAAGAAAAACCCCCAAGGCTTTGGGGCTTGGAGGTTTATTATTTTGTTAATGAGCAGCACCCAAAAAGTACGCTCTTTAGCAAAGTATTTTTTGTTGCTTATTTTTTGCTAATGCCCACTTTGGCCGGACGAATTAAGCGCCCTTTAAGTTTATAGCCGCGCTGCATAACATTACTTACATGGTTTTCTTCCATGTCGTCACGTGTTTCAAAAATGAGCCCTTCATGCAATTCGGGGGTAAATTCTTCACCCACTTGCCCCACAGGTTCTAGCCCATGCGTTTTTACTGCTTCTAAAAGGAGCTTGCGGGTCATTTCAATGCCCATAAGCATGTCTTTACAGGCTTCATTTTGCCCGCCGTACTGTAGCGCAAGGTCTAGGTTGTCAAGGCTGGGCAAAAGGCTTGAAAGCACTTTTTCTGCAGCATAGGTCAATTGCTCTTCGTGCTCGCGAGCAAGGCGTTTTTTATAATTTTCCATTTCTGCCAAGGCGCGCAAGCGAGTTTGGTCGGCTTCTTCTTTTACCGAGCAAGAGGGGCAAATGTGCTCAAGACAGAGTTCGTTAAGGTTTTCGGGAATCTGAGGAATGATACATTCGTCAGCAAACCCTTCAAAAAGATCTTGTTCGGCCTGTTCATTTTGTGCGGCCTTATATGCGTCGTGTTGTTTTTTGGATGACATGAAAGACTCCTTCGTAGGCTCTATTTTTAAGCAAGCCTTGGGCAACTGTCAAGACCTCACCACGAATATTTTATTTTAACTGGGTAAAATGTAATGTCATTTTTTAAGTGTTTCTAAAGGATTCTTGTGAAGCATGGATGGGAAAAAAGATGTTTTTGATTAAAAGTGTGCATAAAAGTAGCACTTCATTTTGTGCATTTTAACAGGGCACAAAAGCTCGACTTTTAGTATTTATTGCGGTAACATGCCTGTCCAATATGTGAGGTGTCCTTCTGATATGTATTGTAACAGGGACATTTCAAAGGAGAAACTATGTCCTGTCGTATTATTACATGTACCACAGAAAAAGATTGGCCCCAGCTGGAAGCCGTGCTTAAAGGGCGCGAGGATACAGGCGAAAGCGTAGATGGAGCCGTGCAAGAAATTTTACAAAATGTGCAAGAACACGGTGATGCTGCTTTATTAGAATACACCAAGCGCTTTGATTGCCCCCATGCCGATGCTGACTTTGCTTTGCGTCTGGATGCTTCTGAAATAGCCAGGGGCGCAGCGCAAGTTTCTGGTGAAGATTTATCCATCATTGCAGAAGCCGCCTCTAATATTAGAACTTTCCACCAAGCACAGGTGGAAAAATCATGGTTTATCACCCGCGAAGATGGCACCATATTGGGTCAGCAGGTGGTACCTGTGGATAGAGCAGGGCTGTATGTTCCTGGTGGTAAAGGGGGGGATACTCCTTTACTTTCGAGCCTGCTTATGAATGCCATTCCCGCTCAGGTGGCAGGGGTAAAAGAGTTGGCCGTGGTAACACCGCCCCGCCCCGATGGTAGCATTAATCCACATATTTTAGCTGTGGCACACTTGCTTGATATTGACGAAGTGTATCGCATGGGCTCTGCTTGGGCCATTGCAGCTTTAGCTTACGGAACACAAAGCCTGCCTCCCGTGGATGTGATTGTGGGGCCGGGGAATATTTATGTGACCACAGCCAAGCGCATGGTGCAAGGGCGCGTGGGTATTGATATGATAGCTGGCCCCAGTGAAGTGCTTGTCATTGCCGATGGCTCTGCCAATCCTGCATGGGTGGCGGCGGATATGCTCTCGCAAGCTGAGCATGATGCTTTGGCTTCCGCGGTATGTATTACGGATACACCTTTTATGGCAGAAGCCATTCAGCGTGAACTTGAAATCCAATGCGCAGCCTTGCCTCGCGTGGACTTGGCTTCTCAGGCTTTAAAAAAATGGAGCGCCATTGTGGTGGTGCCAAGTATGCGTGTGGGTGTGGCTTTGGCCAATCTTGTGGCTCCGGAGCATTTAGAGTTGTGCGTCAAAGACCCCTGGGCCATGTTGCCTCATATTAAACATGCCGGCGCCATTTTTATGGGCTCGCACTCTCCCGAAGCTGTGGGAGATTATTTTGCAGGGCCTAACCATGTGTTACCCACCATGGGTACAGCACGTTTTTCCTCTGCCCTTTCGGTGCAGACTTTTTGTAAGCGCTCTTCGGTGGTGGCGGCTTCTTCTGCTTTTGTGCAAAAGCATGCCACATCCATTGCGCGCCTCGCTCGCCTTGAAGGCTTAGAAGCCCACGCGCGTTCCATGGAATGCCGTATAAAAAGAGCTTAATGAGTAAATAACTACACCTAAAAGTGTTGGCTTACAGGTAAACACTTTTTACTAGGAGATAAAGATTTATGAAAGTTGTTATGCAAACCACTGTCACAGCATTTCCCCTGATTGCTCGTGGTAAAGTTCGCGATATGTATGAAATTGATGATGAAACCTTACTTATTGTCACCACAGACCGTATGTCTGCTTTTGACGTGATTATGAGTGAACCTGTGCCTTATAAAGGTGTTATCCTCAATAAAATTACCTTGTTTTGGATGGATAAGTTCAAAGATATTATTCCCAATCACCTCATTGAAAGTGATGTGAATAAATTCCCCGAAGCATTACAACCTTGGAAAGAAGAGCTCGAAGGTCGCTCTGTATTGGTGAAAAAGGCTAAACCCTTGCCCGTAGAATGTATTGTGCGCGGCTGTTTAACCGGATCTGGCTGGAAGGATTATAAAGCCACCGGTAGCCTTTGCGGATATGATTTACCTGCCAATATGAAAGAATCTGCTAAAATTGAACCTGCGATTTTTACTCCTTCCACCAAAGCCGAGCTTGGCGAGCATGATGAAAATATCACTGTGGCACAAGCTACAGCACTGCTTGGTGAAGAAATAGCCAAGAAGGTGCAAGAAACATCTTTGCGTATTTTTGAATCCGGTCGTGAATACGCAGCCACTCGCGGTATTCTTATGGCAGATACCAAATTTGAATTTGGTATGGTGAACGGTGAGCTTGTGCTCATTGATGAAGTTATGACCCCTGACTCTTCGCGTTTTTGGCCTGCAGATCAATACGAAGAAGGCCGTGGTCAACCCAGTTTTGACAAACAATATTTGCGCGATTGGCTCTCTGCTCAGCCTTGGGATAAAACCCCACCTGCGCCTACTTTGCCCCAAGATATTATTGATGCCACTGCAGGACGTTATGCAGAGGCATATAAAATCCTTACCGGTAAATCCTTTGACGCGGAATAAGAGGTGAGTATGATACTTCAAGGTAAAAGAGCATTAATTCTTGGTTTAGCCAATAATAAAAGTATTGCCTATGGCGTGGCTGAAGCTTTTAAAGCTCAAGGTGCACGTTTGGCTTTTTCCTATGTGGGTGATGCCATTAAAAAACGTGTGGAGCCCATCAGTGAAGAAATGGGCGGCGAGTTCACCGTGGCATTGGATGTGTGTGATGATGCACAAATCGCAGCCGCTGTGGAAAGCGTCAAAGAAAAATGGGGCGGCATAGATATTCTTATTCACTCCGTGGCTTTTGCCAATCGTGAAGACTTGCAAGGACGCTTCTTAGACACAGGCCGTGATGGCTATAGGCTTGCCCAAGATGTGTCTTCCTATTCCCTCACTGCTGTATGTCAAGCTTTTGAACCTTTGCTCACCGATGGTGCTTCTGTTGTCACCATGACCTATAATGGTTCGCAACGTGTGCTGCCCGGCTATAATGTCATGGGCGTGGCCAAAGCTTCTTTAGAATGTTCCATGCGCTACTTGGCTGTGGATTTAGGCGCCAAAAATGTGCGTATCAATGCCATTAGCGCAGGCCCCATTAAAACCTTGGCAGCCTCTGCCGTGGCTAGTCTTAAAAATATCTTTACGCATATTGAAGAGCACGCCCCCTTGCGTCGCAATGTGACCACTGCTGACGTGGGCGGCGCCGCTGTATTCCTTGGTTCTGACCTTTCCTCTGCTGTGACAGGTCAAATCATTTATGTGGATGGCGGTTATAATATTATGGGTATTTAATGCCATTTCTAGTGTACTAGCTAGAATATTTAAGATAAAAATGACATTTATTACAATAAATGTCATTTTTTTATGTTTTTTTTTGTATTATTATGGACAGTGTCACTGCAAGGATATATATGTAGGGAAGATTTTAAGCTGTAATTTCCCACGAGTAACTAGTATAAATAGCAACCTTTTTGCTATGTTTCCCAAAAAATTGTGTCATAGAATGTTGTGTAATGAACGAAAGGAGGGAGAAAAATTATATGAAATTGCAATTAAGACTTATGCTACCTGTCATTGCTTTAATAGCCATATTACAGGCTGCCAGTGGTTATGTCACGTATAATGACACGGAAAAGGCTTTGAGTGAAAGTATCATGCAAACCTTTGAAAGAGAAACTGCAGCCTTGGTAGGAGCCGCAGATCAATTTGCCGCCCGAGCTTTGGAAGATGTAAATCGTATTGCTCAAGACCCTGCCCTCGCAGATTTTTTAAGTATAGATAATCCTAGCTCAGAGGAAATAGCTGTCATCACGCAAGCAATGCGTAAAGAGCAATCTTTGTATAAAGACATTGATCGCATGGTACTTTTGGATGAACAAGGTGTAGTGCGGGCAACCTCTGTGGAAGGGTATGAAAAGCTAGGCGCCTCTTACAAGCAGCGTAGTTACTATACCGAAGCCATGGCTGGTCGTTCTTCGGTTTCCTCCATATATGTCAGCAGCACTGACGGCGTGCACACCATTTCAGTGGGCGCACCCATTAGAAAAGATGGTAAAGTTATAGGTGTACTTCGCACGGCGTACTCTGTGGACTTTTTAGGGCAATCTCTCAAATCGCTTTCCTTACCTGCAGGTGGTGCGGCCTTTATCCTCAATGATAAGGGACTCATTGCCGTTTCTGACAATCCTGCATGGCTTTTTAATGATTCATTGGGCCCCATACCCTTTTTTAAACAATGGGCAAGGGATAAAAAAACTGAAACTACAGAGCTACTTACAGACGCCGGCGACTTGGCTCTCTTTCACCATGCTCCCACCAAATACGGTGAAATGACAGCCGTAGTTCGCGCCGTCAAAAGTGACGCCTATGCCAGTTTAGATGAAATTTTTCTCCACACTGTTATGAGCCTTGTGGTGGCTGTACTCATGGGTTCAGTGGTAGTGTATATTTTACTCACGCCTATAGTACGCGCCTTAAAACAAGGGGTGGACTTTGCCACTGCAGTGGCAAAGGGTAATTTAAGCGGTGAGCT
The DNA here is from genome assembly GCA_964369995.1 of uncultured Desulfovibrionaceae bacterium. GTDB lineage: Bacteria > Desulfobacterota > Desulfovibrionia > Desulfovibrionales > Desulfovibrionaceae > CAYJAD01. The sequence goes on from CAYJHH010000002.1 coordinate 78,757, forward strand.
CAAAGTACAACGCTCAGATGAAATTGGCGAATTGGCCGAAGCTTTGCGCGCCATTCCCACGGCTTTGAAAGAAGTCATGCTAGAGTACAGAAGGCTTGAAAATGAAGTGGAAAACGGTAATATTGGCGCCAAAGGTAATGCTAAGCAATTTGAGGGCGATTTTGCCAATCTCATTAATGGCACCAATGGTGTTCTAGGTCGCCTTTTGGCCATTATTCATGGCTTGCCTTCTCCGGTGGTGGTGTTAGATAGTACCCTTCACGCACGGTATTTGAATAACGTAGCACAAAAACTAGCAGGAGCTGACTATTCGGGTAAAACCTGCATGCAACTTTTTGCTCGTGATGATTGTAACACCTCCAGCGATGCTTTGCAAAAAGCCTATGCTGCCAAGCAGCCTTGCTCAGGCGAAACAATTGCTCACCCGCAAGGTAAAGATATTGATATAGCTTATACCGCCATGCCCATGCTGAATAAGAAGGGCGAGCTTGTTTCTGTGGTGCAACTTATCACCGATATTTCTTCCATCAAGCAAACACAGCGCACCATCATGGAAGTGGCCACCGATGTGACCGATGTGGCTGATAGAGTAGCCACTGCTTCTGAACAGCTCAGTGCGCAGGTAGAACACGTTACGGAAGGTTGTAATGCACAACGTGACCGCACGGCGTCCGCCGCCACAGCCATTGAAGAAATGAATGCCACTGTGCTTGAAGTGGCGCATAATGCAGAACAAGCACGTGTACAGGCAGGCGAAACACAAGAGAGAGCAGGTCATGGCGCTGATTTGGTATCACAGGTTGTTGCCGCCATGGGCGAGGTGAACGCAGTTTCCATGCAACTTTCACAAGATATTAAAGACCTTGGCTCACAAGTGGAAGCCATTGGTTCGGTCATGGGTGTTATTTCAGACATTGCCGATCAAACGAACTTGTTGGCATTGAATGCAGCCATTGAGGCCGCTAGAGCCGGTGATGCAGGCCGTGGCTTTGCTGTGGTGGCTGATGAAGTGCGTAAACTGGCAGAAAAGACCATGAGCGCCACCACAGAGGTGGGTAATAGTATTACAGGCATTCAAAGGTCTACCGCTGCCAATATAGCACAATTTGAAAAAGCTGTGAAAATCATCAATGATGCTACCGTACTGACCAATACCTCTGGGGAATCCCTGGCAGAGATTCAGCATTTGGCCGAGCATAATGCTTCGCTTATTACTGGTATTGCCACAGCGGCGGAAGAGCAGTCTGCAACCTCTGAAGAATTAAGCCAAGTGGCGTCTGCTGTAAGTCAAATTGCCGATGAAATCAGCATTGGTATGGATGAGGCTTCCTCTGCCGTGCGTGATCTTGCACAATTGGCTGTGGAACTCAAAGAGAATTTGCGTAAATTGCAAAGTTAACACAATCCTTATGGGTAATTTCTGGGGAGAAGGTGGACGCCTTCTCCCTTTTTTTATGGAATCATGAACAAGATATATCTTTTAATAAATTATATGTTTACAGAAAATGTTACAAAAATGTGAAAATAGTGCTTGACCAAGAGGGGACTTTCGTCCATATTGCGCTTCCGCCGTGTGGTGGGGCGCTGAGGCAAACAGCGCAGCCCGAGAGGGTGACAAGTTAAATGCGGCTTTGAAAAAAGTTTTTAAATAAGTTGTTGACAAGGCGTCACGGCTTAGGGCATAAAGCTCTTCCGCTGATTGAGGGAACTTGAAAAGCGGTGCTGAAGCAAGACAGCGGAGCACGAAAGTGCGGGAAATAAAATTTGCAAAAAGAAAAAAAGTTGTTGACAAGCTCGGCGACTTGAGGCAGATTGCCTCTCCGCGCTTCGGAAATTGTTCTGAGCGCCGGCTGAGAAAACAGCCAAGAGTTTCGTAAGAGACGCTGAAAAAAACTTTGAAAAAATAAAAAAAAGTTGTTGACACGCCGAAGCGGTGAGCGTATAAAGGCTCTCCGCGACACGGTACGCCGAAAAGGCAACGTGAAGCAACAATAACCGTGAAATGTTACGGTTCGAAGGCAAATGAGCGAAATGCTGGCAACAGCATGAGCCGAA
>CAYJHH010000003.1:0-70738 GCA_964369995.1 uncultured Desulfovibrionaceae bacterium
TTGTTGAGTTTTTGCAAAGCAAAACCGGCAAGTCCAAGTTCTATTTCCAAGACTTCCTTCCCCTTTTCGAAGGTAAAGGTCCTCGTGAAGTAAAGAAAATCTTGACCAAGCTCGTAAACGAAGACGTTATTGAGTACTGGTCTTCTGGTTCTACTACCATGTACGGCCTTAAAGGCGCTGGTAAGCAATCTGCTGCTGAAGGCGAAGACTAGTCAGTCTTTGTTGCCCCTGTTTTAATCAGCGGCAACGCCAAATATTCTTTGGAATATTATGAGGGATGGGGTTTACCCCCATCCCTTTTTTTCTATGCTTTTCATTTGATGTAGAGACCATCATGCAAGAAATCTTTCTCTATATATACTGGCCATTGTGGTTCATAGCCGGTTTTATCACAGGGCTTATCAGCATTGGTGGAACCATGGTGGCTGTGCCGGTACTTATTCTTTTTATGCCACCTTCAGTGGTGGTTCCCATAGCGTGCTTGGCCGGACTTGTACAAACAGTATTTCTCTCACTGCTTAATCATAAAGATTGCCTCTACGCCACCACGGCGCGTTTGCTCATAGCCTCTGTACCTGGTTCTGTGGCCGGCGTAGCATTGCTTATGTATGTAAGCGCGGCGCACATACAGCTTCTAGCTGGTATGGTCATGATACTTTTTGTCATCATGCAATATGTGCGCGAAAGGCAGCAATTGATAGTACGTCCAGAAAAAACATGGCTTACACAATCGGTGGGTTTTGGAACTGGCTTACTGGCAGGAGCCATTTCCCTTGGAGGCCCTCCCATTGGTGCCTATGCTCTGTATTTAGGATGGACACCAAAACAATGCCTGGGAACACTTTCTGTTTACAGCACATTATTGCTTATTGTGGTTTGCCTTGCTCAGGGCTTTGCCGGCATGTACACCCCTGAAGTGTTGAAATTAGCAATCATTGCCTCTTTATGTTCAGCGGCGGGAGTTTTTTGTGCAGCGCCTCTTACCTCGAAAATACCAGTGCAAACTTTTAAGCGTTTACTCTTGTTAGTCATTGCAGCCGGGGGTATACTGTGTGTTGTGCGCGGTTTGGAAATATAAAAGGACGCGTTAAAAATACCTGCTTTGTAAATAGTAAAAAATTACTGACTATACATGAGGTAAAAGCAGCTTTACAGGAACTCATTTTTTACCTAAATTTTCAAAGTGTCCTTTAGTGCACACTACAGTATCTTATACAAAAAAGCATTGCCATATCTTTAAGGGGGCATGAGAAGGGTATTCATCTCCTATCTCATAAAAAGCATGTTAGAACGCAATATACCACGTATTATTATTTCTGCATTTCGCGGCGGAGGCGGAAAAACCCTACTCTCCTTGGGACTGTGCCGTGCCTTTACCAAGCTTGGACACAGCGTAAAGCCCTATAAGAAAGGCCCAGACTATATTGACGCCCATTGGCTTGAGCTGGCAGCACAAAAGCCTTGCACCAATGTGGACCCGTATTTTTTAGATGCTCAGGCTTTGCAATCACTTTTTGTGCATGCTTTTTCAAAAGAAGCGCATGACATGGCCTTGGTGGAAGGCAATCGTGGCCTTTTTGATGGGCAAGATGCGCATGGTTCCTGCTCCACAGCAGAATTATCCCGCATTTTATCTGCTCCTGTGATACTGTCTTTAGATATTACCAAGATGACACGCACCTCAGCAGCTTTACTTAAAGGTATGACAGAATTTGAAGAAGGCGTACACATATGCGGTGTGGTGCTTAATCAAGTGGGCTCTGCAAGGCATGAAAGCATTGTACGTGAAGCCATTGAATATTATACGGATATCCCAGTACTTGGCGCCCTGCCCCGCCTTAAGGATAACCCCCTGCCCGAGCGTCATATGGGGCTGTGTCAAGGGCATGCACAAGAAGCCCATGCCATACTAGACAAATTAAGCTATTTCGTGGAGCAGCATTGTGACTTAGAGAGCATTTACGCTTTAGCGCAAAAAGCCTCGCCTCTTGCACAGCCTGCGCCCTTTTGGCCTTCTGTAGCTACGCAAATAGATACGCGCCCGCGCATTGGCTATATTTATGATCAAGCTTTTTGGTTTTACTATGCGGAAAATTTGGAAGCTTTGGAAAGAGCCGGCGCTGAGCTTGTGCCTTTATCCCTTTTGGATGCCAGCCCATGGCCGCATGATATACAAGGATTATATTTAGGCGGAGGTTATCCCGAGGAATTTTTAGCACAGCTTTCTGTGAGCCCGCATTTGGCCACCATTAAAGCCCTTTCCATTTCCGGCATGCCCATATATGCCGAATGTGGCGGCTTTATGGTGCTTGCTGAATCCATTATCCGCCAGGGAAAAAGCTATGCCATGTCCGGAGTTTTTCCTGTGCAAAGTGAGTTTCATCCTCGCCCTCAAGGTCTTGGCTATGTGCGCGGAGAAGTGATCATAAAAAATCCTTTTCATCCCATGGGGCATGAAGTACGCGGGCATGAATTCCATTACTCCCAATGCTTAGGCACGGACAGTATAGAAAAAAATGCCCATGCACCGGACTTATGCTTACATTTACATAAGGGCGTAGGCATGGGGAAAAATCATCAAACCTTGCACGGGCAAGATGGCCTGCTCTTGCGTCAAACTTTTGCCTCCTACACACATATTTTTGCGCCTACGTGTCCATGGTGGGCAGAGAATTTTGTGAAACTTGCTGCTCAATATGGGGCTTAGCTACCATGTCTGCCCATGCCTTTCCTCCTGCTGCACTATGGCAGGCCTACACGCAAGAAGTACTTGCATGGCAAGGAATGGAAGACCACCTCACTAAAAAACCCTGTGCGTGCTACTGCGCGCAAGAACTGGCGCGCCACGCAGAGCGTAGCCTAAAAAATGGCCTGCGCAATGCAAGCTCTCTTTATATCATACTTGGCGCCGAATATGAGGCAGTACAGCATTTTGAGCATTTACTTCGCGCACATGCAAGCCACGCTTCTCTGCTTATTTTGGAAAGCCGCGTCAGCCAAGCGCATGATTTTTTGCAAGCCTATGGCACTCTACCTGAGCATATGCACTTGCTGGTAGACAGCTCTCCCTGGGCGCTTTTTTTGCTCACCCGTGGCCTTGGCTGTGAGCCTGAAAAGTGTACACTGTTTTTTTGTACGCCGCCCAAGGCGCGTTGTCGCATTTTAGAAAAATGGCGTAAGCTCTTTTTAGGTACGCACATATACCCCGCGCCTTGCCAAGACCTTGCGTCAGAATTACTCCCCGCCCCCTCCTTAAGTGTGGCAGCCATCATGCACCCTCAAGAAGCGCATGTGGAAGATTTTTTTGCGCATATTCCCTCTTGGGTGCACGAAGTTGTCGTTGTATGGGATGCAGATGCCATGCCTGCACTGCCTCCCTTGCCTTGCGCCGTCCCTGTGCACCATTACTATAGGCCTTTACAGGGGCATTTTGGTAAGCAGCGCAATGCCATGCTCTCCCACTGTAAAGGGCAATGGGTTCTTTATTTAGATGCCGATGAGCGCTTAAATCCGCACACATGGCAGGCCTTACCTGCGCTTATGCAAAGAAAGCAGGTGGGGGGTGTTCTTTTTCCGCGTCTGACCTTTGAAGGCGATGCCAAGCATGCGCGCATGGGCCATGGCCTATGGCCTGATGTGCAATTACGCCTTTTTCCTCGCACGGAACAGGTGCATTTTATTCATAGCGTGCATGAACAATTACTAGGGCTACACGGTTCCATGCTGCTGGCACCGCAACATGCCATTTTGCACTACAGTCATATTCGTAAAAGTCCCGAAGAATTACGCCAGCGTTTAGCTGTTTTTAATGCTGCAGGGGCAGTGCAGCATCAATTAAGTGCAGCCTATCCCCATTTGCCCACAACTTTTTTCACGCATGTGCAAAAATACCTCAGCCAAGGTGCCGTCTTACACTTGCCTGTCTAAACAAAAAACACTATGCTGTTTCACCTTTTCACGTAAAGTTACGCCCAGTGTCTCCCTTTCTCGCTCTGATGTATGCCACAACCATGCTTTCGCGCATATACAGACATGGGCTAAGGTCGCCCTGCATATGGCAGAGATATGACCTATATATTGTATACCCAAGCTTGATCCCGCATATACGGAGTTTATGGATTCATGAAAATAATTTGTCCCCAATGTCAATTTACCCGTCAAGTTCCCAAAGATAAAATGCCCAAAGCTTCCACCATGGCCACTTGTCCTCAATGCCAATGCCGTTTTCAGGTGCATATTGAGGCAGAAAATAAGGCTGAACAAACGGCTACGCCCTTAAGTACCACTACGCAAATGCCTTCTTCTGCCGGCGAAGCTGCACAAAAAACTGCACAGAACTCTGGCTCTGAGCCCGTAGACGCACCACAAGCCATCACCAAATACAGCCCGCCCACTGCCTCAGAAGCTGAGTCTTTTAAGGAAGCGCAGGCCAAAGCGCATGAGGCCTATGCCAAAGAGCAAGAAGCTGCACAAGCAGAACATAAAGAATACGAAGAAGACGCAGCTTTTGCCGCTTTTGCCATTGATAATCCTTGGGAAAATCCAGAACGCGCAGGATATTTTTCTTCCTTTTATCAAACAGCATTGCGTGTACTTTTTGCCGGCCCGCGTTTTTTTGCCGGCCTTATGCCGGAAGGTTCACAAAAGCGTGCGCTTATTTTCTTTGTTATCGTAGGTGTATTGCAAATTTCTTTTGAGCGTTTTTGGGGCGGCGTTATCAGTGATGCATTGGCTCCCACCGCCGCCGATGACCCGCAATTACAGCTTATGCTCACCATGCTCACTCCGCAAAGCTCATACAGTTTGGCATTATTGTTGGGGGCCGCATTAAATATTGTGGAAATATTTTTTAGCACCACCATATACTATCTGATCTTTCGCTTTATTGCCCCTGACAGAGCCTATTTTAATTTAATATTTCAAGTGGTCGCCTATAGCTCAGCCCCCATGCTTTTATGCCTTGTGCCTGCCCTAGGCTCTGTGGTAGGTTTTGTATGGGGTATAGCATGCACCGCTGTAGGGTGCCGCTATGCCATGCGTTTGACTTGGGGCCAAACCTTGCTTGGCATTTTACCATTATATCTCATAGGAATACCGCTTATTATTCAATTCTTGTGGAGTGTATAGCAAGCTATAGTACATGGTTATCTGCACTTAATGGATAACGCTCTTAGCAAAGGGGGCGATTATGTTACAGATTTTTTCAACCATACGTCGATTTTGGACAGAAAGGCGTAATAAAAAACGCTATGCCAAGATTATTGCGCCAGAATACATAGGACAAGAAGCCCAAAGGCTTTTATATCTTGTGGAGATTTCCCTTTGTCACGGGCATATTTCTGATCCTGAGGCACACCATTTGCAATCTCTGCAAGAAGAAATGGGAAAACTCATTCTTTTGACAACTAAGGATGAATTTAAGCTCCTACCTGTGGAGCGCCGCCTTTCCCTTCATGCAAGTTTACAGCGCTCTCAAGAGAAGCTTTTAGTTTCCATACAAAGAGCCGAAGCCCCTACAGCGAGGATGCAATGAAAAAACCTCTTTTATACGTTTGCTTTTTGGTTATGAGCCTTTGTCTTGCGGGTTGCGCCGCCAATAATGCCACCGTAAGTATGCACGGAGAAATGGCCACACCCTACCACATCACCAAGGATGCTCAGGTAGATGTGAGCCCCATACGGGTGTATGTGCAGCCCAATATCAGCCCCAAGGACACCTTGCGCGGGCTTTTCGTGCCTTTGCGCGTCACCCAAGACATTGCAGGCCCCAAAAATATCAGTCATAATGTCAGCCGCCAAATTTGGCAAGTATGGCTGGCACAGCGCTCCTTTGAAGCCTTGGAATACAATGACAGCGCAGTACCTTTTCAAGTAAGTGACGCCCTAGCCCTAGCCAAAAGACGTGGTGCCAATGTGCTTGTGGGTGGGTATATTACGCACTTTATGGATGGCGGCGGCGTAGGCACCTCAGCCATATCCATGCAAATTGAAATGTATGAAGTAGAGACAGGCGCCATGCTTTGGTCCATGGCACAAGCCGGTAGCATTGATAAAGATCAAGCCGCAGATCTGTTCCTTGTGGGCATACAAGAGCGCATGCCTGCAGACCCCATGGGATTGACAGCGCGTTCTGTGGGCTATGACCTTGGTATGAAGATTAAGGAATGGGTGCATCCTCATGCAGATGGCTCCGGCATGGGGCATGTTTTTTAACCATATTATCCCCGCAGCATAAGCAAAAAGTAGACACTTCAAAGGCACAGAATTTTAATGGTATAAAAAAAGCGTGATGATTTCTTCACGCTTTTTTTATACACATATTGCCTTATGCCCCTTCAATTATTTGCCGCCCAAAGCTTGCCAAAAAACTACCCCCACCAAAGCCAAGGATAACACCACATACACTCTTCTGGTACGCAAAGCCAAAATCGCTCCTAAAAGCCCCACACCGTACAATTGGCTCCATGACATGCCATAAAACACCGGAAATAACTGTTCTTGTACTAAGTATTTGAAAAATACATAGACCAAGGCAAAGCAAAACATATAAACCAAAGCAGACGACCAGAGCACACGCCAGTGGGAACGTAATATAATATGCTCTGGGCTCAGGGCTGCATACGGCTCTTGTGTGGGTGCTTCTACCCAATGTTCCAGCTGTGCATCATGCAGCGCATTGCGCGCTCTATGCCAGCGTTCTAGCCAGGCAGACACATGAGCAAAAACAATGCACACAAGCAAAGGTAGGGGAAGCTCAGAGGGAGAAAACCAATCAAAGATAAAACACAAAGGAAAAAGAAGTAAAAAAGAAAGTGTGGCTGAAGGCGGAACTATGGTGCCAAGTCGTAAACCATCTATCCAAAATAGTTCCAGCACAAGCCCCAAAGCCATGGCCTCAGGTAAAGCATTGGTACATAAACCCATAAAGAGTGCCGCCACCAAGGGCCTATCAAATAAGGCAATATGTATACTTAAACGTGATATTTGCGATAAGACAAAAAAAAAGCGCCCATGAAAAAAATCATGAAGGATGGCAAAAAAGCCATGGGGGGAAAGAAAGTCATGTCGTTAAAATAATTCATGTAGGCTCCGCGCCTTTTCACTGGGAATGGAACGCAAATCCAGGAAAAATTTTTCATCTAAAGCCATGAGTATTTGCTTTTCTTCCTCGGTAACAAATATGTGAGAACACAATTCTTTTTTTCCGGCACTGTAGTGAGTATTGCCAATATTAAGCTCTATTTTAGGCATGGGATGGAGCATTTGTTGTGCCGAATACAAAACAGTGGCCGCGTGCAAATCGCTAATACTTTCAAAAAGAACCAACACCATTTCTGCAGCACAATTTTGCAAAGCTTGAGGCACTTCAGTCAATGCCATAAAGTGAATTTGCACTCGTTGTGGTACGGCAAGGCGCATGATTTGTTGGCGCAATAAGTCTTGCACGAGACCGTCATGCGCCACAATCACATGCCTTGCATTTATATGAGGCAACCATGCTTCTATAATTTGCCCATGAATGAGCCTATTATCCACGCGAAAAAGAATCATGAGCCTGCGTCTTATTTATTATCTAGCATTTTACCGGCCACCACAATGCCGCTCTTACCAGCCTCGCCGGCAAGGACAGCAAGCTCTGCCAAAGGTTTGGAACGCGCGGAAAAAACCTTTATTACCATGGGCAAATTAAGCCCCGTGACAACTTCGATTTTATGCTTTGCCAATAAGGCCAAGGAAAGATTGGTGGGAGTACCGCCAAACATATCCGTAAGAATAATAACACCCGCACCTTTATCAAGACGGAATGCCGCATCTTCTAGGCGCTGCACCGTATCGCTTACATCTTGCGCCACATCCACAGATATGGATGCGCAATCTTCTATGGGTCCCAAAATAAGCTCTGCGGTGCGCAATGTCACCGTACCATAATCACCGTGCGCCACCACGATGATACCCACGTGATTTTCTATTTGACTCATATTTTCCTCCTAGCTGTTCTCCAGCTAGAATATAGTGCTCTGTATATACTTTGGCGCCCTTTAGCCATACACATGAGGGTCAAAGGACATGTGCCTATGTTCCAAAGACACGGCATAGCCTGCCTGCTTTAAAGCTTTATATAAACGCTCCACAGTGGCTACAGAACGGTGGCGACCACCCGTACAACCAATGGCCAAGGTAACTCTATAGCGGCCTTCTGCCTCCATAAGTCCCAAAGTAAAGAGCATAAAACTTAAAAACTTTTCTAAAAAAACTTGTTCTAAATTATTCTTAAAAATATATTGATCAATGACAAGATCTTTTCCACTCAAAGGGCGTAGTTCCAAATCAAAATGCGGATTAGGCAAAAAACGTACATCAAGAAGCACATCAGCCTCTTTGGGAACGCCATATTTAAAACCAAATGAAATAATATTCACTTTAAGTGGACGTAGATATTCTTTTTTTTCATTATGCCCTTGAGGGCCGTAATGCTGCTGTATAACACGGCGCAAATCATGAATGGAATAGGAGCTGGTGTCTAGCACCACATCGGCCATATCACGAATGGGTACAAGGTTTCGTCGCTCCGAAATGAGCGCCCCCTCAAGACCTATGCCGCGTTGCTCTCCAAGCTTTGCCCCTTGTTCCAAAGGGTGCGGACGTCTTGTGGTGGCATAACGACGCAAAAGCTCTGCTTCCGAAGCTTCCAAAAACAGAAAATGCGGCTGCACGCCTTGAGCGCACATCTTTTCAATGGCGGTGCTCACTTCTTCGGCAAGGCTATCATTGTATAACGAAATACCAAGAGCTATACCGCGGAAACGATGCATGGATTCATGCTGCATCATGCTCACCATTTCATGAGCTAAAGACACAGGCAAACCATCCACAGTAAAGTAGCCTAGGTCTTCAAAAACCTGTAAGGCCGTACTTTTACCCGCACCGGATAAACCTGTCACTATATAGGCAGCCACAGGCGCTTTGGCCTTGACCAAATCCTGTATACTTTGCGCAGCTTCTGATAAAACAGAACTCTGCACTTGCGTATTATCACAGCCTTGTTCGGGCAATGTGTCTTCTTTTGGCCTATCTTGCATGACAGCTTCTCCAAAGTAAAATGCTCTGCCTCCAGTTCCCCAGCGGCAGAGCATTTTTTAATGCATTATACGACGGGGTCGATGAGCCCATAGTCTCCGCTGCGCCTGCGGTAAACAACGTTAATACGCTGATTTTCTTCGTTTAAGAATACGAGAAATTCACTACCTACAGATTCTAGCTGCAATATGCCTTCATCTAAAGACATGGGCTTAGGCTCAAAGCGGCGTGTGCCAATGGGTTCATCATCTTTTTCTGCGCCAAAGTTGTATGTGAAGATTTCCACTTTAGCATCACGAGCCTGACGATGATGTTTCTTTAAACGAGAAACATGCTTTTTAATTTGCGCTTCCAACTTATCAAGCACAAGGTCAATGGAAGAATACATTTCTTCTGTTTTCTCTGTGGCTGCTAAGGAAAGCCCTTCACCAGTAATGCGAACATCACAGGCATGACGGAATTTATCTAGGGAAAGATTGACTTGCACATCTAGCCCCGCTGCTTTGCCAAAAAAACGGCCAAGCTTTTCAAAACGGCGACGTGCGTACTTTTTCAGGTGATCCGATGGTTCAAAGTTCTTGAACGTGAAGGCAATATTCATAACTTCCTCCTTGGTTCAAATCAGCACGAGGACGTGCCAACATGCGTGATTAGAGAATTTTTTTACACAACAATTACAGAGGCATTTGCACGTATATGTACAAAACAAGAGGCACAAAAATACGTCTTTTAACGGCACATTATAAGCACCTGCGCATATTTTTTACCCATGCGAGCAAAGCCCGCATTTAGTGCCCTGACACATGACCATGTGCCAAGCCTCTTACCACTAAAAATGCTCTTTTCTGCGCGAAGAGGAGGCGATATCCATAGCAGTACGATATTTCGCCACAGTTCTGCGTGCAATATTCACTTTGAGATGCTCTTTAAGCATTTCACCTATGCGTTCATCACTGAGAGGATTTTTACTATCTTCCTCAGCAATAAATTTCTTAATGAGAGCTTTTACACTTTCTGAGCCCACTTGGCTGCCATCGTCCAGTTCCAATGCACTATTGAAGAAAAACTTCAATTCATAGGTACCGTGCGGTGTGGCCACATACTTATTGGAAGTAATACGGCTCACAGTGGACTCATGCATGGAAATATCATCAGCAATATTCTTTAAAATCAAGGGTGCCAATTGCGTGACACCACGTTCAAAAAAGGGCCTTTGATATTTGATAATGCTCTCAACTACCTTATACAGCGTGCGCTGTCTTTGGTAAAGACTTTTTATAAGCCAAGAAGCTGCTCGCATCTTTTCAGAACAATATTCCTTATCCTGCGAATTCATGTCTTCCAGACTTTCTGTGAGAGTATCTGATAATTGCAAATGCGGCAAGCCATCATCATTTAAAATAATAACAAATTCGCCATTAAAATTATATACAAAAACATCAGGACTCACAAAGGATGTATCGCTATCGCCAAAGGAGGCGCCAGGAAGAGGCTCAAGAGATTGGATGATATCCAAATACTCTTTCAAATCTTCCATGGTAAGCTGAAATTTACGTAATAAAGGTTTATAGCGCTTATTTTCCAAGTCTTCCAAATGCTCGGTAACCAAGGCCACCAAGATGGGGTCGCGGTCATAGCGCAAGGAGCGCAATTGAATCATAAGACATTCTTGAGCAGATCTGGCAGCCACACCAATGGGATCAAACATTTGCACAATGGCAAGCACATCTTCCACTTCTTGTGTATCTGTATCAAGCATTTGCGCCATATCTTCCACAGAAGCTTGTAAATAGCCTGAAGAAGAAAGATTACCAATGATAACCTCTCCCACATCTTTTTGTGCATCACTTAAAAGAGAAGATAAACGTAATTGCCAAAGCAAATGAGCATCTAAGGACGGTTTTTCGGTGTAGCGAGCCTCAAAGGAAGAAATTTCATCCAAAGCTTCAAATTCTCTAGAAGAGTTATTACGTGGGGATGAGGCAAATTCACCAAGATAATCTTCCCAATCAGCGCCTTTGGCCAATTCGCCATCGTAAACGGCATCATCGTTTTTTTCTGTGCGAACTTCCACCTTTTCTGCTTCGGGAGCATCATCATGCCCCTCTTCAAGGAAAGGGTTTTCTAAGAGCTCGCGTTGTACAGTTTCCACAAGCTCAAGGCGCGATAACTGCAAAAGCTTAATGGCTTGTTGCAGTTGCGGCGTCATAATGAGTTGTTGCGATAATTTCAGCTGTTGACGAAGTTCTAATGCCATCTGTTATGCCTTTAGCCTAGAATTTTACTGAGCCTAGGCAAAATGCCAAAGCCCTATACAAATACTATGCCACAACCTTAACATCTATGCAAGCTTGAGTGGGCATATGTTTAAATTAGCACAAAACACCTCAAGCGAAAACAAGAAAAGAACTTTCTTATTGAATAGTTACAGCCCTAAAAACTAAATATCTTTTATACTTTATTCCACAAAAACTATTTAAATAAACCAAAGATGGCACCAAAAATACCCCCAATCAGATCAAATACCCCCATACCCAAGGAGCCTATGGCGGATAAAAGCACTGCGCCTGTATGCACATCGCGTTTAGGGTCTGCCATATCTCCATAAAAACGCACAGGAATATCATTAAGACCGCCGGTACTTGCCACTAAATTCATATCTAAGGTGTCATTGACAAAGTCAACTTTGCCGCGCCCTCTTGCGCTCAGGCCATCGCCTTTCAATTCAAACTGATGGCTTTCTAAAACGCCTTTGGTAATAACACCGGCATCTTTAAAATAATTTATATGGGTGGGATTTCCCTCAAGTTTACCTTGGGCATCACGACTTTGCAAAAAGCCCTGCCCCACTTGTAAACGCCAAGTACCGTCAAAAGCTGCGGGGATATCGCGCGTGTACCGTATGGGGCCTTGCGCCGAAAGCCAAAAATCCGCCGAGCCGGCAATGGCTGTTTCCAATTGCAAGTCTTCGCTTAAGCCAAAAAGATTTGCTTTTTTAGCCACAACCCCCACTTGGGTTTGTAAGGCGCCATTTTTCACTGTGCCTTTAAAGTTAATGACAGCATCGCCACCATAAAACTGCGCCTTGGTGGGAGTACATTCTAAGGATGCTTTTGAGATAGTTATGGGGGCCACCACATTTTTTACCTGCACCTTATTCATACGATAGGTACCAATGCGCACTATCCCTTTAGCCTGAAAATCCTCCAACCATTTCCACGACAAAGCCCGTTCTGACGCGCTTGGCTTCGCCATGGTTACCGTTTTTATGGGTGTTGCGGCATTTGAGGAAGCTTGGGTAACGGAAGCCGCTGAAAGCGTTTGCTTTGCCCCTTGAGCATTTTGCACTTTTTGAGATGCAGAAGCTTTAGACACTTTTTTATCCCTAAAAAGCACATCAAAATCAAATACATTGGCTGCAAGGTCAAAGCTCCATGCAGGCTTTGATGTAAAGGTTCGCTGCATTTTTCCTGTGACCAGCATATCTTGCACCTGCATTTGAATTTTTTCCATGCGCAACAAATCTTTGGCATAAGCCATATTCATACTCAGCGTGGCAGATTGCGGCGCTGTAGGAGGCAGCAAGGGGCGCCCCTCATCATCCAAACGTGCCAAGACTTTACTCAAAGCTTTGGTGGAGCTATTAACGGTGGCCGTCCATACAATATCCTTGGAAAAATTCATCTCCCCAAAGCCTGAAGCCTGCATGCCTGCCAAACTTGGCACCGTTCCCTTGGCCTTACGCAGTGCCACTGTTCCCTTGGTGGTATTAAGTGAGAGCTGTGTATCAAATTCCACTGTGGTGCTATGGGGTAAGGTGGTGAGCTGCGGCGCAAAAGTCACCTCTACTGAGCCAGGAATATTATGCAAAGCCACTGTGCCATAATCGGCATCAATGAATTCTAAGGAACCATTCCACGTACTTTTGGCTGAAATATCTTCCGTATCTAAGGCGGCGCGCCATTTTCCGGCATATTCCAGTTTGGGCGGCCATTGCGCTCCGCTCACTTTGGCATCATTTTGCCCTGCCACGGTGGCTGCCACTGTCATGAGCTTAAAAGGTACTTTTTTCTTGGAGCGCGAATAAAAATTTCCATTTTCCACTCGCAAGGACGCTGTGCCTCCCAAAGAAACCAAAAACTCCCCGGCATAAATGCCCTTACCGGAAGCTGTGGCCTCAATGGACATGCGCCCATCAAACAATGTGCGCCCAATGAGCCGCTCCACAGGTCTTTGCGCCCGCACTCGGCGTAACTTTGCAGACATATCATAAGCGGATTCATCCTGAGCATTACGATACAAAATGGCTTTACCCTCAGCGCCACCATCAAAAAAGTCTTTGGCTGTAAAAGCGAGCACCGCCGCCTCTGCATGCTTTGCCGCAAATTTTTCTCCATCCAAACCCATGGGATTCACCCGAAAACGAAAGCCTTTTATAGGCAATTCCCAAGCATACACCGTATCTGCCGCCACTCGAATGTCATAATCTACACTAACAACATCTTCTCCCTCCAACGCTTGCGCTTCAGGAGTTCCCGGCTCAGGCGTCAAAGGTTTATGAGCAAATGCTAAACCCTCAGGGCGCACGCCTTCGGCTTCCGGATACACCTTACCAAGATACAATTCCGGAGAATGAATATCTAAAAAGACCACAGCCTTAGACCATGTGGGTACGCCGCCCTTGCCGGTAAAGCGAGCCCCTGCAGCCTCAGCGCTGAGCCGTGGCACCGTTAGGCCCTTTTTATCTATTTGAAAATCCAGATTTCCCTTAATACGATGCAACGTATGCTGTAAGCCCGGTGGCATATGCCGCGCAAAACCAAACCACTGCGTAAGACTTAATTGCGCCACATCTATATGTCCGCGTACTAAGGGATTTTCCAAGTCTTTAAGCTGCAAAGCCGCTTGTAATTGTAAGGAATCTTCCTCTAAACGAACCTTCACGTCCTTTACATACACTGTTTCTTGCAAATCTCCCGACACAGAGCCAGAGCTGTGCACAGCAATGGGTCTGTCATGCCAAAGCAAATGTGTGTTTATATGCCATTGCCCCTGCAAATTTGTACCTGCAAGGTTCATAGGTGATGCCGTTGGCAGCTCACTGAAAGGGTCAGGCGATGTACTTAATGGCGATGCGCTTAATAAGCTTGTGGGCAAATGTTCTTTCAGTACTTGGGGCAGCACTTGGGGCAGGGCTTGAGACAAACCTTCTGGAAGCACCTTAGAAACCACGGAACTTATGGTATCTTGCATGGTATAGCGCAAAGAAATATCTATGTCTGTTTGCGCCAACACATCGCGCACATCTCCCTTGCTTTGCACGCGCACAAATATACTTTCATCCAAATCGCCATCCAATGTGAGCATGAAGGATTGTGCCGAAGCAACAACTTGCTTTTTCATAAAAAATGTAGCCGCATCAAAGCGCACATGCCCGTCCAATGCCCCCAAGGCTCCCAATGCCACAGAAGTATTGAGGGATTGACATTGCAAAGACCAGTTTTCTTGCTCGAGCAAGAGACTGCCATGTAATATTTCCAGAGAGGAACCATATAAAAACGCCGGCACCAAGCTGGGAAGCTGTTGTAAAAAATTTTCCACCACAACACCCACATGGGGTACGTCTTCTTGTGTTTTTTCCGTTTCTGCCACAGGCGTGGCAGTGGCCCTATCTTTTTTCAAAGAAGTCTTTGACGCCACAGCTTCTAGTATATTTGAAGAATCATGGGCAGATGCATTTTGAGCATCCGTGGAAGGCGCCTCTTGGGCCGATGTCGCTTCTTGTGCAGGTGCAGCCAACACAAAATGAGGGCGCCAGAGAGATATATCCCCCAAAGCAAAATTTCCTTTAAATATAGGCAACAAAGAAGGGCGCAATGTGGCATAAGCCACATCAAGGCTAAAGTCTGCATGGGTCACATGCACATCGGCAAAAGATAAGGCTGGCAAGGGCAATAAAGCCATATCTATGCCGGAAAACTTCAATTCCATACCCGTATGTTTTTGCAACTCTTGAGAAATTTTATGACTTATTTCCTCAGGATACACTTTAACAAAAGTAAAAACGGCCAAGAAGCTTATGACAAGCAAGCTGACCAAAAAAGCCGCTGTATACGCACAAGGGCGCCAGAGAAAAGCAGTTTTTTGCCTCCAAGACGTACGCCCTCCCCTCTGCCCTGCAGGTGATGGCGAAGACTTTACAGCGCTTACAGTGGAAGACTGATGAGAAAACTTAGAAGAACCTTCTGCCGAAGGGCTCTTTTTTTGAGAATCTGGAGGAGGTGTTTTGCTATGCACTTGACGAGTATCCATGTGTAAAGATATGATTATTACAACTAAATTTCAGGACTGGTGAAGTCTTTCTATATAATGTTTGCGCACAAGGCGCAACACGAAATGCTAGCCTGTTCTTACAAAAAAATCATAAAGGTTTGTTTTGCAAAAACTCTTCTGGATAGGCAGCCCTTTTTTTCAAGAATCTTTGACAACTTTGGGCTGGCAAGTACACTTTTTTAACTTCGAGCATGTGGCTACCTTCACATGGCAAGATTTAGTAAACATGGCCGGCTTTGAGCCTCATGTGGTGGTGGTGGCCGACAAAAGCCGCCCTCCCTTTGTGCTTGGCATAGAAGACTTCCCTTGCCTTACCGTGTTTTATGCTGTGGATACCCACATTCATAGTTGGTACCCTCACTACGCGCAAGCCTTTGACGCTTGTTTAGTAAGCCTTAAAGACCATCTTCCCTTATTTCAGCATAAAGTCTTGCAAAGCCAGTATATTCGCTGGTCACCAGCCTTTGCAAAAAATACCGACGCCCCCACTGAACACCCCACGCCCTCGTGGGATTGCCTTTTTGTGGGTACAGTGCATGCCGAAACCACGCCCAAACGCCAAGTTTTTTTACAAGAGCTTCAAGAGCATCTACATTGCTTGCACAGTACACGCGGTAACTATGTGCAGCTCTTCCCTCAAGGTCGTGTTATTCTGAATCATTGCGAGCAGGGGGATTTAAATTTTCGAGTCTTTGAAGCTTTGGGCTGTGGCGCCTGTTTACTCACACCACACATTGGGCATGGTATCTCAGAAATTTTTACCCATGGCAAAGAACTCTACTATTATGAATGGGATCAAGTGCATTGTACAGCTAATGTACACGATGCTGCGCAAAAAATTACACATTTGCTCAAAAATGACTCATTACGGCATGAGTTGGCAGAACAAGGCCTTGCCAAGGTGAACGCCGCACACAGAGCCTTGCATCGCGCACAAAGCCTTACAGATTTTTTAGATGGAGTAAGCCAGCAAGAAAAGCAGGCACGCATTGCATATAGGCGTAAAAACGCTCAAACCATACGCGAGCGCTGGCTTAAACCTTTTCTATTGCTTCTGGCCAATGCCGTGCCACAAGAGGAATTGCGCCGCGCTTACTTACAAGCGGCGCGCGGCGTATACTCGTCAGCAAAACCCAAGGACGCTTTGTAAAAAACAAAGCCACGAAAATATAAAAAACTCAGCAAGGAAATGTTAGCGTTGTGGCGGTGCCATAAACAAGTCAAGGCCGCCATCTTGCACACCCACAGGATTTTTTACTTCCTTTAAAGAAAGCGACTCTGTGACACCGGCCATGCCCACTGGGGGTATAGCCGCGGCTTTAGGCTTATGTCCTGCCTGTTCAGACTGTGCAAGGCGCTGCTCTAAACGCGCAATGAGCATTCTTTGCTGTTCTATTTCGCTACGCACTTGTTTTATAAGCTTTTCTTGTCCAAATAAAATAAATACGAACATAAGAAAAAGCCCAGAAAAAAATAATGTTCCAAAAATCATCATAGACATGGCAAGCCCTTTTGTATACCTCAGTATAACTGTGCATGGCACAAAATAAATTTATAGAAAAAAGTACAAAGGGTGCAATGGCACTGCATTGCATCCAAAGTTTCCTCTACTGTAATTTTTTCGCATAATCAAGGATAATTATGAGCACCTCTCCCCTACGCCCGCACTTAGTGGTGGCCGATGCCGAAGGCAATATTTATGATCACCCTGACTTACTTATGGTTTGCCGCACAGGTAAACAATGGGCATTACCCCGCCCCGACGAACTTATGCCTCTGCCTCCGGAAAGTGAGCTTTTTTACTTACCCCGTCGCCGAGCTGTGGGATTGGATGAAGAATCAGGACAAATGGAAGTGCTGGAAGATTTAGCCGTGGCGGCCTTTGCTGCACCTGCGCATACCCTCACAGCCCATCCGGCCTATCACAGCGATAAGGGCGCTCCCTTATTACCGCTTTTTGCTTATGGGGCCGTTGGCTATGCGCGCGGACGCTTTTACATTTGCGCCAAAAAAGTTGATGTGGACACAAGACAAGAGTTTCGTAAGGTAAAAAGAAATATTTTGACTAAGAATGTGCGCGATCTTATGCAAAAATATCCTGATAATCGCCTCATTCAACATATTATGCAAAAATGTGTCATGCAATATGATTGCCCCGCAGCGCGCAATCTTGCCTTGGGCCGCCATGAAGCGCCACTCCCCACATCACGTACATGTAATGCCCGCTGTATTGGCTGTATTTCACAACAAGAAGAAGATTCTCCCATTACCACCACGCCACAATGTCGTTTGGATTTTTGCCCAAGCGCCGCAGAAATTGCCGAGGTCATGCGTCATCACAGTTCTCAAGAAAAAGAAAAGCCCATTTATTCCTTCGGGCAAGGCTGTGAGGGTGAACCACTTACCAACGCCTCCATACTACAAGAAGCCATTGAAATTTTCCGTCAAGAAGGGGGTAAGGGAACCATTAATCTTAATTCCAATGCCTCGCGCCCCGAAGCGGTGGCCGCCTTGGCACAAGCCGGCCTTACTTCTTTGCGCGTAAGCCTTAATTCTGCGCGCCCTGAAGTTTACAATATATATTATCGCCCTCAAGGCTATAGCTTTGACCATGTGCGTGCTTCCATCATTGCAGCTCGTGAACGCGGTGTTTTTGTTTCGCTCAATCTTTTGTATTTTCCAGGCATTACAGACACAGAGGACGAATTAGAAGCACTTATCCAATTGGTGGGTAGCTGTGGAGTAAGCTTTATCCAATTGCGTAATTTAAATATCGACCCTGAAATGTACTTAGACCTACTTAAAGACATTCCCACCTCACCTTCCGTGGGCTTTACTAATTTTAAAAAGCGTTTACGCAAAGCTTGCCCTTGGTTGCAATTTGGCTATTTTAATCCTTGGCTAGGTGAAAAGGCAGAGTTAAGCGCGCCCATGCCCGGGCAATGGAGCCTACCCACACCTGTGGCTCGTGGCACTTTAGGCGGCAGTGCAGATGACACTGCAGAAGCAGAAGAGTCTTTGCAGCATTCACATGAAGACAGCTCTGCTCAAATTCATGACTTTGCACAAGACAAGTCTTCTGATATTTAGGAAGAATACCTATGATTTTCCCCCTTGGCGCTCTCATTAATGGCTTAGCCGTCATGGCTGGAGCTTTGCTAGGTTTGGCCTTTGGTTCACGCATGCCAGAAAAAATGCGTGAACTTATATTTCAAGGCATAGCTCTGTGCATACTTGTGCTTGGTTTAAAATCAGCGCTTGTGGGCACAGAGCCCATGCTCACCATTGCCAGCATTATTAGCGGATGTATTCTTGGTGAGATGATGCATATTGAAGAAAGGCTCATCAATCTTGGCGATTGGCTTAAAAAAACTGTTCGCTCATCTAATCCACGGTTTACAGAAGGCCTTGTCACCAGTTCTCTACTCATTTGCATTGGTGCCATGGGCATCTTGGGCTCCATCGAAGAAGGCTTACGTGGCACGCGTGAAATAGTGCACGCCAAAGCCGCCATAGACTTTTTCGCTGCTATCATTTTGGCTGCAAGTTTGGGCTTTGGTGTCTTTTTTTCTGGCATCACAGTATTTATTTATCAAGGAAGCATTGTCCTTGGGGCAAGCTTTTTATCATCCATCCTCACAGATCCTGTGCTTACAGAAATTACAGCCACAGGCGGCATACTTATGTTAGCCATAGCCACAAACACGTTAAAAATAACTACTATTCGCATAGGAAATATGCTACCAGCGCTCATCATGGCTGCTCTTTTTGCCATATTTTATATACCATAACACCATTGACAGATGTTAATTTAACACTATTTTCTAAGAGTAAGCGCTTGTAATAGGCTTTTTCCACGTGACAATTGCTACGATTATACGTATGATTCACGCGTTGAAAACAATCATTTAACTAATTAAACACTTCTTAATGCGTTCTAATCGTATAGTTTTACTTTTCCCCTCAAAAGAACACAGGTAAAAAATGAGTCCGCAACAAAACATTTCGTCCTCTTTTGAAAATCTTCTCACGAAGCTGGGTCTTGGTATGCGTGCCAAGCTCATTTCTATCTTTGTGGTTATCAAGGTACTTCCCTTAATCTTCATTGCTTTGGTGGCTTGGCAGCAAGCCTTAAACCTTGGCGAAGAAATGAAAGAACGTACCCAAAGCATGGCCGACAAAGCAGTAGAAGAACTTACTGTGGCAGGCAAGCTAGCTGTAGATGATGCTGTGCGCGCTTTGGATGATAGAGGCACTCAAGAAATTGAACGTCTCACCACCGACACAGCTAGACACGTGGCCAATTTTCTCTATGAACGTGACGATGACATTCGCACATTGGCAGATTTTCCCGTGGACAAAAGCATTTATGATGCTTTTTTGAAAAACCGCCAAGGCCTTGTTATGGAACAAAGCACGTGGGTTCTTTCGGAAGATGAAAAATCTTGGGTAAGCACTAAAGACCACTCTAACGCCGAAGACCTTACCTTTGCTTCTGAGCAAAATGCTAACCGATTCAATTATGTCAAACCTACAGGATTTACCTTCAAATCCAAGCCTCTTTATCTTGAAATGACATTTGTGGATCTTAATGGACAAGAGAAAGTAAAGATTACCACTTCGGACATTATGGATCCAGCCTTAAAAGATATTTCTGACAAGAAAAACACTTTTATTAAAGCAGAAAACTACTTTGAAGAGCTTAAGGAGCTAAAAGCTGGCGAAATTTATGTATCCGACGTTATTGGCGCCTATGTGGGAGCCCCCTTCATTGGTCCTTATACGCCAGAAAACGCCAAAAAAAGAAATCTGCCCTTTGAGCCTGAAAAAGTAGCATTTTCTGGCCCTGAAAACCCGAACGGTAAGCGCTTTCAAGGCGTGGTTCGTTGGGCAACTCCAGTGGAAAAAGAGGGCAAAATCATTGGTTATGTAACCCTTGCCCTTAACCATGACCATATAATGGAACTGGTAAACCATTTAACGCCCAAAGCCGAACGCTATACAGAACTTTCTGACCCCATCGAAGGTGACTATGTCTTTATTTGGGACCATAAAGGACGCAGCATTGTGCACCCACGCCATCATTCCATTGTGGGCTATGATCCAGAAACTGGTGACCCTTATCCTGCATGGCTTGAAGATACTATTTATGAACAATGGCAAAGTAGCGGAAAAAGCTACGCTGAATTCATTGAAACTGTCCCCACCTTTGTGGATCAGCGCCGCGATAGAAAGCCTGCCAAGGAGCAGCTCATTAAGGGCGACGTGGGGCTAGACTGCCGCTATTTAAACTTTGCCCCTCAGTGTACAGATTGGTACGCCGCCACTAAGGATGGTGGTTCTGCATCCTTCCTTATTCTTTGGTCAGGCCTTTGGAAACTCACCACCACCGCAGCCATCCCCTATCATACAGGACAATATGGCGACACACAGCGCGGCTTTGGAATTATCACTGCAACTTCCGGCATTGAAAACTTCCACGCCCCGGCCATTGAAACGCAAAAGAAAATTCAAGATATTATCACAGATACGGACACAGAACTTGATGGCGTAGCTGAAGAAACCTTCGCCACCATTGCTTCCCACTTATGGGAAACCACCTTAAGCCTTTCTGTTTCCACCGTGGTTATGACTTTGTTGGTTATTTTAGTGGCCATTTGGATGGCCTCTACCATTACGCAAAAAATTACCTACCTCATTACAGGTATCACAAGATTCCGTCAGGGCGAGCGTCAATTCCGCTTTAATGAGCCTGTGAAAGACGAATTGGGTATTTTAGCAGACTCTTTGGACGATTTGTCGCAAAGTATTGAAGACAGTGTCAAAGGTCCTGCCACCATTACCGATCTTAATGGCAACGTCATTTACATGAATGCCATGGCTTTGGAACTGCTTGATACCACCCTTGAAAAAATGGTGGGCGCAAAATACACCGATGTAAGCGCTTTTGATGAAGAAAATAATCCCATCACCTGTTTTATGGAAAACAGGGAACAAACGGTTATTCAATATGTACCTACGCACACCTACTATAAGAGTAATGTAAACTACCTTACAAACAAAGAAGGTGAAAATGTAGCTTATATTATTGTGCTAGAAGACGTAACCATGCTTATAACCGAGCAAGAGCGTATCGAACGCGAACGCGCCCTCTTGGACACTGTTATCTCTTCATCACCTGATCTCATTTGGTACCTCAGTGCCAATGACACCTTCCTTTTCGTAAACACTCGTTTTGCTGATTCTTTTGGCAAAACTCCGGAAGAAGTACATGGCAGAAAAGCTTCGCAAATATTGCCGCCTACTGTGTACGAAGCCATTCGTAACAATGATCAGGAAGCAATTAACTATAGAGGCGCCATACATACCGAAGAAAGACTCACTTTTATTGATGGTCACGAAGAAATCCTCGACGTGGTACGTACACCTCTCTTTACACCTGACAATAAATTGCGCGGTGTGCTTGGCGTAGCGCGCGATGTAACGCAACGCGTAACCGTTGAAAAAGAATTACGCCAAATGCAGCGTGATTTGATTAATGCCGTGGCTGAGGCCAACAAGGCCAGTGACTCTAAGAGTGAATTCTTGGCGCGTATGAGTCATGAAATTCGCACGCCCATGAATGCCATCTTAGGCATGACGAACATAACGAAGCGTAAGCTTGGTAGCAATGAATGCAGCACTGAAGATTTAATGCCGCATATTGCACAAATTGAATCCTCATCGCAGCACTTATTGGGCTTGTTAAATGACATTTTAGATATTTCTAAAATTGAAGCCGGTAAGATTGAACTCTCTGAGGAAAGCTTCTCCTTGACCAAGCTTGTGGAAGAAGTTGCCGTTATTATCAGGCCGCGTTGTAGCTCAAAAAACATTCACTTTGACGTGAACCTATCCACCTTCCACTGCGAAAACTATATCTCAGATGGTTTGCGCTTACGCCAAATCCTCATCAACCTTTTAGGTAATGCTGTTAAGTTTACCCCTGAGCTTGGGCATGTGACCTTCTGTGTGGAACAGCAAGATCGTAAAGATGGTCAAAGCCTTATATACTTCTCCGTAAAAGATACCGGCATTGGTATTTCAAAAGAAGCCATATCTAAACTCTTTAACCCCTTTGAGCAGGCCAACAGCCATATTACACGCAATTATGGCGGCACGGGCCTTGGCCTTTCCATCAGCCGCAGAATTGCCCTGCTCCTTGGTAGCGATATTCATGTAACCTCCACCATTAATGAAGGCAGTGAATTCTCCTTTGCCCTATGGCTTAGAGAAGATACACACACCACCGTAAGTGAAGACACACACACGGGCGATGTAAAAGTACAACCTGGGCAAAACATCCTTTTAGTGGATGATGTGGATATCAACAGAATTATTGCCATGGAACTACTTTCACCCTTTGAGTGTAATATAGATGAAGCCAGCGACGGTCAGGAAGCTGTGGATATTTTTGCAGCCTCTCCGGAAGGATATTATGGTCTTATTTTTATGGATCTTCAAATGCCCAATATGAACGGCCACGATTCAGCTAAAACCATACGTCAATTGGATCGCAAAGACGCTACCACCGTTCCCATTGTTGCCATGACAGCCAATGCCTTCCGTGAAGATATAGATCAGTGTATGGCCAGTGGCATGAATGAACACGTAGCCAAGCCTGTAGACCTTGAAAGACTCACAGAAGTGGTTAAAACATACCTTGGAACAAAGAAATAAAACTACATTTAAACCTTTTTAAATCCTACTAAAACCATAACCTGCGTGTACATTGTGCACGCAGGTTTTTTTTCATAATGTTCTAAAATAATACAAGTAAAATTGAATCAGCCATATTCAATCTAAATTTTTGATATTAAATAGTTTTTTGCAAAAAAATTAAAAAATAAAATAAATAAAGCAAAAAAAACGAATAAATACTTAATGAAAACAAATGCTTTT
Source organism: uncultured Desulfovibrionaceae bacterium (assembly GCA_964369995.1). Classification (GTDB taxonomy): domain Bacteria; phylum Desulfobacterota; class Desulfovibrionia; order Desulfovibrionales; family Desulfovibrionaceae; genus CAYJAD01. The sequence goes on from CAYJHH010000003.1 coordinate 23,353, forward strand.
AAAAATTAACAGTATTACAACAAAGTAAATATTGCTTTTTTTTAATCTTATCCGTTGACAGGAAAGCCAAAGAGTGTTCTTGTGTATTCATGAGTCGCACCAAGTTGGTACAAATGTGTTGTACCCGTTGGGCGAGAAAAAATTTTTTTGAGAGGATTATTCCCATGCCTAAATCGATCTATGTTGGCAATCTTCCCTGGTCTGCTACCGAAGACCAAATTCAGGAACTTTTTGCCGAATACGGTACAGTTCTTTCCGTTAAATTAGTAAGCGACCGTGACACAGGCCGTGCACGTGGCTTTGGTTTCGTAGAAATGGAAGATGCTGATGCACCAGCAGCTGTAGAAGCGTTAGACAATGCCACTTTTGGCGGACGCACTTTGCGCGTCAATGAAGCACGTCCACGCGCTCCACGTCCTGCTCGCTACTAATTTAGTAGCAGGCTCTAAGTTTACCTTTAGGTAAGCGTATGCACATTTTTACAGTTCGTAGGTTATGCTCTGCATAACTCACGGACACAGGTACAGACTTTGCGTTCGGATGGGCTTTGTGTAAAAAGCAAAGCCTAATTTACGCATCAAAAAATGGCAAAGCAAGTACATTGTACTTTATGCCATTTTGTTTTTTTTGCTATATTTTGCATACTTTGCCTAATAAACTGTAAACTTAGTTTACAACAGTTCATTAGGGTTTTAAAGGAGTACATGCCATGCTCAATCCTAAACAATGTGTTTTGCATAGTGGCGGCGCCTCAGGCACGGAAGAATTTTTTGGCTCTTTAGCCGAACAATGGGGCATAGAAGAAGTCAACTATAGTTTTGAAGGTCATCAATTGGCGCGTGCCCGTGGCGTACGCATTTTGACATCAGAAGAACTTGCGCTGAAAGACGTTAGTTTGACCTATGTTTCTAAGCTTATGAGCCGCGAGTACACAAGAGCACCCATTTTTCGTAAGGTTTTACAATCCATTTGCTGGCAAATAAATGGCGGAAGTGAGATTATAGTTGTGGGTGAAATCCAAGCTGATAACACTGTAAAAGGTGGTACAGGTTGGGGTGCTGAATTTGCCAAAATTTGTAACAAGCCTCTTTTAGTTTATGACCAAAGCAAAAGAGAGTGGTTTAGCTGGGAAAAAGATGCTTGGAAGGTAGAAAAAGATCCTTGTATCTTACGTCCGCATTTTACCGCCACTGGCACACGCTTTTTGGAAGATTCTGGAAGAGAAGCCATTCGCGATTTATTTGCACGCTCTTTCGAAAAATAGTTTTCGCCAATAGCGCATGAAATTTTATAAGGGGTTTGAACCGTGGCACTAGCGCGGCTTCAGACCCCTTTTCCTTTTAGCTTAATGAAAAGCATAGTACGCCTGTGAAAACATCTCAATCCACCCTTTGCCTTTGCGCTGGCCTTTTTGCCTTTACCATTTGGGGGTCTTTAGTTTTATACTGGAAAGCTTTAGAGCATGTTGAAGCCTTTGAAGTACTTGCCCATCGAATGTTTTGGTCCTTAGTTACAGTAAGCATTTTAGCCTGCATAATGGGCTCTTATAAGCAAATTGCCGTGGCCATAAAAGACAAAAGGGCTATGCTTCGCCTCAGCTTTGCAGCATGCATAATTGCAGGGAACTGGCTACTTTATATTTGGTGCGTCACCCATGGACGCGTGGTGGAAGCAAGCCTTGGGTATTTTATCAATCCCCTTCTTTCAGTATTACTCGGTCGCCTTTTGCTGGGAGAAAAAATGACTCGCTTACAAATTATTGCTGTATTCATAGCAGGGCTTGGGGTTTTGTACAGCCTTATTGCCTATGGTGAGTTTCCTTATATTGGGCTTACTTTAGCCTGTTCTTTTGCCACATATGGATATATTAAAAAAAGCATTAAAATCCCTGTTATTCCAGGTTTTTTCTTAGAAACACTTCCTCTATTTCCAGTGGCGGCTCTCAGCCTTATCTGGCTAAATACCACTGGCAATGCCGAGTTCTTTGCTTATGATACGCAAACCCAGCTGTTACTCATTGGTACAGGGGCCATCACCGCCTTGCCATTGCTTCTTTTTGCTTATGCCAGTAAAGGTGTACAGCTTTCAACCATGGGTCTCATGCAATATATTGCTCCTAGTATTAATTTGATTATTGGGGTTTACATGTTTGGGGAAAGTGTTTCTGAAGCCAATAGATTAATGCTCATTTGCATTTGGACAGCGCTAGCTTTGTATACTTGGTGTAATATTCATCACTACGAAAAAACAAAGCATAATATTACTTTTCGCCATAAGGCTCAGTAGTGCTCTTTGCCTTTTTTGTTGCTAAGCCGGCAAGGCTTACTATATAATGTTTTGCAACAATAATGTGCTTTACCATCACTGACGTGACCACCTTGGTCATAACAGTGCGCCTTTGTGGAATAGTAAGCTCTTGTGAGCAACATTCCTTATACCCTTTACCATAAAGAGCTCATTCATGACGTATAATTTCACCGAGCAAGAGCAAGCTATTTTGCGCATTGTTCAAAAAAATTTACCTGACACGGCCACACCATATGCCCATATAGCCGAGCAAGTGGGCTGCACAGAAGAAGAAGTGCTAGCCCTGTTACAAAAGCTTAAAGAGCATGGCGCCATTCGCCGTTTTGGAGCAAGTATTAAGCATCAAAAAACAGGTTGGAACTTCAATGCCATGGTGGCGTGGCAAGTGAGCGAAGAAGCCGCTGATACTTTCGGTAGCATTGCCGCCGAGCATCCAAATATTTCCCATTGTTATTTTCGCCCCTCTTCCGCCGCCGACTGGCCCTACACTTTGTACACGATGACCCACGGGCGCAGTGAAGAAGAGTGCAAAAAAACCATTGCTGATGTGCAAAAAGCCACGGGCGTAACCACGTATGCCGTGCTTGACAGTATTCAAGAGTTCAAAAAAATATCCATGACGTATTTTTAAGGAAAAACCATGCAAGAAACACAATCACAAATTCTTTTTGACCGTGCCCAAGCCCTTATTCCTGGCGGTGTAAACAGCCCCGTTCGTGCTTGTAAAAATGTGGATAGCATTCCTCTTTTCATCAAGGAAGCCAAAGGCTGTGAACTTGTTGATGCAGATGGCAATACGTACATTGACTATGTGCTTTCATGGGGTCCCATGATTTTAGGCCATGCTCACCCCGAAGTTACTGCCGCTGTTCAAGCAGCTGCCGCTCGTGGTACCAGCTACGGCGCCCCTTGCGAAGATGAAATCCTCCTGGCAGAAGCTGTTATCAAGGCCCTTCCTTCTGTGGAAATGGTGCGCATGGTGAACTCCGGCACCGAGGCTACCATGAGCGCTTTGCGCCTAGCACGTGGCATTACCGGTAGAGATAAAGTTTTAAAATTTGTTGGCTGCTACCACGGACATGCAGATCCCTTCATGGCCGCCGCCGGCTCAGGCATGGCCACCCTTTCCATTCCCGGCACCCCCGGTGTGCCGCAAGCTGTGGTGGCAGACACCTTGCTTGCTAAATACAATGACTTAGAAGCGGTTAAAGCTCTTTTTGCTGCTCAAGGCGAACATGTAGCCGCGGTTATCGTGGAACCTGTGGCGGCAAATATGGGCTTGGTTCCTCCCAAAGAAGGCTTTTTAGAAGGCCTTAGAGAGCTTTGCACGCAATACGGCGCCTTATTAATTTTTGACGAAGTTATCACAGGATTTCGTTTAGCCTTTGGCGGCGCTCAAGAGTATTTTAATATCACCCCGGATTTAACCACCTTTGGTAAAATCATTGGCGGCGGCTTGCCCGTAGGTGCCTATGGTGGCAAAAAAGAATTCATGCAACGCATTGCTCCATGCGGCGATGTCTATCAAGCCGGCACCCTTTCTGGTAACCCTTTAGCCATGGCTGCAGGCCTTGCCACCATGCGCTTATTGGCTCAATGCGATTACAAAGCGCTGAGCGCCCGCACCGCAGACTTTGCCAACGAAATGCAAAGTATTTTACGCGCTAAAGGCCATACCGTGCGTGTGCCGGCCTTGGGTCCCATGTTCTGCCCCTTCTTTAGCGAAGAAGAAATATGGGATTTTGACGGCGTAAAACGTGCAGACTCCGCAAAATTTACTCGCTTTTATAAAGCCTTACGTCAAAAGGGCATTTACATTGCCCCTGCATCTTTTGAAGCTGCCATGATGAGCTTTGTGCATAGCGACGCTCACTTACAGCAAACCCTAGATGCTGTTAAAGAGCTTGATTTTTAGTAGCGTACTTTACTGAGAGAAGAGGATGACGCCAATGGCATGAAATCCTCTTCTCTTTATCTTTTTTTCTTCCTTTTTACCGCTTCATTTTCTTTATAATTCCTATGTAGTACATATCTATCCCCTAAAAATACGCCTCATAGGGTAACAAAATATACAAAATATTATTTCTTGTTACGTTGAACCTCAGCATGACTTGTGAAAGAAATCTCAAAAGTGTATTGACAAAAGAAATCACAACAGCGTACTCTTCATGAGCAAGGCATCGTCTTGCATACTTTGTTCTCACTTTCATAAACCAATTTTTGGAGGTTTTTGGTGAATATTCTTATTTTCGGACCCAATGGTAGTGGTAAAGGAACACAAGGCAACTTAGTTAAAGATAAATACAATTTAGCTCATATTGAATCTGGCGCTATTTTCCGCGAGCATATTGGCGGCGGCACAGAACTTGGTAAAAAAGCTAAAGAATATATTGATCGTGGCGATCTTGTGCCCGACGAAATTACCATCCCCATGATTTTAGAAACTCTCAAAAGCAAGGGCGCCGATGGTTGGCTTTTAGATGGTTTCCCCCGCAATATCGTGCAAGCCCAAAAACTTTGGGATGCTCTACAAGCAGAAAACATGAAGCTTGATTATGTTATTGAAATATTGCTACCGCGCGACATTGCCAAAATGCGTATCATGGGTCGTCGCTTATGTGCCAATAATAATAATCACCCCAACCATATTTATATAGATGCCATTAAACCTGAAGGCGATGCATGTCGTGTTTGTGGCGGTGCTCTTTCTGCTCGCGCCGACGATCAAGACGAAGCCGCCATCGGTAAGCGCCATGATATTTATTATAACACCGAAGATGGCACCTTGGCCGCTGCCTATTATTATAAAGATTTAGCAGCTAAAGGCGTCACCAAGTATATTGAGCTAAACGGAGAAGGCGATATTAACACCGTTAAAGAAGCCTTACTAGCACAATTAGCCTAATACCTCACAGGGTAGCACCACAACACTAAGCCCCTTAAAAAAGGGGCTTACATGGCTAACAAAGCCTATGGGGTGAAGAACCTTTTGCAAGTTAAAGGTTCTTCACCCCTATTTCTTTTCAAAAAACATGCATTGCCACCGCATCTTACCTTTGCTAGCTGCTCTTTGGCGCAATGTAAAATAGTCGACACTGAAAAACAATTTAACTATCAGTAAAAATAGAACTTATAAATCAAATAACGTAATAAAAATTGCTTTTTTCAGATGTCGACTACTCAAGACATGCCCTTGGCATGGCTTGCCGCGCGTAAAATAAGCCGGAATTTACTTCCGGCGGCCCCGAAGGGGTATTTGGAGCAGGCGTGCCTTTCTTAAAAACGAGTGGAAACACGTTTTTAAGCATTAACTAAAATAGTCGGCACTGAAGAATTATTTAAGCGCCAACTAAAATACTGCCCTCCGTGCACTTCTTTTAAAAATTACACGTCAAAATGAAACTTAAGCATAAAATATTTCTTATACTAGACTTATCATGGGTCTAAGACCTTTTTAAGGTCTTTTTTTCATGGTAAAGCTATACTTTTTCGCTTTTGCGCCGATGATATGGATATGGGTGCCTTTCTTCTCTTTTCAGGGAGGAATTTTTTTCTCGGAATAATTTTTGCATCAATTTTCAAAGATTACTTCACCCAAGAAATGGAGTTTATATGAGTAGCATATCATCTTTATTAAATCCTTACGCTTCATCCACTAGCACAAGCCTTGGTACTGTGCTCTCAAGTAGTGCCATTCAACCAGAAGAAGATCCCGCTGCTGACTCTGTGCTTATTTCAGAAGAAGCCATTGAGCTACTTAATGAGTTAAGATATAAAGAAAATCTCACGAGAATAACCACAGAAAACCAGCTTCTTTTTGATAAAGTCTCCAAAAAGCTTCCTGCCACGGAAGAATTTACCGATATGCTCAATTGGCTTAGCAGTCAAAAGCAAGATGAGGTCTTTAGCCTTAACGGAGACGTGGGTGAGTCTAATCGTGATGCCTATGAAAAAGACCCTACCAAATACGCTGAACTGTGGAATAATTTATACAATGACTTTGGCGGCCTTATGGAAACCCTTGGCCTTGACAGCGATGACACCATGATGCGTGAAGTTTTGGCCAATGAAGATGTACAACTTGAGCTTATGACTCGTTTTAAAAGCTCTTTTAGCGAAGAAACCAACTCATTATTGAGTTATTTTAATATTACCGTATAAGCTCATGTGAGGCGCCGCACCTCGTACGCTGTCTCCTAGAAGCATTGCTTTTTTACCTAAAATGCACTATAGCCTTGAGCGTTAGTGCATTTTTTTACAAGGAGTGATGTATGAAAGTATTACTTATAAACGGTAGCCCGCGCAAAGAAAGTTGCACTCGTGTAGCTTTAGATGAAGTGGCAGGCGCTTTGCAAAGCAATGGCGTTGACACACAAATAGTGAGTATAGGTACTGCAGCCATTCGGGGCTGTATTGCTTGTAATAAATGTGTGAAAACAGGGTACTGTATATTTAAAGATGACCCCATCAATGAGTGGATTGACATAATGAAAGAATGTCAAGGCCTTGTGGTGGGATCCCCTGTATATTACGCCGCGCCTAATCCTTCCCTTTGCGCTGCCCTAGACAGAATGTTCTATTATAAATCTGCCCCCTATGCCTATAAACCCGGCGCTGCCATTGTAAGCTGTCGTCGCGGTGGCTCCACGGCGGCTCTGGACTGTTTGCAAAAGTTTTTTACCATTGCGCAAATGCCCTTGGTAGCTTCTCAATACTGGCCACAAGTGCATGGCAACACCCCTCAAGAAGTGCAACAAGACTTGGAAGGTTTACAAACCATGCGCGTTCTTGGTCGTAACATGGCATGGCTCATGCGATGTATTGAGGCAGGAAAAAATAATGGCGTACCCATGCCGGAAACTGAAGAGCGTCATTGGACAAATTTTGCCCGCTAGTGGCTTTTATTATACACTTTACTTATAAGGCTTTTAGCTCGCAGCAAAAAAGTATTCTTGCTTAATATATGCTTTTTTGTTGCGAGCGCGTCATACCATTGCAACACATATATAGTAGATAGTGGATGAGACTATCACTAAGAGACGGCAAAAAAAGAATAATGATACAAACTACACCATTGATTAAATTGGGTGGTATTGTCAAAAAATTTGACAACCATGTGGCTTTAAACGGTATTGACCTCACCATTGCCAATGGCGAATTCCTCACATTATTGGGTCCTTCAGGCTGTGGCAAAACCACTATTTTGCGTATACTTTCCGGCTTTGAAAAACCAGACGCCGGTAGCCTTACCATTGGCGGTGTAGACATGAACAATCTGCCTCCGGAAAAACGCCAAGTAAACACCGTCTTTCAAAATTATGCTCTTTTTCCGCATATGTCTGTCTTTGATAATGTGGCCTTTGGCCTGCGTATGCAGGGCATTAAAAAGGATCAGATTCAAGAACGTGTTGCCGCCACCTTACAAATGGTGCGCCTTGAACACTTGGCAGACAGAAAACCCTCTCACCTTTCCGGCGGACAACAGCAACGCGTGGCTCTTGCCCGTGCCATTGTCAATGAGCCCTTGGTGCTTCTTTTAGATGAACCCTTTTCAGCCCTTGATTATAAATTACGCTGTCAAATGCAGTTGGAAATCAAACGTATTCAGCGTAAGTTAGGTATTACCTTTGTCTTTGTAACTCACGATCAAGAAGAAGCCTTTGCCATGAGCGATCGCGTGGTGGTCATGGACAATGGGCGCATTGTGCAAGAAGGCACGCCTCAAGATATTTATGAAAACCCGGCCAATTTGTATGTGGCGCGCTTTGTGGGCGAAATTAATATTTTGCCTGGCATCATTCAGCGCAGAGTTTGTGACCAAACCTATGAAGTGCTCATTCAAGACACCTTATTTACCATACCTTGTAAGCGTGATTTTGCCGAGCAAGAGCGTATTAATGTGCTCATTCGCCCGGAGGATTTGCGCATTTATCACAAATATGAAGAACGCCCCGAAGGCCCTATTTTATTAGCGAACATTTGCCAATCTGTGTATAAGGGCGCCACGGTGGACTTGCATATTCGCTTGATCAATGATGGGCCGCATCTCATTGGTGCAGAGTTTTTTGATGAAGATGGCCTTGATATTAACTATGTGGAAGGCGAAGAAGTGGTCGTAACTTGGGTTAGCGGCTGGGAAGTGATCTTACCTCATGAAGAAATATAATTTTCTCCGCTCCATAAGCATTGGAACCACAGCTTTATGGCTGGGCATTTTTGCTCTATTGCCCAATGTGGGATTGCTTGTTATCACCGTGCTTACTCGCGATGAAACGAATTTTGTACTGCCCATTTTCACCTTAGAAAATTATAAAAATCTTTTTGATCCCAAATACTCCATCATCTTATGGGAATCTTTTTGGATAGCCCTCGTCTCTACTTTTATTTGCTTGCTCTTGGCCTACCCCTTTGCTTATGCCATGGCACGCGCCAGTAACAAGGCCAAGCCCTGGCTTTTACTCTTAATTATTATCCCCTTTTGGACAAATTCGCTCATACGTACCTATGCCCTCATCGCTATTTTAAAAGCCAATGGCATCATTAGCTCCTTGCTCATGTGGCTTGGGCTCACCGCCACGCCCATTTCTCTTATGTATAGCCATTTCGCTACTTTATGCGGCATGGTATATACTTTTTTGCCCTTTATGATTTTGCCTTTATACGCCAGCATTGAAAAGCTTGATCCGCGCTATGGTGAAGCCGCACGTGATCTTGGCGCCAGCCCCAGCGCTACTTTTTGGCATATTACCTTGCCCCTCACCCTACCGGGCATTGTGGCCGGGAGTATTTTGGTATTTCTCCCCTCCTTGGGCGCCTTTTATATTCCGGAAATCCTTGGCGGTGCCAAAAGCCTTTTAGTGGGAAATTTTATAAAAAATCAATTCCTTGTGGCCAGAGACTGGCCCATGGGCGCCGCAGCCAGTACCTTTCTCACCTTTTTACTTATTCTGCTGCTTGGCATTTACAAATTAGTAAATACCTATACGCATAATAAGCATCACGATCTTGATCGTGTGGGAGAGGCCTAATGCAAAAGCTTGCAAAAATATGGCTTGCCGTGGTGTATGTTTTTTTATATTCACCCATTCTTTTGGTCATTGTCTACTCCTTTAATGCTGCCAAATACTCCACCGATTGGCGCGGCTTTACGCTTAAATGGTATGACATTCTCTTACGCAATGACAGCTTACTTGAAGCGGCTGTAAACTCCCTCATAGTGGCTAGCATAAGCGCCTCCATTGCCTGTATTTTAGGCGTATTGGCTGCCATTGCATTAAAACGCTACCGTTTTCCCGGACGCAAGGTATTATACAGCTCCGTATATGTGCTCACCGTCTCCCCCGACATTGTCATGGGCATTTCTTTGCTTATCTTTTTCATTACCTGCTCCATAGAACTTGGATTTTTAACCCTGCTCATTGCGCACACCACCTTGTCTTTGCCCTTTGTGATTATCACTGTGCTGGCACGTTTGGCAGAATTTGACGAAAGTGTTATAGAGGCTGCCAGAGACCTTGGCGCCACCGAATGGAAAGCTTTTTATCATGTAATTTTACCCATGATTTGGCCTGCGGTACTGGCGGGCTGGCTCTTGGCCTTTACCTTATCCATGGATGATGTGCTCATTAGCTTTTTTGTGACCGGGCCATCTTTTGAAATACTACCTTTAAAAATCTACTCCATGGTTCGCCTTGGTATGAAGCCCGACGTGAATGCCCTTTCTGCCATAATGTTTGGCGTCACAGTGGTCTTGGTACTCCTTGCGTGGACTTTGGGAAAAGGGAGAAAAAAATCGTGAAAAAAATCTTCGTAGCCTTACTGTGTGTGCTGTCTTTATGTGGCCTAACTTCACTAGCCATGGCCGAAAATAAAAATGTGCTCCATGTGTTTAACTGGTCTGAATATATCCCCCAAGATGTTTTGGATCAATTCACCAAGGAAACCGGCATTGAAGTGGTTTATACCACCTATGAATCCAATGAAGCCATGTACGCTAAACTTAAACTCCTTGATGGAAAAGGCTATGATATTGTGGTGCCTTCCACATATCTTGTGGATTTATTGCGCGAAGCTAACTTGTTAAGCCCCATTGATAAAAGCCAACTCCCCAACATAAAATACCTTGACCAAAAACTTATTTCCAAGGCCTTTTCCACGGAAGATACCTACTCCATCCCGTATATGTGGGGCATGCAAGGCTTTATGGTCAATAAAAATGCGGTGGATCCCAAAACCATTACCTCTTGGAATGATTTATTTCGCCCTGAATTTAAAGAGAAATTACTTTTAGGCGATGACATGCGCGACACCATGGGCGCCGCGCTCTTTGCCACAGGTGCTCCCTTAAACACCAAGGACCCTGCGCACATTAAAGCTGCTTTTGAATGGTTGCAAAAATTAAAACCCCATGTGCGTATTTTTGATGTAACCGCAGCAAAGCAAGCTCTTATCAGCGAAGAAGTTACCGCCGGATTTATTTGGAATGGAGATGCTTTCATTGCATTACAAGAAAATCCCAATTTGGAATTCATCTATCCCAAGGAAGGCGCCCCACTATGGTTAGACAGTTTTGCCATTCCTACTCAAGCCGCCAACAAAGAAGGTGCGCATACTTTTATTAACTTTATGCTACGTCCGGAAATTGCCGCTCGCTGCGTGGAAGAATATAATTACAGCAGCCCCAATACCGGTGTACGCGAACATTTACCAGAAGAGATAGCACAAAGCCCACTTATCTTCCCCACCGAAGAAATGCTTGGCAATAGTCAATTTTCCAAAGGACTTGGAGAAAGCCAAAAAATATATGAAGAGTTTTGGGTAGACCTTAAAATAGGCGAATAATTCCCCTCTTTTTCATATTTCATGCAAAAGCCTTGAAAATATTTTTATTTTCAAGGCTTTTTTCATGTTTTATCTAAATGTTCTTTAGCGTATCTTTACAAGAGAAACAAAAGCCTATACCTACATAACAGTTTTTTCACTCACTTTAACATAAAGGGCATAATACCATGGCGTTAAAAGAATTATATATCCCCTCCCAAGACCAAAAACCCCCCATTGAAACTTCCCTTTTTCATTTTTTTAAAATGGGTCCTGGCCCTTCCTCCTCCCATACCATGGGTCCCATGAAGGCCGCCAAACATTTTGAAGAGCTTTGCCAATCCCTTGGCGACAGCACTTTACAACAAGCCAAAAGCATTCATGTGGAATTGCTTGGCTCTCTCAGCGCCACCGGCGTGGGGCATGGTACCAAACCTGCCATCATAGCCGGCTTACTCGGGCATGAACCGGCCTCTTGTCCAGCGCATTTACTTGAGCAAGTGAAGCCGCATACAGATTTTACTGTATATCTTGGTCAAAAAGCGCAAATAGAAGTGAGCACCGGCCTTGCGTATATTCACGATGGCCCCGTACATCACGATAAGCCCTACAGCAACACTCTTATTATGAGCCTTAACGACGCTCACGGTAACACGCTCTTATCCCAAGAGTACTATTCTGTAGGTGGGGGATTTATTCAATGGAAAGATTGGCAAGAACCTGAACACGGTGCACCCATCTATCCCTATAACTCCATGCTACAACTTCGTGAGCAATTAAAAAGAACCGGCCTCACTTTGCACGAGCTTATTTTGGAAAATGAAAGTGCCATCACAGGCATGGCTCGCCCGCAGATTTTTGAAAAAATAGATGAAATTATGGAAGCCATGTACGCTTCCGTCACGCGAGGGCTGAATAATGAAGGCCCCTTGCCCGGCACCCTTGGCGTGTATCGTAAGGCACAACTGCTGCATGAAAAGGCTCGTAGCGTTCCGCACGCCATAGATAGAATCATGGGCTGTATCAATGCCTATGCCTTTGCCGCCGCGGAAGAAAATGCCGGCGGAGGCGTTATTGTAACGGCGCCCACGTGTGGTTCTGCGGGAGTTATGCCGGCCTTACTCTACGCCATGCGCCATGACTTTAATATTGGCGAGCGTGCCTTGCGCGAAGGTTTGCTCGCCTCTGCTGCCGTGGGCTATTTAGCCAAACATAATGCCGGCATTGCCGGAGCAGAGATGGGCTGCCAAGGGGAAATTGGCGTGGCCTCAGCCATGGCGGCCGCCATGGTGTCACACACACGCGGTAATCCGGCCTATGTGGTAGAAAATGCAGCAGAAATTGCCCTTGAACATCACCTTGGCCTCACATGCGACCCCGTGGGCGGCTATGTGCAAATCCCTTGTATTGAGCGCAATGCCATGGGCGCCATTAAGGCCTACAATGCTGCCCTGTTAGCGCACTGTGAGCAAGGCGTGCATCACCTAGTAACCTTAGACGCAGTCATTCGCGCCATGGGCGAAACTGGCCGCGATATGCATGTAAAGTTTAAAGAAACCAGCACCGGCGGCCTTGCCGTAAGTATGGTAGAGTGCTAGTCAAAAAACCTTATACATTTATAATCCACAAAAAAGGCCTCTGCACCATTATGCAGAGGCCTTTTATTTCGTTTATAAAGGCATTTTTGTCTTTATTTTTTCAATGTCAATTCTTTAGCCCATGGCAAATTTAGCTATGAACATAATGGCTAATAGATAGGACAAGACATTTAACTCCTTCATCTTACCTGTGCCAATGGCAATAAGTACATGCGCTATGACGCCCCACATAATACCGGTGGCTATACTGTAGGTCAGTGGCATCATAATAAAGGTTAAAAATGCTGGAATGGCTTTTTGATAATCATTAAAATCAATACCAGTGATGGGAGATAGCATGAAAAGCCCCACCAAAACCAAGGCCGAAGCCGTAGCCTGTGCAGGAATAAGAAGGAAAATAGGGGCTAAAAATAAGGACAAGAGGAAGAACACAGCCACAGTCACCGCAGTGAGCCCTGTCTTGCCGCCCTCTGCCACCCCACTGGCGCTTTCCACATAGGAGGTCACGGTGGAAGTACCTAACATGGCGCCCAACGTTGTGCCTAAGGCATCAGCCATAAGCGCGCTTTTGGCGCGAGGAATATTTCCATCCGCATCTAAAATATTAGCCTTGGTAGCAAGGCCTACTAAAGTCCCCAAGGTGTCAAATAAATCCACAAATAAAAAGGTAAACAACACTAAAGCCATGTCTAGGCTAAGCACTTGTTCCCATTGAAATTTAAGAAAAGTGGGTTCCAAGCTTGGCACAGAAAACAATAAAGACGAATCAAAGCCGGCCAAATTTGTAACTTGTAAGGGTATGCCCAAAAGCGTGCCGGCAAAAATACCAATGAGCAATGCACCGCGTACTTTATAGCACAGCAAAATACCGGTTAATATAATGCTAAACACAGCCACAAGCACGCCAGGAGAGGTTAAAGACCCCATGCCTACCAAGGTGGCCTCATTGTTTACCACAACACCGGCAGACTTTAAGCCGATAAAGGCTATGAATAGTCCAATACCTCCAGAAATAGCCTTTTTCATGGCCTCGGGAATACAGCGCAATATGGCTTCGCGTAAATTGGTGATGGTGAGAAAAATAAAAATAAGCCCTTCCAAAAAAACAGCCGTCAGAGCAAATTGCCAAGAATAGCCCATGCCAAGCACCACAGAGAAAGCAAAAAAGGCATTCAAGCCCATGCCTGGCGCCAAAGCCACAGGTAAATTGGCAGTGATCCCCATAATTAAGGTGGCCACTGCGGCGCTTATGGCTGTTGCCGCAAAAACAGATGCTTCATTCATGCCGGCCTGGCTTAAAATACTCGGATTCACCGCTAAAATATACGCCATGGTCATGAAGGTTGTCATGCCAGCTAAAATTTCTGTGCGGATGGTGGTCTCACGCTCTTTTAGCCCAAAAAACTTTTCTAACATAATTTTTACCCCTTTCTCCATCATATGCCACTGTTGCAACATAAAAACTTTCTGGGTTAGCCTTACAATCTCGTAGTAAAAAAGTATAGTGAAAAATACGGCCTCATTTCAATTTTTTTTCCATCTTATACTCCGAACATCCTTTATTCATAAACAAATTTAAGCAAAAAAAAGACGCTAAGTATATACAGCACACCATGCACTTGGCGCCTTTGCCCAGTACAAAGAGCTAAAAGCACATAGCTTAAAACACCGCCCATAATGCCATTGGCTATGCTATAGGTCAGTGGCATAAGTAAGATTGTTACAAAAGCAGGCAAAGCTTGCAAAAGATTTGTCATATCAATATCTTTGAGGGCTGAAACCATAAACAATCCCACCAAAATAAGAATACCTGCCGTGGCTTCTTGCGGTATAATGGAAAAAAGTGGCGCCAAAAGCAGAGAAAGTAAAAAAAGCGCACTGACCGTTAAAGCCATGATTCCCGTCTTGCCCCCTTCAGCCACGCCGCTCATGCTTTCTATATATGTGGTGAGTGGAGATGTACCCAACATGGCACCCAAGGTTGTAGCCAATGAATCTGCCATAAAAGCCTGTTTAGCTTTAGGTAAATTCCCTGTGGCATCTAAAATATTGGCTTGGCGCGCAACGCCTAACAAGGTAGCCATGGTATCAAAAAGATTAGCAAAAAGAAAAACTGTGACCACCACAAACATATCCATGGAAAAAATATGCTGCCATTCAAATTGAAAAAAAGTGGGCAGTACACTGGGTACATGGAAAAAAAGCCCCATATCCATCTGATGTAGAGGAGTTACCCCCAAAGGAATACCCCAGAGCGTACTTCCCACAATGCCTAAGAATAAGGCACCGCGCACCTTTAAACACAAAAGGATTGCAGTGAAAAATAAAGAAAAACCGCCCACCCATACCCTTGGTGCCTGCATGGAACCTAGTTGCACCAAATTTTGCGCATCTTCCACCACAAAGCCTGCCCATTGCAAGCCAATAAAAGCCATAAAAAGCCCCACCCCCACCGTCATGGCATGTTTCATAAAGGGGGGCATGGCATGAAGCAAGGCACCGCGTAAGTTAGTCACAGTGAGCAACAAAAAAAGTATACCCACCAAAAGCACCGCTGTGAGGCCAAATTGCCATGAGTGGCCCATGCCAAGCACCACGGTATAGGTAAAAAAGGCATTTTGCCCCATGCTTGGCGCCAAGGCCAAGGGCATATTGGCAAAAAAACCCATCAGCCCTGTGGCCACAGCTGCGCTTACGGCTGTGGCCACAAAAACTGCAGAACTATCCATACCGGCAGCCCCTAAAATGCGTGGATTCACCGCCAAAATATAGGCCATGGTCATGAAGGTAGTCATGCCGGCCAAAATTTCAGTGCGCACGTGGGAGCCGCGCTGCTGCAAAGCAAAATAATTTTTTATTTTCTGTAATGTCATGTGCTGTTTTTAGCTTTTTTGCAGTGGCACTTTTTTTCAAAAGTCCTGTGAAAATTATAAAGAATGTATTGCCAATAAGATATATAAAAAAAAGCTTTTTGTGAAGGCACAAGCTGCATTGCAATTCTTTTTTAAACATTGTATAGTTGAAAGGTTAACAAGTCTTTAGAACATCACAGGTACAGCGTAAATGTAAGAAATGCTATTGCCAAATGCCGCAGAGGCATTATATTCCATAAATTGCGAAGAAAAATTGCGTACAGTGTACAATTAAAGACACGTAACTGCAGAAATATCAACTTCATATAGAAAAAAAATCACGGAGGAATCGTGAACCAATTCACTCGCAACCTAACGCTATGGGCCATCATCGCCTTAGCCATGGTTATGCTGTTTAACATGTTCCAACAGCCGCAAAGTACCAATCAACAAGTTTCCTATACGGAATTTTTGCAGCAAGTGGACAAGGGCGACATTACCCAAGTCACCATTCAAGGCAAAACCCTTATTGGACACAGTATTCATGGTAAAAATGTGCAAACCTATGCCCCACCTGATGGGGATTTGGTCAACCGTCTCATGGAAAAAAAGGTCATCGTTAAGGCCGAGCCCATGGACGATCAACCTTGGTATATGACCTTACTCATCTCCTGGTTTCCCATGCTTCTTCTCATTGGCGTTTGGATTTTCTTTATGCGTCAAATGCAAGGCGGCGGCGGCAAAGCCATGAGCTTTGGGCGCTCTCGTGCGCGTATGCTCACCGAAGAGCAAGGCCGTATCACCTTTGCTGATGTGGCCGGTGTGGATGAAGCCAAAGAAGAACTGGCTGAAGTGGTAGAATTTTTATCTAACCCCAAAAAATTTACCCGTCTTGGGGGTCGTATTCCCAAGGGAGTTTTATTGGTAGGCCCTCCCGGAACAGGTAAAACCTTATTGGCACGCGCTGTGGCCGGTGAGGCTGGCGTACCCTTTTTCTCCATATCTGGCTCTGACTTTGTGGAAATGTTTGTGGGTGTAGGTGCTTCGCGCGTGCGTGACCTCTTTACCCAAGGCAAAAAAAATGCCCCTTGTCTTATCTTCATCGACGAAATTGATGCAGTGGGTCGCCAGCGTGGTGCCGGCCTTGGAGGCGGTCATGACGAGCGTGAGCAAACTTTGAACCAACTTTTGGTGGAAATGGACGGCTTTGAATCCAATGAAGGTGTTATTCTCATTGCAGCCACCAACCGCCCTGACGTATTGGATCCTGCTCTGTTACGTCCCGGTCGCTTTGACCGTCAAGTTATTGTACCAACCCCTGACCTTAAGGGTCGTCGCCGTATTCTTGAAGTGCACACACGCCGTACCCCCATTAGCGAAGACGTTAATTTAGATACCTTGGCGCGCGGCACACCTGGTTTTTCCGGTGCTGACCTTGAAAACTTAGTCAACGAAGCCGCTTTGCAGGCAGCCAAGGCCAATGATGACATGCTTACCATGGCGCATTTTGAATGGGCCAAGGACAAAGTGCTCATGGGCCGTGAAAGACGCAGCCTTATTCTTTCCGATGAGGAAAAACGCATCACCGCCTATCATGAAGCTGGTCACGCCTTGGCAGCACGTCTTTTACCAAAGACAGACCCTGTACATAAGGTAACGATTATTCCTCGTGGACGCGCCCTTGGGGTCACCATGCAGCTTCCCGAAGAAGACAGACATGGTTATTCTCGCGGCTACTTACAAAATAACTTAGTGGTTCTTTTAGGCGGGCGCGTGGCTGAAGAAATCATTTTTGATGATATCACCACCGGCGCCAGCAATGATATTGAACGCGTGACCCGTATGGCTCGTAAAATGGTTTGCGAATGGGGCATGAGTGAAGCTTTGGGACCCCTTGCCATTGGTGAAACCGGTGAAGAAGTGTTCATCGGACGCGAATGGGTGCAAAACAAAAACTTCAGCGAAGACACCGCTCGCTTGGTGGACTCTGAAGTTAAGCGTATTGTCACAGAAGCGCGCACCCATTGCCATGAGTTATTGGAAGAAAATATCAAGCATTTGCATGCCATTGCTGAAGCCCTACTCGAGCGCGAAAGCATTAGCGGACAAGATATTGATTGGTTGTTAGAAGGCAAAACCCTGCCTCCTTTGGATTTGACAGGTAAAGAAAAGAAATCTGAAGCAAAAGCAGACTCTGCTACGTCAGAAAGCGCTGAAGATGACTTTACTTTTGATTCTCCAGAAAGTTCTGCCCAAGAAAACGCTGGCCAAGAAAGTGCTCCTTCTGAAACAACACGTTCAGAAAATACTGCGCCCAAAAAGGATGCAGATCAGGAAGAAGAAAATACAAAAGCTGACAATGAGTCTCCTAGCACTCAGGACAACAAAGACAAGAATTAACATGATAACAACTATGTCACAGCAATCGTGGACAGTTCGTGGGGGAGAGGTGGTAACACCCTCCCCTTTTGCGCTCTTTGGTATAGTGAATCTTACCCCGGACTCCTTTTCTGATGGGGGTAAGTATTTTGATACATCTCACGATGCAAGCTTAGGCTTTGCTCATGCTAAACAGCTTTGGCAAGAAGGCGCCGCCATTTTGGACTTAGGCGCTGAATCTTCACGCCCAGGCGCTTTGCCCCTTGATCCGCAAGAAGAGCTCCTACGCCTTATGCCTGTGCTTACCACTTTAAAGCAGCACTTCGCACAAAGCTGTCCTCACGACACAGCGCCAATTGCCCCTGCCATACCAACCTCTTGCCCCTCTGCCCCCCCGCGCACTGCGCCCTATATTTCCATAGATACTTATCACGCCCGCACCGCAGCCAGCGTATTAGAAGCCGGTGCACATATTATTAACGATATTTCTGCCTGTCTTTTTGATCCAGAACTTTTAGATGTGGTGGTGCAGTATAAGCCAGGTTATGTGCTCATGCACAGCTCTGGGCGCCCTTATAATATGCAAGATCATATTCCTTCAGCTCCCATAATGGACACATTAAATCGTTTTTTTGACTCGCAATTGCAACGCCTTACACAAGCTGGGGTACCTGAGGAACATATTTTACTTGATCCAGGCATTTGCTTTGGAAAAAGTGTAGTGCAAAATTGGGAAATTTTACGCCATATGGATCAATTAAAACATTTTGGAAGACCGCTTATGGCAGCGCTTTCCATGAAATCCTTCTTACACAAACAACTGGATTGGGATGAAAAAAATCTGGCCATGCGCGCTGAGGCAACGCATATAACCACAGCACTTCTCGCAGCGCAAGGCATTGCCTACCATAGGGTGCATCATGTGGCGCAAAGTGCACGCGCCCTAAACATTGCACAGCTACTTATGTCATGATAGCCTGTAAGCACATCATCGCAAAGGATATAATATGTTCGAATTATGGAATACATTAGACATTCCGCCCGGCGTAAACTGGCGTGACGCGTTAGATATTGGGATCATAACCATACTCATTTATAATGCCATTAATATCATTAAAGGCACGCGAGGCTTAGCTTCCCTTATGGGGCTGGTTATTTTACTTGTTCTATACGCCATTTCCTATAATTTAGAGCTTTATTCCTTGCGCTGGATGCTAGAACATATTGTGGGATCGCTCTTTTTGGTGGTGGTGATACTTTTTCAAAAAGATATTCGCCAAGGTCTTGGAGAAATGGGGGCGCGCTATTTTTGGAAACGCAGCAATTTACATCAAACAACCTTGGAAGAAATCACTCAAGCTTGTGTGGAAATGGCAAGATTGCGCATAGGAGCGCTCATAATCATTGAGCGAAATATGCCTTTACAAGAGCTCATGCGCCAAGAAGGCACCACCATTGATGCCGAAATTTCACGAAAACTCCTTCTTTCCATATTTTTACACAGCTCCCCCCTGCATGATGGTGCCATTATCATTAGCAAAGGTAGACTGGCAGCTGCTTCATGCATTTTACCTTTGGCAGTGGTACAAGGGAAAAATTTTGGAACAAGGCATCGCGCTGCCCTTGGCATTACCGAAGAATCCGACGCTCTTGCCATAGTTGTTTCCGAGGAAAGAGGAGAAGTTTCTGTGGCGCTTAAAGGAGAAATGCTACCCCATGTCCAAGCTCATAAACTTCGTGAGGTTATAAGTAATGCGCTTTAAAATTACTCATATTAATTTTCCCATCTTGCTCCTTTCCTTTTGCATTGCCGTGGGAGCATGGTATGCCATTACCATTAATGAACGTATGGATATGCACATCTCTGTAAAGCTAGATTATAAAAATGCCCCCAAAAATCTCGTGATTACAGAAGGTCTTATTGATAATATTACTGTGCATGTACGTGGCCCCAAAGCGCTTTTGCTAAGTTATGATGCCAAGCAACCCTATACCTTTAGCTTAGCAAACCTTACAAAGGGCGAAAATATTATTTCTTTCCTGCAGCCAGATATGATGGGCGGTAGCTTTCGCGCTTTTGAAGTATTGGATATTACTCCCACACAAATAGTTGTACAAGCTGATACACTTTTAGAGCGTAATGTCCCCATAAAACCCAAAATGCATACCGTGCTACACTCATCCGCCTTTAAAGTGCAAGATTTACACATTGCCCCCAATACAGCTTTATTGCGCGGCCCAGAAAAAATCATTTCAAAAATTGAAAGTATTCCTTTGGATATTCGAATGGATACCACAGAAAAAGCCGGATCGCATACCAAGAAAGTTCCTTTAGTCACCACAGCTGCGCAAAGCACTGTCACCCCGTCCTTTGTTACCGTAAGCTATAAAGTTGTCAGCCAAAGAATTCGTAAAACCATTGACAAAACAATTGTCATCAATGGTGAACAAAATAGCTATACCATTAGCCCCTCAACCTTAAGCATACATGTGGAATTTCCTGAAGCATTAAAAAATAATAAATCGTATCTCAATGGCATCACCGTGCGAGTAACACCGCCCTTACTTGAGCCTGGCAAAAGCGCCACAGTACATGCCAATGTGTCTTTACCGGAAGGAATGACCCTTACTGACGAGCCTCATGAAGAATTTACCATTACGCGCTTGCCTTAAGAAAGTCGGTACTGAAAAAGTAGTTAACTACCGTTAATAAATAAAACTCTTAGTTCATATGTTTAATACGCTTTACTAGAAGTAAACAGGTGGAATTCGTTTTTTAATAAAGTTTAGGCATGTAAAATACCATTTTTCAGTGGAAACTATACAAGACATGCTTTTGGCATGGCTTGCCGCCGCGCAAAACAAGCCGGAATTACTTTGCGCACGATTTCCGTAAGTCTCATGCTTTGCCTAACGGAAACACTTGGTGCCGCTTAATCGAACTTCTGGCGTCCCTAATCAAGGGTATGTAAAGTGGACGTGGCTTTCTTAAAAACGCGTAGAAACACGTTTTAAGTATGGACTATCATGCACAATTTCATAGACATAGCATAAAAAAACCGGGAAGAGCGCTCAGCCTCTTTCCGGTTTTTTACCATATAAACTTGTTTTTCGTTTCTACAACATATTATTGAGAGCTTGTCTCACTGGAAACTGGCGCAAGGAAAGCATAAAAGGTGCGCTTTAGCTCATCAATATCAATGGGCTTAGAGATATGCGCATTTAATCCTGCATTGATGCTTTCTTGCCTATCTTCATCCATGGCATTGGCCGTCATGGCTAAAATGGGTATGCTTTGCGCATCGCGCTTGTCACTGGCACGAATTTTACGCGTGGCACTCAGGCCATCCAAAACAGGCATACGCATATCCATAAGAATAAGGTCATAGTCTTTTTCCATAAACATATCATAGCCTTCTTGTCCATTATTAGCCACATCCACTATAATGCCCATATCGCCTAGTACAGCGAGTGCTACTTCTTGGTTAATGGAATCATCTTCCACTAAAAGGAAGTGGCGGCCTTCATAGCGCTGACTTTCCCAAGGGTTATCCACTTTTTGTTCATCGCTATATGAGAGAGCATGCTCATCAAATTGCACATAGAAAGAGAACGTACTGCCCTTACCTTGCTCACTACTCACCTTAATACTACCCTGCATGAGCTCCACAAAGGCCTTACAAATGGACAAACCAAGCCCCGTGCCGCCAAATCGACGCGAGGTAGATGTATCGGCCTGAGTAAAGGGCTGGAAAAGCTCCTCTTGCTGCGCCTTTGTCATACCAATGCCGGTGTCCGTAATTTGACAATGTACGCGAACCTTACCTCCGGAGGTATTTTCTGCCCAGGCTGACAAAGAGACCACACCATCTGAAGTGAACTTTGTAGCATTCCCCATAAGATTCAAGAGCACTTGAGAGAAGCGTAAACTATCGCCTTCCACAAATTGAGGAACAGTTGGCGAAATATCTACTTTAAGCATGGTGTTATTTTCTTGAGCACGAGGTAAAATAAGCTCATGCACTTTATCAATGGCCTCGTAAATATTAAATGAATGTTTTTCAATGGTCATGGCACCCGCTTCAATGCGCGAGAAGTCCAAAATATCATTGATAATACCTAATAACAGCGAAGCAGAGGATTGAATTTTCTTAAGATACGCCATTTGCTTAGCAGGAGGATTATCTTGTATGGCTAGGCGCGTCATACCAAGCACACCATTCATGGGGGTGCGTATTTCATGGCTCATGCGTGCCAAGAAGTCGCGCTGTGCTTGGTTTGCAGTTTTCGCTTCCACCAAGGCTTTACGTTCAGAAATATCCGTACACACACGCAGGTGCACAATTCTATCATCATGCCAGCGTATAAGGCGTTCAGACACTAAAAATTCTTTACCTAGAGCTGGGTTATATTCTTCGCGATGCATGATGGAAAAGTCTGGCTCACCAGCTTTGTTAAAGAATTGCAACTGAGGGCACTCTTCGCAAGGTTCGGGTTTGTTATAAATAACCTTATAACACATTTTATTAACAACATCTTCCACGTTCCACATTTTATGCACATAAGGATTAGCATAAATAATGCGGCGCGTTTTAGGATCAAGCACCATGATGGCAAAATCCATATTATTCATGATGCCTTGTAAAACCGTAATGGCACGTGCGGACTCGCTGGTGGCTTTATTGATGGTTTGTGCCATATCATTGATATTGGCCACAACATCAGCAAATTCGCCCTTGGCTGGAGGAATACGGTAAGATAGATCAGCTTTAAGTTGACGCACGCCAGCTATTACATGATCCATTTCACGCACGGTGCGCAGAGCAAGGAAAAATAAGATGATGCCGGTAAAGAGAAAACAAGCTAAAAGAAGAATTTGTGTTTCATGAGTAAGTTCAGCCAATTGAGCATCAACATCCGTTTCTAGCTCATTAGCCCACAGGTAACCGATGACTATACCTTCTCTTTCAATGGGATACATGGCATTCATGATGGATCCACGCACCATGGAACCACGCACCACAGCAGGCGTATTAGAAGACATGACTATACGCCCAGGATGCTCGGGCAAAATGGAAGTACCCACTGTATGCGAGTAAGACTTGGAAGGACCATAAGCCACAATGGAGTCTAAATCTCTGCTATAGTACCCCACTGCAAGCCCAGACCCTTCGGGAATCAGGCTATCGCTTATGCCCTTAAGCTCAGAATTTAAAATGGCAATCTGTTCCTCGCGCGAGGCCTCTGAAGCATGGTACTTATTTAAAATACCATCAAACCCCTTGGGGCCAAGCATGGAATCAAGCACGTGAGTGATGGAGAGTAATTTATTTTCCTTTTCAGAAAGTAAGGCATTCTCCACAAGATTCATGCTTATTTGTGCCACAAATAAGAAGGGTAAATTTACTAAAACCAGTAAAATAAAAGTGACTCTCAATTGCCAAGACAAGCGAAATTTACTCATAGTACACCATAGCTATGTAAAATTTATAAACATTTAAATTGTTTACCTATCATTTAAATATATCAGACATATAAAAACGATAAAAAGAAGGATGGATTTATGCCCTGTTATCCGTATCCCATTAAAGGACACGTAAAGAGTGCGAGGTAATACGCTAAGTGGAAGTTTTAGTCAAAAAACATCGACGACACATCAAAAGGCACTTCAGAGTAAAATAATTTTAAAATATTGACAAGTTACAGCAAGCATACAATATTTCTCTCTTCTTACAAAAAGTTCTATAAAAAATTCACTACTCCTGTTGTTAACTAATAAATAAGTTACATTTACTTTTTGTCCATTATCAGCGCTTATTTTTTATTTTTCCCCTTACGTGATGTCTTTTAGTAGACAAGTGCAACGTATGCCATGTAGCATAAATCCAATCATAGATGCCATGCCTGAGGCATATCAAACATGAAAAAAATAAAAACTCCGTATACTGCCATACACATGCCCCAAAGGCTAAGCATGAGGCTAAGTATGAAGCTAAGTCTTGTTTTTTTTTACGCCCTAGAGTATTACTCTAGAGCTGTTTCCGCTGTCTTTTATCATGAGGTGTTGTGTGTTTTTTGAATATGCCAAAAAGAACTATTCCTACCTTACAGCTGGCCTCTTTTGCTGCGCCTGTCTTTTGGTTGGCTTAGGGTATGCTTTTGTGCAAAACCTTGAACATATTTATGAAGACCAAGCGCGTATCACACTTAATGCCGCTGCGTCCAATGTGGCACATTTTTACGATTATAATTTAGAAGACTCCTTAGATTACGTGGATATTTTGGCAAAAAACTTTTCCTTGCGCCAAACAAATACGGAAGGCTCCATTACAGATAAACTGCACGCTCTAGGCGAAATTTCGCATAGATTTCCTTTCATTGGCATCATTACTCGCGATGCCAAAGCACATATCATATCTCATATGGGCAAAACCATTACCCTTGATGCAGTGACCAAAAATAAACTGCTGCTTTTGCCCAAGGAAAAAAATATTTATGCCCTTGCCTATACGGATAACAGGGGAGAATATTACTCTTTTTATACTACTCCAGTAAACCTTTCACATGGAGAAGAAGCTTTATTTTTTGTGGCAAAAAGTTACTCAAGCTTACGTCAAAGCCTTTTACCACCACAATTACCTGGTTACATTCGCTATATTGTCATGAATTCACAGGCAACCATTGTGGAAGGCACCTTTCCTTCCATATCCATGGGAGAAAACCTCCTCGACGTCCTAGCTTCTTCCTATGACAATTCTGCAAATACTTTACGGGATTTACGTGAGAAACTAGTGGCCGGCTCTCAAGCTTTTGCTAAAGTTTCCATCAATAACAATACATATTTTGTGAGCCTGGTTCCCAGTAAGCATAAGGAATGGACAATAGCCGTTTTTGTGGCCTTTGACACGGTGCAAGAACGCTTAAAAAATACCGTAAACATGATGTTTGGCATTGGCAGCGCATGGTTTATTTTTTGTGTGCTGACCCTTTTGCATGTTATTCGTACCCACGCACGTGAAAAGAAGGTTTCAGAATACGCCGCCAAACGCTTACAATGGCTCTTTGATGCATCCCCTTGTGGCGTGGTGCGCTTTAATGATGATGCAAAGTGGACAATACTGGAATATGGGAATTCCTTTTTATCCACCATTGGCATGACAGCTAGGGATTTGCGTAAAAAATACCACAATAGCTGGCTTGAAATCATACACCCTGCCGACAAAGAGGCTGTCACAGACAATTTAAATCAAGCCCTTAAAGATGGGCAAGATATTATCATCTTAGAATATAGAATTAAAAATGACTCCCCAGAAGCCATGTGGGTTTTGGAAACATTACGTTGCATTGAAGATGAGTCCGGTCGATGGTTTTGGAGTACCATCATCAATATTTCTGAACGTAAAAACAAAGAACTTCGCGATCAAAATATGACCGTGCGCTACCGTTATCTTTTTGAAGCTTCAGAAAATATTTTATACGAATACGATTGGGATGCTCAAGATTTTCGAACCACGGCGCAATTTTTTAAAAAATTTGGCTATGCCCTACCCGTGGAAAAAGCTGATTATTATAGCTTAACATTAGATATTATCCATCCCGATGACATGGATTTATTTCAATCTATGCAGGGCAAACTTATGGCTGGTGGCAATAGCTCAGAAGCCTTGCTACGCCTTAGAAACGCTGACAACGCTTGGGTTTGGTGTCAATTACGCCAAAATTCTTGGACAGATGTCACCACCGATGTTACTAAGGCCATTGGGGAAATTAAAAATGTGGATGAAGAAACACGCTGTTTACAAAAACTACGTGATGATGTGCAACGAGACGCTTTTACGGGGTTGTATAATAAGACAGCTTCCACAGAATTAATTCAGCAAGCTGTACAAGAAAATCAAGGTGAACGCGGCGTTCTTTGTATCATCGACGTGGATAATTTCAAGCAAGTCAATGACAATTTAGGACATGCTGTGGGCGATATAGTCATCAAAAACTTAGCCTCTGGTTTAGCAAGTATTTTCCGTAGCGATGACATTGTGGGGCGCATGGGCGGAGATGAATACATTGTATATTTGAAAAATATGCCAAGCCTTGGAGTACTATTGGTAAAGCTTGATAAGGTTATAGAGTTTTTCCACCAAACACTGGAAGGGGAAGGCATTACAGTTACTATTTCATGTAGCATAGGCATTGCCCAATACCCCATTGATGCAAGTAACTATGTAGAATTGTATACTCGTGCCGATAAGGCTTTATATCGCGCCAAAAAGAAAAAAGGTATTTATAC
Organism: uncultured Desulfovibrionaceae bacterium; assembly: GCA_964369995.1. Lineage (GTDB taxonomy): Bacteria > Desulfobacterota > Desulfovibrionia > Desulfovibrionales > Desulfovibrionaceae > CAYJAD01. The sequence continues at coordinate 49,596 of CAYJHH010000003.1, forward strand.
CTTTTATGACTCAAAAATTGACAACTAATGCAAGGGCATATTTTGCGCCAAAAATGAGCATTTTATCTTATTTATGCACTCTTTTTTTAAACATTTACTGTTTTGGGAGCTTTAGTAGCTACACACACGGCCTTTACACAAGGTATTTCATGGCTATATAAGCTAAAATAAAGGATGTATACATGCTTGTTTCTGAAGTCCTCATGGGCTGTGCTGCCGGAATTGCTCTGGCCATAGCGGGCTATAGCCTCACAGATCGACTCAAAAAAGTCTTCTTCGCTCGTAACCAAAAAAAGCAACGCATGCGTATTGTCCAAAATACCTTGCATGCAGCATTGGCACAGCGCTCTGTGGTGCGCCTTGAGGTAATGCAAGGAGACTTTAAAGGCTTTTCGGCTGAAGGCATTTTTAATGCTGTGTCTCAAGAGCATCTTATCATACAGATAACTGACGCTTTTGGTGCGCATCAATGGACTGACGTGCCTTTAATTCTTTTTTTCTCCATTCAGCAAAATAAAAAGACTTCTTTTTTCCATTTTACCACCAAAGCTGCTAAGGCTGTACGGCGTAGTTCCTTTACTGAGCTTTATCTCCTATTGCCAGAATCGGTTTCCCCTGGGCAAAAACGTGCCTTTTTGCGCTATACACCTCCCAAAACCGCCGTATTTGGCTTGGGACTTTGGCCCATGACGGGCAATACAGCTTTACCCACCATGCGTACTTCCTTGGGAAAGCCCTTATTTATTTTCCGCCCACAAGCGCATAATGACATGGTGTTAGACAATATTTCTGCTGGGGGCTTGCGGGTTTTTGTGCATGAACGTGCCATGGCACATGCTTCACACCTTTTGGAAAAAGAGGCGCATGTTCTTTTTCTTTTAGTACTTGCTAATACTAAAAATAAAGAGGCTGAGCGTAAAGCTGCACAGGCAGCTCAACAGGCTGGCTCGCAGGGCGCAGGGCAAACACCGGCCCACGCCGCTGTACCAAGCCCAGCCGACACGCCAGTTCAGCCCAAAGACGAGCAACAAGAAAACCAAGGTTCCACGCTTTCTTTTTGGATTTCCTGCCGTGTGGCCATGCGTCATCATGTGGAAAAAAATAATCTTTGGCAAATTGCCGTACGCTTTGAAAATTGGGCGCATGTGGATGAAAAATCCAAAAAAATCCTTTGGTTCCCAACAGATAGCAACAAGAGCATCCCCCCTCTTTCCACATGGATTATGCGCTCGCATATGGAACAAACTAAAAAAATTTAGTAGAATTTTTTTCTGCTTTATTGCATATTTCATTTTCTAGGGTTTGCACACAGCGCAATCTTAGATGCAGAGGCTAAGGGTCATGAACTCCTTTGCCCACAAAGTAACATAACGAAGAGCACCCCAGTGCCTTCACATTACAGAACATTAACCTTGGAGGATCGCTTGGACGGAGGTTCCGACAGTACTCTCTGGTCACGACTTAGTCGACTTTTTGGTCGTGGCGAAGATGACGAAACATTAGAAAGGGCTATTTTAGAAGCTAGAGCCGACGGTGAAGTTGCCGCCGATGAAGAATCCATGCTTCTAAGCATATTACGTATTGATGATTTACAAGTGCAAGATGTCATGACACCTCGCACTGACATTGACTGCGTTCCCTCACAAACGTCGCTTATGGAAGCGGCACAATGCATTGTCAACTCTGGACACTCGCGTATTCCTGTTTTCCACGATACGCGTGATAACATTATTGGCATTATCCATGCTAAAGATTTATTGCGCGATCTTATTCATCCCGATGCCGTGCATACTGTGGTTGACGCCATCATGCGTGAACCTTTCTTTGTGCCTGAGACCAAGGGCGTCCGTGATTTATTACAAGAGTTTCGTACACAAAAATTGCACATAGCCATTGCTTTAGATGAATATGGTGGCACTTCCGGCATCATTACCATTGAAGATGTGCTTGAGGAAATTGTGGGCGATATTGAAGATGAGCATGATATTTCCAAAGAAAAAGATATCAAAATCCTTTCAGAGAATCCCGAACAGCCTTGCTATGAACTTACAGGGCGTGCTTACTTGGAGGATCTCGAAGAATTGGGTATTAGCCTTATTTCAGATGAAGTAGATACCATAGGCGGCTACTTAAGCTTACAAGCTGGTCATGTGCCTACACAAGGCGAAGCCTTTCACATAGATGGTTGGACATTTACTGTAAAAGAAGCGGATGTAAAATTCATTCGCCGCATTATGGTGGAAAAAAGTTCGGCGCCGCAGCAAGACGCTGAGCAGTGAACAGATCCCTTGCCCATACAGGAGAATAACGTGGCAAATGGCGCTAACAAACAGGCGCAAAAAACTGCCCCGCACCTCGCACTCTCTTCTGTTGCGTCTTGTGCCTCTTTTTCTGTAGCACCTCCCTTGGCATTACACACAAAACAGCAATATGCCGTAGGAGCTTTAGGTGCCTTGGGACTTTGGCTTGGCTTCCCCAATGCTCTTGTGCACTTGCCCTTTTTGGCTTTGCTGTATCCTTGGGCTTTAGCTGTATTGGGTACACATGCCCCTTCTGCTCCTGAGGCTTTACGCCGCGGTTGGATTACAGGTTTAGGCGGTTCTTTCGCCGCCCTGTACTGGCTAGCCATACCCATTCAAAACGTGGGTGGTTTGCCATGGGCTTTGGCCATTCCTTGCGCCATGGCCATGGGGGCTTATGTGGGCTTGTATGGTGGACTTTTCTCACTTGCGGCTCATAAACTTACAGGCAGTATGCCCATATCACCTTTGCGGCGTATGGTGGCATTGGCTTGCCTATGGTACGGCTTTGAGATGCTGCGTAATGTGGCCTTTACAGGCTTCCCCTGGCTTACTTTATCCGCAGCCTTTGCCCCGTATCCACTCTTAATACAAGGGGCTTCCGTGCTGGGGGCATATGCTTTGTCAGCAGTGTATGTGGCCTTAACCTTATTTTTAACCCAAGGCCTGTGGCAGCACTTTGCTCGCACCTCTCTTAGGGCGCGGGGACAGGCTTTGGGGGCAGCTTTTCTTCTCTTGCTTTGCGTGTTAGGCTATGGCTTCTATGCACTGTACTTTTCTGCAAACGCTACCCAAGCACATGCCGAAAAAACACGCTTCCCCGTCATCATGGTGGAAGGTAACATTGATCAAAATATAAAATGGGAACCCAGAATACAGCAAGCCACATTGGGAACCTATGCCTCATTGAGTTTAAACGCTGTGCAAGCCTTTCGCCAAGAATATTCGCAAGGCAAACCGCTGATAATTTGGCCGGAAACTGCCATGCCTTTTTTCATTGAGCATCACCCCCTGTTGGGACGACAGCTCTTACAATTGGTACGCGCCTCCAAGGCGTCCTTTCTTCTGGGCGCTCCTGCGGCGCACATGGATGAAACAGGACAAAACAGACCTTTTAACAGAGCGTATTCCCTCAATGAAAACGCTGAATTACTAGGTTATTACGACAAAGTACACTTGGTGCCTTTTGGGGAATATGTGCCTTCATGGTTACAATGGAATGTTTTAGAAGGGCTTTTGCAAAGCATAGGCGCTTTTAGTGTGGGAGTGCAAGAAACCCCTTTAAAAAATACGGCTTTTAACATTCATGGCCAGGAAGTAGCCCTTGCTTTAGGCGTCCTCATCTGTTATGAGGGCATATTCCCTGAGCTTACACAAAAGCGTGTGGCTCATGGCGCCAACGTCCTTGTTATTTTAAGCAACGATGGTTGGTTTGGAGACTCACCTGCTCCTTTACAGCATTTGCAGCTCTCCCTTTTACGTGCTGTAGAGCAAGGGCGCTGGCTCATACGCACCACCAATACAGGGATTTCTGCCATTGTAGACGCTCAAGGGAGAATACATTTACAAGGTGCTCAATTTAAAGCTCAAAGTCTTACGGGCTTTGCGGCCACAAGTGTAACAACCACACTTTTCCACAAGCTTTACCCCTATATTCCTTGGGTAATGCTAGCCTTATTTGCTTATTGTCTTGGTTCATCATACTTTTTGCATAAGCGCACACATACGCGCACGCATAAACCTTAACCACTAAAATTTATGTTACAAATTGCCGAATTACGTACTCAATGCCTCGCGCTCACCAAGCGCTTTCAAACCCTTTGGGGGCGTCTTTGACCTTGCTGGTTGTCAAAAGCGCTTATCTGAGGTGGAAGAGCATTTAGCCAAGCCTGATGCTTGGAGTGACCCTGTGGCCTTAACGCCCATGCTTCAAGAAAAACGCCGTTTGGAAGATGAAGCTGAACGACTTACTTTTTTGGCAAAAAACCATACAGATATGCAAGAATGGCTACAGCTTGCCACAGAAGCGCAAACGCAAGGCGAGCAAGAAAATATGGATGAGGTTCAAGAGCTTTTGACTTCGCTGCAAGAGCAAGTTGCTGCCCTAGACACCCTCTTGGATGCCACAGAAATGCATATGTTACTTTCTGCTGAGGAAGATGGACATAATGCCATTTTAGAAATACATCCCGGTGCCGGCGGTACGGAATCTCAAGACTGGGCCGAAATGCTCTTACGCATGTATACAAGATGGGCCAGCACCCAGAAGTATAAAGTGGAAGAAATGGATTATTTAAGCGGTGACGAAGCAGGTATTAAAAGTGTGACCTTACGCATTAGCGGGCCATCTGCTTTTGGCTTACTGAAAAGCGAGCGCGGCATACACAGGCTCATTCGCATTTCTCCTTTTGATTCCTCAGGGCGTAGACATACTTCTTTTGCATCAGTAGACATTATTCCCGATGCAGGGCAAGATATCAATATAGACCTTAAAGAGTCAGATTTGCGTTTTGATACATTTCGCTCCAGTGGCCCAGGGGGGCAAAGCGTTAATACCACCAGCTCTGCTGTACGGGTAACGCATATTCCCACCGGCGTCACAGCGCAATGCCAAAATGAAAAATCTCAGCATCATAATAAAGAAACAGCCTTACAAATTTTACGCGCCAGACTGTACGATTTGGAATTGCGCAAAAGAGATGCGGAAAAACAAGCGCAATATGCCGACAAAGAAGCCATAGCTTTTGGTAGTCAAATTCGCACCTATACTTTGCATCCGTACAGGCTTGTAAAAGATCACAGAAGTAATACAGAAGTGGGCGATGTGGACGCTGTTCTCAACGGACGCATTGATATTTTTCAACACGATTACCTTTTGTACCAACATGACAAAAAACAATAAGCTATCTGCTCCACATGTGACAGCTGAAGATCTTGTGCAAGAGCTTTTGCAGGCACATCGAGAACTTGTACCACAGCAAAAGGGAGAGAATATTCCCCCTTCGTACTTTGTGGTGGCTAAACTTGTGTCTAATCTTGACACAAGAGCTTGGGAAAAGATTTGCGCAGAATGTCTGCCTGAAGGATGGTACACTTTAGAACTTAGCGAAATGAGCGCTTTTGTTCATATGGCTAATTTAGCTGCAGATAAAAAATTACAATCCTCTGAGCTTATGGGGCAAATGCTTTTGGCTTCCCCCTTTTTGCTTCAAGCAGAAAAAGAAATCATTCGTGCAAAAAGAGGTACAGCGCCCCTTTCCATGGCGCGTTTTGCCTTTGAAACCACCCATACCATAGACCACCACACAGCTAAGCAAATATTACGTGAAGCTGTTCAAGAACATGCAGAAATTTGCGACACCCTTGGCATGCTTGATGCCACAAGTTTTGCTCTCATTTTGCCAGGAGCTAAGCCTTTTAAAGCGCAAAGCCTTGTGGAAAACATCATAGATGAATGCTATGGGCAAAAGCTCCCCATTTATGCCGGTATTGCCAATATCTCTCCTGATGCCTGCAATGTACAAAATCTGTTAGAAAATGCTGCCGATGCCTTGCAACAAGCTGTGCAAGACCATGTCCCCTTACGCATGTATAAAAAACCAGCTAAAAGCCTTGATGAGACGCGAACGCTTGTGCTATCCCATGAGAAACGCTTCCTTTTTGGCGGAGGCGATGAGGTATAATATGTCCAATACAACTATGAGTGTTTGCATCATGAGCGGCAAGGGCGGTGTTGGCAAAACCAATATCACGCTTAACCTTGCCTACGCTCTTCAGCATATGGGGCTACCATCTATTTTAATGGACTGTGACATGGGTTTGGCGAACCTTGATGTGCTACTGGGCATTACCCCTGAAAAAACCATGCAAGATGCCTTGCTTGGGCATTGCGATATGAAAGACGTGGTGCATAAAGTTGATACAGGATTAGATATTTTACCTGCGGCTTCCGGCATGCCTGAATTGGTAGAACTAGACGAAGATCAGCGTGAAATTTTACTTAAGCGTATTAACCCTTTATTGTCTGAATATCACTATGTCTTCATGGATCTTGGCGCCGGAATTACCGACATGGTACAAGCCTTTGCTGCCATGGCCGCCGTGCGTATTGTTGTTATTACGCCAGAGCCCACATCTCTCACAGACAGTTATGCTCTTATGAAAATTTTGCATACCAATCACGGCGTGCGAGATTTTATGATCATTGTGAATCAGGTGGAAAATGCCAAAGAAGAAAAGAAAGCATTTGCCACCTTACATATGGCCTGTCAAAGATTTTTGGGCATTGAACCCACGCTGCTTGGATCTGTGCGTTTTGATCCAAAACTCATGGAAGCAGTGCGCCAACAAAAGGCCTTTTTAACCAATGCCAACGGCTCACCTGCTGGGGTAGATATTCAAGCTATAGCACAAAAAATTCAAAGAATACGCTTAAGTACATTGGATGAGCTTGAAAATAGAAATGTTTTACACATAAGCTAAGAATAAATATTTACTTTTATATGAAAATTCTGTAGCTTACGATATGTAGCTCACACTACTAGTTTATTTTTTTTGGAGAAATTATGAATAAAAGCGAACTTATTAAGGCACTTGCAGAAGAAGCCAACCTGCCTATGGAAGACGCCTCCCTTGTGGTGACAACTTTTGTAGACTGCATGAAAGATTCCTTACTCGCCGGCGAAAGAGTAGAAATTCGCGGCTTTGGTTCCTTTAAAGTTAAAGAGTATGAAGGCTATACAGGACGCAACCCCAAAACAGGCGATTCTGTTACCGTTGAGCCTAAACGCCTTCCCTTTTTCCGTGCAGGCAAGGAACTAAAAGAATACTTAAACCAATAGTAGCCTTAGTTTTATAAAATTTTTTTATTTTTGTTGCTAGTACGAGGGAATTTTATGGTATTTGCTGGCGCATTTACAGCTTTGGTGACGCCATTTACTGCTGGCGCGGTGGACGAAAAGGCCTATCGCGCCTTTATTGAATGGCAAATCGAGCAAGGTATTGACGGTCTTGTCCCCTGTGGAACTACAGGTGAATCTGCTACTTTAACTCATGAAGAACATGAAAAAGTTATTGAAATCTGTATAGACCAAGCAAAAGGACGCGTTCCTGTGCTTGCTGGAGCAGGCTCCAATAATACTGATGAAGCCATTAGGCTTACTAAATTTGCCAAAGCAGCAGGCGCAGACGGCGCTTTGCTCATTACCCCCTATTACAATAAACCCACTCAAGAAGGCTTGTACCAACACTACAAAGCCATCATGGATGCTGTGGATTTTCCTGCTGTGCTCTACAATGTACCAGGACGTACAGGCTGTAATCTTTTGCCTGCCACAGTGGGACGTCTTGCCAAAGACTTCAAAAACATTGTGGGTATTAAAGAGGCCACTGGCAACATTACACAAGTTTCTGACGTTATTGAAGCATGCCCAGAAAACTTCAGTGTACTGTCCGGCGATGACTTTACCGTACTCCCCTTGCTGAGTCTTGGCGGTAGAGGCGTAATTTCAGTCGCCTCCAATGTAGCTCCTGCACTTATGGCACAGCTTTGTAAAGCTTTTGCTTCTGGTGATTTGGCTACAGCACGTAAAATCCATTATGACCTCATGCCGCTTAATCGCTCCATGTTTGTGGAAACCAACCCCACTCCCGTGAAAACAGCTTTGGCCATGATGGGTAAAATGGAAGATACCTTGCGCTTACCCATGGTACCTCTTTCTGAAGGCAACAAAGAATACTTACGAGCAACATTGCAAGAGTGTAAGCTGTTAGCTTAAATTTTGCTTTGCTTTATCAGCTAAAAAAGCCCTCAGACTTTGTCTGAGGGCTTTTTTTATGAACAAATAACGCTCACACATCGACGTGCTCAGGAATGCACAAGTAATGCTCTCATGTCCATAAATACAATCTTTACGCAACAAAAAAAAGGGGTCTTCACTGCGAAGACCCCTTAGATGCACCACTATAACAAGTGATTAGAAGCTGTATACGAAGCTTGTGTTGAGGTTCCAAGCATCATGTGCGTCATGGTTACCCCAGATATCGTCATCCATATCAAGAATGAGATAAGCAGCTTCGAAAGCTAAAGTAAGGTTTTCGTAGATTTTGTACTTGCTGCGGAGGCTGAACTCAAGAGCCCAGTCTTCGGTGGTGAGGTACATGCCGCTTTCAGCATTTCTTGCCCAAGCTTGAGAATTAGCACCACGGTTGGAAAGAACACGACCGTTTTCGCCATGGTTGGTACCATTGAAGTAGTTCACAGCAAAAGTGTGGGAAAGATCTTCCATGAAGGAGAAGTTAGATACACGTGCACCGATACCCCAAGTACCGATAAGAGTGTTACCGATTACACCTTCACGACCGATGTAGGTGTGACCATTAAGAGCGAAAGGAGAGAAACCATTGGTGCCGCCGGTGGTGTTGATGGTAGGCATACGCTCAGAACCATCGCTAATATCGCCGTCATCACCGGTGCTATACCAGAAGTACAAACCAGGAGTACCCCAATCCATTTTGTATTCAGCCAAGAGGCTACCGTAGAAACCATGACGGCTGAAAGCTTCTTCACCGAACTCAGCGGAACCGTAGTTCAAATCCCAAGCAAGGGTGAAGGGATTGTTGAAGCTTACTTTACCAGTTAAGCCTACATGCCATACGCTACCGTAAGCATTTAAGTCTTCTACTACGGAGCTATTCATCATACCAGCATTTTGAAGAGCAGCAACGCCTACAGAGTTGCTTACACCCATAACTACGTTATCAGCAAGGGCAACAGAGCTACCAGAAACGGTGGCGTAATCAATGAAGTTTCTGCCAACAGCTGCATAGGTAACCCAAGGGGTTATATTAAAATTATTGAAGGTCATGGGTAAAACAAGACCAAAGTAGTCTACGTTATCAAGGAAGTTTGTGCTGTCACTTTGGCTTTGACCATTATCAACATAGTTATCATTGAAAGGACGTGCCCAGAAAGCGGTAAGGCTAACGTTATCGTTGAACTTATTGTTCAATACGATGGCAGCTACGTCATGTACGAATACTTGAGAAGTACCGGTGGTGTAGGAAGGTAAGCCCAAAGCTTGAAGACCCATACGAATTTTCAATTCGGTGTTAGGTACAATCCAGTCAATATAAGCATGCTTTACTTCTACGGAAATGCCGTCAGTACCTAAAGCGCCGCCAATGGAAGAATCACGGTTTTTACCCCAAGTGGTTTCGCCGATTTCGAAGTACACAGTACCGGAAAGGGACTCAGAAGCAATGGCGTCGATTTGTAAACGCACACGTTGCTCAGCTTCAAAGCTGTCATCGCCCTTAAAACCATAACCTGCTGTTTCGCCCAATTCAAAGCCCATGATGAATTGACCTTTAGCCTTGAAGTCAATGGCAGAAGCGCCGGTAACACCAGCAAATACCAAGCCTGCAGTCAACAAGAGAGTTGCTATTTTTTTCATATTAACCTTCCTTCCTTATGCACTTAAGTGCGAAATTGATTGAGTTAGATGTATCCTCTAATTTTTTTTTACTCCATGAGACATTTTTTGGCAAGGGAAAAGTGCAAATTTTTTTACTTTTCTAGCCATTATGGGAGAACAAAATAATTTACCTATATTTTTAATGTGTTATAAAAAACACTTCATACCAGTTTGCGGATAAAAAATGCTTGGTGCGTATTTTAGACCTTAAATTCAGTAAAAAAAAAACATTTTAAGCTTGGTATGTAAAAAATTTTATACTTACTTTCGCCATGGTCTCTGCACACTCTGTTTCCTCTTTACACATACAGTCAAACCTCATAATTCCCCAACGCAAATCATGGTTATTCCGTGTACATCAAGGCGCACTTGTTATTTTCTTCATGTGCCTATCTATGGCGCTGCACTCTTTGTGACACAAGCTCCATAAACTTTTGTACAACCTTCATTGCTAAAATGTCTATCTGTATAAAATAACGTGCCAAAGGCCTTGCCTAGCACAAAATTATGACTTATCTTACATAGGGGATTTTTTTATATGTTACCAATTCATAGGATAAGCACACGTCCGTAGCCCCCTTCTAAGGTATAGAAATTACAGATATAAAAAAAAATCCTTGCATATGTGTTTTTTTTAACGCAAGGTGCTTGTCCATAACAACTCTGTGAATCTCTTTTGGGAGTGTCAAATGACTCGTAAAGACCGTACCGAAGGTATTTATAATCGTAAGGAAGTGCTTGACGAAAGTGAACGCAAGCAATTTTACCTTATTCAACTCAAAGATTTGCTTTCCTATGCATACCGCTACTCGGAAGATGTAAAGAAGCGTTTTGATCGTGCGCAATTTAATGTAGACAAGTTCAAAACCTTATCTGACATCAAGCATATCCCTATCCTTAAAAAGAAAGAACTTATCTTTTTGCAATCCATGGGGCCGCGCCTTGGTGGATTACTCACAAAGGATATTGGGGACTTAAAGCGCATCTTCCTTTCACCTGGGCCCATTTTTGACCCCGAGGATAGAGGGGATGACTACTGGGGATATACGGAAGCATTTTACGCCGCAGGTTATCGTCCTGGCGATGCGGTGCAAGTGACTTTTAACTATCATCTCTCGCCTGCCGGACTTATGTTTGAAGAGCCTTTGCGTAACCTTGGCTGTGCCGTTATTCCTGCTGGCCCTTCTGAGGCCATTACGCAGCTTGATATCATGCAAAAGCTTCGTGTTTCCGGCTATGTGGGGACGCCAAGCTTTTTGATGCACTTGGCTCAGCGCGCTGAAGAAAAAGGGCTGAACCTTCGCAAAGACCTTTTCCTAGAAGTGGGCTTTGTCACCGGCGAGCGCCTTTCAGAAAAAATGCGTACGCAATTAGAGAAAAAATACGATATTTTACTACGCCAAGGCTATGGCACCGCTGATGTGGGCTGTATTGGCTATGAATGTTTCCATAAAACAGGCTTGCATATTGCCAACAGATGTTATGTGGAAATTTGCCATCCAGACACCGGCATTCCTTTAAAGGATGGTGAAGTAGGTGAAATCGTTGTAACGACTTTCAATAAGACCTACCCTCTTATTCGCTTAGCCACGGGTGATTTGTCCTATATTGACCGTTCTCCTTGCGCATGTGGACGCACAAGCCCACGCCTTGGCGCCACAGTGGGTCGTGTAGACACCACAGCCCGTATTAAGGGCATGTTTGTGTACCCGCATCAGGTAGAGCAAGTCATGAGCAACTTTGAAGAAATCAAACGCTGGCAAATTGAAGTTACCAATCCTGGCGGCATTGATGAAATGGTGCTCTTTGTGGAAACCAGTGATTTCTCTCGTGAAGAAGAATTATTACACGCTTTCCGTGAGAAAATTAAATTACGTCCCACCTTGGAAGTGCTTACCCCAGGTAGCCTACCGCCGCAAATTCGTCCCATCGAAGATAAGCGTGAATGGGATTAAAAATATGTATGAGAGATGTGGAAGAAAACCTTTCACATCTCTCATAGAATGACGATATATAAAACACTTTAGCGCGTAAAGGCATTCTTATTCTGTCATGGCCATGGAAATTGAAAGAAAGTTTCTTGTGCACGGAAGCCCCTGGCAAGAACTTAGCATTACCGGAACCAAATACACACAAGGCTACCTAAGCACGGACAAAGACCGTGTGGTGCGCGTGCGCCTGTGCGAGCCTTTAGCCGCGCAGCCCTCCTCTACCTTTACGCCCAAGGCTTTTATTACCATAAAAAGCGCCCTTTCCGGCATAAGCGCTTCAGAATACGAATACGCCATTCCTTCTGAAGATGCACGTATACTCTTAGATACCTTGGCAACAAAACCCTTCATTGAAAAAATACGCTACAAAATCCCTCATGAGCAACATCTGTGGGAAGTAGATGTTTTTTTAGGCATCAATACAGGTCTTGTCTTGGCAGAAATTGAGCTTAGCAATGAACAAGAAAGTTTTATGACACCACCATGGCTTGGTGAAGAGGTGAGCCATGATATGCGTTATAAAAATGTTCATTTAATTACCAATCCTTTTTCTACATGGTAGAATTTTTTCCCACACGAGGCACGCATTATGGCTCATAAAGGCCCGCATATTTCCATCTCTCCAGTGTATGTGGTCAACCGCATTCTCCGCATCAATCGTAATGACTTTGAGGAGTGGCCAGAATCCGTGCGCCACTTGGCCATTGCCATAGCCGAAGAATTATTCCTTGTGGCGTATAATCCTTTTATAGATGCGGAAACTGTACGTCAAAGCGTGCAAAAGACCTTTGACGCCAATTCGCTGGCTTTGGCGCATCACTATGCCACCAGTATTGGCGAAGGCATTACCATGTTTTGGTCTGCCCATGAAGCGGAAGTGGCTTTTCGCGGGGAACTTATCGAAGCTTTTCGCTCCATTATGCCGGAGGAATGTATTATTACCCGTCCGGGCGCACTGGTAGAAAACGCCACCGACGCCACCGACTTGCGCATGGAACTGCCACTTTGTGTTGTGGAACCAAGCACCACGGAACAGGTGGCAGAATTGGTGCGTTTGGCCAATGATAAAAAATTTGCTCTTATTCCTCGTGGCGGCGGCTCCGGCATGACTGGAGGAGCTGTGCCGGCTCGTAAGCGTACAGTCATTGTAAGCCTTACTCGCTTAACGCGTATTTCGTCCATTGATACCGACAACCTCACCTTTACCTGTGAAGCGGGCTTACTTACCCACGAAGCCATTAAGGCTGCAGATGCTAAAGGACTTTTCTTTTCCATAGATCCGGCCTCAAAATTAGCCTCCACCATAGGGGGTAATATTGCAGAAAATGCCGGTGGCCCTTGCGCTTTTGAATACGGCACCACGCTTGATAACTTGCTCTGGTGGCGCATGGTGACCCCCACCGGTGAAATCATTACTGTGGAGCGCAAAAATCATCCTCGCCATAAAATTCTCCCCAATGAGCACGCCATTTTTGAAATCAAGGACATGTCAGGCGGCGTACGAAATGTGGTGCAACTGCATGGCGAAGAAGTACGGCTGCCTGGCCTTGGCAAAGATGTAACCAACAAAGCTTTGGGTGGCCTTCCCGGTATGCAAAAGGAAGGGGTGGATGGCCTCATTACAGAAGCAAGCTTCGTACTTCACAAAAAACCTAAATACTCTAAAGTTATCGTGCTGGAATTTTTTGGCAGATCCATGCACCCTGCCGCCGTGGTCATTGGCGAGCTTGTAAAATTACGCGATCAAATACGCCAAGATGGTGATTATGCCAGTATTTCCGCTCTGGAAGAATTTAACGTAAAATATGTTCAAGCCATTGGGTACAAAAGAAAATCTACCCAATACGAAGGCGACCCCATATCCGTTATCATAGTACAAGTGGACGGCGATGATGAAGCCTTATTAGAAAAATGTATGCAAGCCATTGTGGCTGTGGTGGAACAGCAAGATAATGTGGACTGCTCTGTAGCTAAAGACGCTAAGGAAGCCGAGCTTTTTTGGGAAGATAGACACAAACTCTCAGCCATAGCCAAGCGCACTTCTGGTTTTAAAATCAATGAAGACGTGGTTATCCCCATGGCTCGTATTCCTGACTTTGCTCTCTTTTTGGAACAGCTCAACTTAGAGTGTGTGGCCTCAGCTTTCCGTCATGCCATGCAATCTGTAGGGCGTTTGCCAGGCTTTCCCTTAGAAGACAAAGAGTTTAACCGTGAGTTTTCTTACATTTCCAAAGTGGCGCAAGGTGATGTGTCCGCCACGGAAGTGAGCGATGAAGAAATGTTCTTACGCGCTGTGCTCTTTCTTAAACAAATTGCCACTAAATATGCCGTATTAGAGAAAAAAATACTACAAATCATTGATTATATGTACGCTAGCCGCATTGTGGTAGCCAGTCATATGCACGCAGGCGATGGCAATTGCCACGTCAATATCCCTGTGAACTCCAGTGACCACCATATGCTGGAAGAAGCAGAACATGTGGCGGCGCGCGTTATGCACACAGCCCAAGATATGGGCGGCGCTGTTTCCGGAGAGCATGGCATAGGCATCACTAAAATTGCCTTCTTACACCAAGATAAAATTAATGATTTGCGTGAATTTAAAGAAAGAGTGGACCCTCGCGATATTTTAAATCCCGCCAAGCTTATTAATAAAGAACTGCCAGTACGTCCTTTTACCTTCTCTTTTAATGGACTTATCAACGACATTAAAGAAAGTGGTCTGCCAGATAAAGAACAGCTTATGGATTTGCTTAGTCTGGTGCAAAACTGCACACGCTGTGGAAAATGCAAGCATGTATGCTCCATGACCTATCCGGAACGCTCCATGCAATGGCATCCGCGCAATAAAAATATGGTACTCGGCATGCTCTTAGAGGCAGTGTACTATATACAGGCCAACACAGGGCGCATGGATGAAAGACTGTTGCAGCATATCAATGATATTTTTGAGCATTGCACAGCTTGTGGGCGCTGTACCGCCGTATGCCCCGTGAAAATCCCTTCGGGAGAAGTGGCCTTGGCTTTGCGTACCATGTTAGAATCTAAAGGCAATGGTGGCCATCCTATTAAATCTCGTGCTTTGCGCTGGCTCATGGTGGACCCGCAAAAACGCATTCCTAAAGCAGCCAAGTTAGCATCTGTGGGACAAAAAACACAAAATAAATTTGTGGGCTTTATCCCCCAAAGCTGGCGCAAAAAAATTCAAAGTCCGCTCTTTTCCGGTAAAGGTGCCAAGATTGGGTATACCAATCTCTATGAATCCATGAAGCTACAGCGCGGGCATATTTTCACCCCAGCTCTAGAAGACACCATAAGCCCCAAACCTGCAGTCATTTACTTCACAGGTTGTGGTGGTTCGCTCTTTTATGATCGCATTGGCATGGCTTCCATTTTGCTCTTACTCAAAGCAGGGCATAGCGTCATAGTGCCTCCGCGGCATTTGTGCTGTGGCTACCCCCTACTCACGGCAGGATTGGAAAAACCCTTCAGGCGCAACCGTGAAAATGTTCGCAAGCTTTTGGCCGAGCTCTTAGAAGAAGCTTGTGCGGCGCATTTTGACACCCATTATGTGGTCACGTCCTGCGGCACTTGCATTGAAGGCATTGAACCCATTACGCAGCAGTTAGGGCTTGAGCATAAAGATGCCATACAATTGGCTTTAGAAGGCATTGCGCCTGAAGCCAATTTAGAGGGAGCGCCTCGCTTGTATCACGAATCTTGCCATACAGAATGGGCAGGCATACATAAGGTCAAAGGCCGAAAAGCTCTTTTACGCACTTTATCCACCTTTACCGGTGCCAACTTTATAACCTCACCCGGTTGTTGCGGTGAATCAGGCATGGGTGCCATGACCTCGCCTCATATTTATAATATTTTACGTGAACGCAAGAGTAGTAATATTGCCGAATCCTTAAGTTCCTATGCAGGCCCTATCATCGTATCTTGCCCTTCTTGTAAGGTGGGCATAGGACGCGTTTTAGAAAATCTTAATATTAAACGCGCGGTACTACACACCGCAGAGTGGTTGGCACAGCATTTAGATGGCCCAGAATGGCGTCAAACCTTTAAAAGAAAAGTGCATGATACCCGCGGCCATGTGCGGAAAATAAAAGTATAATAGAAAAAAGGGAGGTTTTTCCTCCCTTTTTTTATTTTTTCTATTTTTTTTGCCTTTAAGGTTTTATAACTATTGCCCATTTTAGCCCCAGGATAAAATAAAGATACGAAAGAGTGAATTTTCACAATAAGCTGTTGCTATTGTGGCAGGTTTTTTGTAATATTGAGCTGTAAATCTAAGGGAGGTTTTTATGTCTGAAGAACAAAGATCTTATGCGAAAGGTTCAGAAGCAACTCTGAACAGATTTATGTCTCATGAAGAAAAACAAGATACACCACCGGTATTTTTTCTTATACTGGGTGCATTTCTTATCTTTCTATTTGGCTCTGCCCTCTTTTCCATGGAAAAGCACTTTGCTGAACAAAAGAGTGCCCTTAGCTATATTAACCAACAAGCCATTGCCTTACCTAGCGTAAGTAGCGTCGATGGCGCTTTTAATGGCAAATTAGTGCATGCACAAGGCAGCGCCTCCACAAGTGATACCATTGTGGATGAACGCTTTGGCATTGCCATCAAAGCCTTGGGGCTCATTTATAAAGTAGAATATTATCAAGACATTGATACAGGGGACAGTTCTGATGTGGACTGGAGCAACAGACCTGCAAGATATTTGAATCCACAAGACTATGAACTCAATTCAAGAATTGCGCCGGATTTAAATAATGAAGTTGTCTATGCTCAAAATGCCAAACTTGGCGTCTATGACTTAGGCCCCAAGCTTTTACAAGGATTAAGAAGCACAGAACCACTGGATCTTAAGATAAATCCTGAGCAATTAGAAATTTTACATACAGCAATACTCGAGGCTGGAAAAAAAGCTTTACACACACCAGATAGCGTGGCCATGTATTTAAAAGCACTACAGCAAGGGGAAAATCCCAGATCATTGGTGAAAATTGTAGACAATAGCCTGTATTTTGGCTTTAATCCCAGCGACCCTCAACTGGGTGACACTCGTTTGACTTTTTACATTATTCCAGAGCAAGATGTCAGCATTGTAGCTACTGTTGATAATACAACCTTTAGAGCTTATAGGGAGCCCAATGGAAGTATTATTCCTTTGATTTATGCCGGTAAGGTGGATACACAAGAAGTCATTGACTTACGTTTTGCTGAAGACAAAAGCAACGCCTGGAGCTTAAGATTATTATTCTTGTTGCTCATTATTTTTGGCGCGCGCATGATTGTCTCTTATTACAGAAAAGACGCTGCAGAAAAGAATGAAGAAACCATTCTGACAAACATGAATCCATGGGGACCAAGCATCCTTTTAGGTTTTGTTTTGGCAGTACTTATCTCCTTCTCAGGTCAGTTATTTGCATAAAATCTCCTTCCCATATAACTGAAAAAGAGCCTTGCTCCCGTACTACACGGATAAGCAAGGCTCTTTTGTTTTTATAAGCTCCTACGCCTGCATACAAGCCTCATGGCATATTATGTGAGCATTTGTACCACAGCAACAACCAAAGGCATAGAACCCACAGAAAGTAACGTTCCAATCAAAACAGCGTTGGCGCAGCCTACTTCCAAAGCATTGTACTTTACCGCCACAATATGGCACATAATAGCCGACGGCATGGCGCATAAAATGGCCATGGTGGCTAAGCTTACCCCAGTTCCACCAAAAGCCGCACCTATAATATATACCAAAAATGGTGTCAAAAAAAGCTTTACTAGTATCATTATACCTTGTGACATGGCCTGTGTCACATTTGCTTCCCAAACTTTCTGACTGCGCGCTTGGGTAGCTCCCCCAAAATCCGTCACCACTTGAACATTTGTATTATCTATATTTCTTTGCCTCATGGAGTTTAATTGCTCAGCCACGGACATACCCATACAAAAAAGCGCACAAGGGGCTGAAGCTGAACCAAGAAGCTCCGCCATATGCATGATGGAGCTATGAATGGGAATGTCTCCAAAGCCCACCACCATACCCAAGGTAGCGCCTATGAGAGCAGGATTAGTATACAATGAGCGCATTATGTGGAGCATGGTAGCACTGCAATTTTTTTCATGCTGAGCACAATTATTATTCACAGAAAGCATAACGTCCGCCAAGACAAAAGAAACCGTGGGCGCTAAAGCCACCAAACCAGCCATGGCCTTAGCCTCAGAATCTCCAGGGTATAATAATAAAATAGTAGGCAAGCCCATAAAAGCTACATTGGGAAAACAAGCCGTTAACCCACCGGAAAGGCTTTCTTGTAAAGAGAGTTTTACAGCACGTAATAAAAATGTAGCTATGGCCTGAGCCATAAGCAAACCTATGATGCAGCCAAGTACAGGCATAAGAGAAATATGCTTTAAATCCACAGAAGCCATAAGGTAGAAAAGCAACACGGGCAAAGAGTACCAATAAATAAATTGGTTTAAGCAAGATGCCGTATTGGAAGGTAAAAGCTGTTGCCTATGAGCCACCATACCCATAAGCATAATACCAAACACGGGTATCAGCGTTGTAATAATTATAAGCATTAGACAATTCCTACATTAGTAAGTCACATGGCGCATTTTAAACGTCACTATTTTAGATAAATAATGCCACGGCGCAATACACCATGCATAAGGCTAAAAAAGTGTTGGCAAAGCGTGCGTATTGCGTAAATACTTTTTTAAGCACAGCCCCTTGCCATGCCCAAAGCATGGTACCTGCAAAGCCCATGCATGCTAAGACCATGGCCCAAAAAACAACCATGGGCATATGCCCTTGATAGTGTGGCAACACAAATACCTGTATGGAGAACAGGCTATACACGTATAATTTTACATTAAAAAATTGTATAAGCATGCCGGAGGCAAACAAACATGGTACATGCTTTTGGCGTAAATCTGTGGACGCTGTAAAAATTTTCCACGCTAAATACAATATATAAAGCGCCCCCAACACTTGCATGGGAAACTCTATGCTAGGCAATAAACCAAACACAGCATGCATGGTCACCGCACATAAAAGCACCACCAGACTCATTCCCAACCAAACGCCTAGAGCAAAACCTAGGCTGCGCTTGAATCCTCCAGAGGTCGCATTGGCCATGGACATGATATTCTGAGGGCTTGGAGTCATCGCTACCACTGCCGCATAGATTAAAAAAGAAGTAAAATCGAACATGATACACCTAAAAACGCCTAACTTTTACAAGCTAGGCGCCTCTGTTATTAACAACCAAATTCTTCGAGCAATTGCACCGCTGTGGTAAGTGTTGCTTTGCATTTCACCTTTTTTGTTTCCTTAACGGCTTCCATACCTTCAGGTGTATTGATGTCATGTCCAAGCAAGTTTTGACATCGCACCATGCCAAAGGTATCGCGAAAGCGCTGCATATATTCACGCCCTTTGGCTTTACAGGCTTTTTTATTTTCTTTGTCATCGGCTCTTTCTGAACCATATTTTAAGCCTAGCACCAACATACCCCCCACAGCCGCACCGCACACTTCGCCCACACACATGCCGCCGCCCAACATGGTGGCAGTGCGCATCATATCTTCACGGCTCATGCCATAATCTTCACAAAAAGCACAGGCCACGGCTTGAGCGCAATTGGCGCCTTCTTTTTTAATAGCAAACATTTTTTCAAGTTTTTCAGACATTTTTTCCTCTCTCATCTATAAAAAGTTAAAGGCAGTGCATACCATAGGCTTAGATAGATGTAAATTTATTATATGCTTTGCATTACCTTATCTAAGGCTTCACACAAACGCGGAGTAAGTTCGCTTACCTGTGTGGCCGGTGTGGGCTGCACCAAATCAGCCAAAACACGATTGGTCCTAGCCGCCACCAAACAAGCCTCATGTAAAACAAAACCGCTAGCTAAAAGCCCTGTGACAAGTCCCGTAACCAAATCTCCCGTGCCGCCAATGGCCTCCATGGTATCCACAGAAGGAGCCTGCACCGTGTGCAAAATTTCCTTCCCCGCAACAATATAATCTGTATGCCCTTTAATAATCAAATTCTTAGCCACATTGCCATGGGCATGCGCCCGCTCTAAAAGCTCCTCTATGGAGTCAGGTTTATCCAACAAAAACCCGCGGGTATAAAAGGGGTGCGGTGCCAATTCATCAGCTAAAAAAGCCATTTCGCCCACATCGGGCGTAAATAAATCGTAACTATCAGCATAACCGCTCATTTTTGCCACATACATAAAGCCAGCATCGGCCACTAACATGGGGCGCGCATTACCCGTTATTTGCTCATAAGCATCCACAGCCATAAGCACCCTATTATGCCCATCCACATCGGGAAAAAGATAATGAAAGGTCACACCTTGTACATGCCATGTGGCTAAATTTTCAGCAAAATGCGCATACAAAGCGCCACTACCATGACCCTTTCCCCTATCTCCTGCACATAATATATGCGGCGCTTCTTTACCCAAATGCGCACACACCAAGGTGGCCGCCGTGGCTAGGGTTTCAAGGCCACGCTCAACGCGCAGCACATTTCCCTTGCTATCCACCACATGGGCGCCCTCCAAGGTATATACACCTTGCACCAATTGCCCTTCTGCCAACTGCGGCGACGTTCCTGCTATGAGCCACATAACAGCCTCCTAGCTTCACTAAAGGCCTTTTGCAAAGAATAACAGCACAGGGTTTGCCCCATATGCCGTGGCTCTTGCGCTTCATCCAAGGTTAAGCCCATGAGCTTATGCGCTAAATACGGCACATCAGGGCAACCGCCACCGGAAATATTCACTATGATTCTACTTTCTTTTTCCACGGTAATTTTCATATTGGCGGCGCGCACCATGAGCCATTGCCCATAATCTTTCACATGATACAAGGACACAGGCTCCAGCATATTATGCGCCAAAGGCAACACCTGTAAGGGGGCATTGCTTGCTTTATGCAATACCTCCAATATGCCCACCTCATACATGAGCTCCACCACCAAAATCATGTCACAGCCACTGTGTAAATCCGGCGGCGGGCCTTGTACTTCTACGGCAAAACCTGCTTCCCGCAAGATGGTCTCTGCCTGTATAACCTCGCCCGTATGAGCAAAGACAAGCATACCCCTGTCAGAAATAAGTGGCGCTTTTTCAGATTTTTTTTCTGTATTGGTGAAAAACTTTTTTATCTTGCTAAGAAAAGTCATATATTACTCTTTAGTTTCCCTTCCCATGCCCTCCCCTTCAAAAACCCCCATGACGGCGTACTTTCTCCTTCATAAAAGTTATTAACCGCGCTTAGTCCAGCAAGGCACAAATAAAGCGCGTTTTGAAAGGAGAGGGGTAGGGTTTGGGGAGGGGAGAGG
>CAYJHH010000004.1:0-59096 GCA_964369995.1 uncultured Desulfovibrionaceae bacterium
TTGTAACAACTTCAAAAAATGAAGAAATCGCTAACCAAGCCGCTGAAAAAGCTGCTGCAGAAAAAGCTGCCGCTGAAAAGGCCGCCGCTGAAAAAGCTGCCGCTGAAAAGGCCGCCGCTGAAAAAGCCGCCGCTGAAAAAGCCGCCGCTGAAAAAGCTGCTGCAGAAAAAGCTGCTGCAGAAAAAGCTGCTGCAGAAAAAGCTGCCGCCGAAAAGGCCGCCGCTGAAAAGGCCGCTGCCGAAAAGGCCGCTGCCGAAAAGGCCGCTGCCGAGAAAAAAATAGCTCTTGCCAAACCCACAGCACCTGCGCCTAAAAAGCCAGGGACAGCGTACCTAGTACCCACAAACGTAGACGTTATGAGCTTAACTGCCTTTATTCCTGATCAAAAGATTGACTCTTGCATACACGTTATTGCGTTAAATGCCAGTCCTCTCACTGCTATACGCCTTGAAAGTATGGGTGGCGTGACTTCTTCATGGAAAACCAAGGATGTAAAAACTTCAGCTCTTGGCGTGCTAGCTGTGCAGAAAGAGGGAAAAATTATCAATTCCCACGATGCTTCCTTTGCACTAGACGTTACAAAAGAAACACCTTTAACTTTATGTGTGCAGGATAATGGCGCGCTAAATGATACACAAACTCGTTTGCGTATCATATTTTACCATAAGGACGGTTCACGTAACTATTCCATTATAAAAAAGTAATATACTAAATGAACTATAAAATTTAGTAAAAAATATATTCAGTATTTTTGCTTTTTGGTTTTGATGGCTTGTTAAAACAGCTATAATTAGTTCAATAATTTTATGAATACGTACAATTGGTGGTCATTAAAAATTGTCTTATTAAAATATTTTTCATGAAATAACTTTTAGCATTTAGGCAAAATATATGTATAAGAAAGTTACTAAAATAAATAGCAATGAAGATGATACTACTTCCACGGCTAAATTCTCTGCCAAAAAATCAGAGCGTAAGCATATTTCTATTTTTGTAACTTGCATTATTTGTATAGTGACAGCCCTTACCATTGCCTCTGCCGTATATAATGTAAAGAAAGTTAAAGAATTCACTTTATATAATACATATATGCAAGCTCGAACGTCCATGATTAAGGATTTTTACCTCCTCATGGCAGTGGCAGAAATTGGCTATATGTACACACCACCTGTCAATGATGCTGATGGGCCTTCCTTGCAGTCAAATACTAGCTTTTGGAATTTTGTAAAATACAACCCGCCTAAACTCTTAAATTTTACCTATAATTATAACAAAGACACAAAGGTATTTAGCAGGCTTTTGCCGCTTGATTTATCCCAAGCCACTGAAAAAGCGGATGATTGGGAAGAGCAAGCCTATGCCAAGCTTTTGGAAAATGATGAAAAAATTGTGCACGCAGTGGAAAATATAGAACAAAAGCCCTTTATGCGTTTTTTAGCACCAGTACCTGCAAAAGAACCATGTATTTCATGCCATATAGACAGTAAGGTTGATGATTGGGTCGGACTTATAAGTGTGTCCGTATCTTTGGAAGAGCCGCTTGAAAAAGAAGATGAAGCCATCTATGCTACACTTTTTTTCCATATAATAATCTGGCTTTTCATATGCTTTTTATTCATATTTGGCGGGCAAAAGCTTAAAAAATATATCTTACTTTTACGCCGAAAAGATATTGCCGTAGAAGTGGCAGAAAGAGCCAATAAAAGCAAAAGCGAATTTTTAGCCAATATGAGTCATGAGGTGCGCACCCCTCTTAACGGTGTCTTGGGCATGGCAGAAATTCTTTCACACACTTCTTTAAATGCTGAACAACACGCCACCGTGGTAAGCATTCAAAAAGCCGGCAATAGTCTTCTCAATGTACTCAATGATATTTTAGATTTTTCTAAAATTGAGGCAGGAAAGCTTACCCTAGAAGTGCAAAGCTTTCCTCTTAACGATGTTGTCTATGACGTTATGCAAGATTTGGCCACCATAGCACATACTAAAAATTTAGAATTTCTTGTTCGCATTTCGCCACTTGCACCAGCCCATGTGCGCGGCGACGCTTTACGTTTGCGCCAAGTTTTGCTCAATCTTGTAAGCAATGCCATTAAATTTACGCCACAAGGTGAAGTCACTTTAAGTATTGACGTGCTCAGCATAGATGAAAATCATGCCACATTGCAATTTAGCATTAAAGATACCGGAGACGGTATTCCTCAAGATAAATTGGACACCATATTCTCTGCTTTCGAGCAGGCTGACAGCTCCACAACCCGTAAATATGGCGGCACAGGTCTTGGCTTATCCATTTCTTACAAATTGGTGGAAGCCATGGGTGGGCAACTTCAGGTTAAAAGCCAGCTTAACAAAGGAAGCACCTTCTATTTTGCCATAACCCTACCCGTAGATACAAGTATGCATCAAGATGATAGCCATATATCTTCTGAAATGTTACAAAATTTACGTGTATTAGTGGTGGATGACAATAAAACCAACCGTCATATCCTTCAAGATCAGCTTATACATTGGCATATGCAACCTATGGAATGCTCCAGCGCCGATCAAGCCTTGGATATATTGTATGCTGCGCAGCAAGACGGAGAGGCATTTTCTCTTATCTTATCAGATATGCAAATGCCGGAAAAAGACGGCATTGATTTTGCCAAAGCCATAAAAGCGCATGCGCAACTAAAGCATATCCCTATTATACTGCTCACTTCTGGAGATTTCCCCACGGCTGAAGAGCAACATCTTTTTGCGCGAACGCTCAGAAAGCCCGTGCGTTCCTCCGATTTATTTTATGCTATATTACATATTATCGGCGATGCTACCTTGGATGAAGTAAGACCGTCTTATGAAAATCCTGTTGCAGAAACACGGGTTAAACTAGATATTTTATTAGTGGAAGACATGGAAATGAATCAACTTGTGGCCAAAGGAATGTTTGATAAATTAGGCCATACAATGACCATTGCCAATCACGGGCAAGAGGCTTTAGATATTTTACAAGATAACACATTCCATATTGTTTTTATGGATATTCAAATGCCTGTGATGGATGGAGAACAAGCGGTAAAGTGCATTCGTGAAAAAGAGCAAAGCCAAGGCCAAGGTGCGCATATTCCCATCGTTGCCATGACAGCCAACGCCCTCAAAGGGGACAAAGAGCGTTACCTTGCCGCTGGCATGGACGGATACATATCAAAGCCCATAACGCTTGCTAAGCTATCGGAAACATTAGATGAATTAATTGAGACCTTTAACATAAGTGGCATGGAGGATACGGCTTGCCAAGAGCCCATGACAGAACCACAAGCGCAGCTAGATGCAGAAATTTTAGAGCGTTCCTTTGGGGATGATACGGAACTCACCATGATGAGTATGCATATCTATTTGCGTGATATGCCCCCACTTATTGAAAAAATGAAAAAATCTGTACAAGAGGGAAATGCCACCCTATTGGCAGAATCTGCACATACTCTCAAAGGCCTGACAGGTTACTATACCAAGGCAGATATATATGTATGCACTCTTGAGCTTGAGCAACTAGGTAAAGCTCATGCCCTGCAAGACCATGGCGAAAAAATTACTCCTTTGCTACAGAAATTAGAAAAGTCTGCGCAAAAATTAGCTCAAGAAATGCAGGATTACATTAACACTCATTCATAAATAAGGTATATTTATGCGTATAATCATAGCCGAAGACCAAGAAATGGGACGACTTATTCTTGCGCGTCATTTACGCCGCATGGGACATGAAGTTATAGAGTGCGTCAATGGACAAGAAGCCTTAGATGTTATTTCTAACGATATTAAAAATGTCGATATGCTTATTACCGATTGGATGATGCCTGTTATGGATGGCATTGAGCTAGCAAAAAAGGTACGCAGATTAAGTAAAGATTCACATTATATTTATATCATTCTTCTTACCGGCCGCAGTGAATCTGCAGATAAAATTGAAGGTTTTAGCCAAGGTGAAGTGGATGATTACATTGTGAAAGGTTCTGAAGGTGCAGAATTACAAATGCGCATTCAAGTGGGTAATAGAGTCATTGATGCCGAACATCAATTGCGCCATATGAATGAAAATCTACAATCTCTTGTTCAAGAACAAACAGCTACCATTCGTGACGCACAAGAAGAAATCGTACGCCGCCTTTTTACAGCATTGGAATTACGTGATGGTGAAACCGGTGAACATGTACAGCGTATTGGCCTTATCAGTGCCTGCATGGGTAAACTTTTAGGCTGGGACGAGGAGAGAATATCTGTCATTAGAAGCGCCGCACCATTACATGATATTGGTAAAATCGCCATTCCAGACAGTGTATTACGCAAACCAGGCCGACTCACAGAAGATGAATTTGATATTATTAAAACCCATGCCGCCGTGGGGGCCGACATGCTGTTAAATTCGCAAAATCCTGTCATCAAAATGGGCGAATGCATAGCACGCAATCATCATGAAAATTGGGATGGTAGCGGCTATCCACAAGGTCTGCGCGGTGAGGAAATCCCCCTTGAGGCTAGAGTGGTGAGTATTGCTGATGTGTTTGACGCTCTTTTATCCGACAGAGTCTATCGCGCTGGGCTTCCTGAAGGTAAGGTTATTGAAATATTGCAGCATAATTCCAGTAAAAGTTTTGATGAAAAACTTTTGAAAGTCTTTCTGGATAATTTGGAATTTATCAAAGAATACGTCAATGCCAATTTAAAAGATGCATAACATATACTTTCTACTTCTGGTGCAACCCCTTCAAAGGTTTTACCATGTTATGCGCTCAGACTAAAAAAAATCAACGATGTTTATATAAACGCACCGCCTTACAAAGACGGTGCGTTTATTACTATTATTTCTTTATCAAAAGTACTTTTTCTGCCGGAACGGGCGCATTATCAGCAGGGCTTTTTATGCGAAGTTCAAAACCTGAATCTTTGCGTGTATTCCCCCCAGCCGTACCATTATTATAAGCTGACTGTACATATTGAAATTCTACGGTGTGAATGCCGGCCTCAAGTTCCACATTCCCCACTATAGTACCTGCACGTTCATAACCTTGAGCAATTCGCTTACCATTTATTTTAATTCGGCCAAAATTATTACGTCCTTTTGTATTTAACATAAAGACATAATATCCTTTTTGCTCTGCAACAATATAAGCTTCACCTTTCCAACCAATGCTTTTATCGTTAATGGGAAAACCTAAAGATTGCACATAATCATTGACCATGGCACCAGATTTTTGCATTTTAAAACTTCCCATGGCAGCTGGTGGAAATACACCGATATTTTCTCTATTGGAAAAAGCATAAATACTTGCTAGCCAACCGGGTTCTAAATCACTGCGCATAATATGACCGGATTTTTCTTCCATGGTGGGAACTTCCACAGCATGGCTTGACAAAAGACTCCATGAAAAAACACACATAGCCATAATAGCCATTGTCCAAAGTTTTTTAAACATACAAGCTCTCCTTAAAAAAATTATTTTAACGTTGAATTATAGAATATGTACGTGAGCCATCTTTATGGAAAAAGACCACACGCATGCGTACTTTTTTGTTGGCAAGGCTTCCATTATCTTGCATGACCAAATCCAAAAGCACAGGTTGGCTTACATCTAAGCTAAAAGAGGCATCTTTTTCATTAAGCACCTTACCCTCTTGTGTAACTGCAAGCACGCCAAGAGCTTTGGCCTTTACATCTTTTGTTTTCCAGCTGGCACTGGCACCGCCCATGCTTTCCACACGCACCGCCACAAGAGGGCTCTTGGCCTTGGCAAGAACACGTACACCAGTGTCCGTCTTGGTATCTGCAGCAAAAGCATGTAAACTCATACTATCGGAGGTCAAAGGCACAACAAATGCCTTACCTGGTTTTTTGGGTTCAGGAGCCGTGGGCTGTGGTCCGCTTGCTGCAGGTGCAACTGCCTTTTTAGGCGAGCTAGGTTTAGTAGCTTCTGCTGTTTTTTGTTCCGGCTTTGTTTCAGGCTTTACCTTGGGCTTTGATTCGGGCTTTGACTCAGGCGCAGGTGTTTGCCCAGCTGCTTGCGTAGTCGTCTGCGTAGTCGCTTGCCCAGCTACTTGCGTACTCGTCTGCGTAGTCGCTGCTACATCTGTTTTTTGTCCCGCAGTGCTTGAAACTGCCTTTTGTTCTACCTGTTGCACAGGCTTTTCTTCGGGCTTTGGCTCGGGCTTTGTATCTGCCTTTGTATCTACCTTTGGCTCAGCCTTTTGCACAGCTTTTTGCTCAGTAGCTGGAGCCTGTTCTTCTTTTTGAGCTTTTTGCGCTTCTACCACTTCAGGCTGAACTTCTTTGGTAGCAACACGCACTCCATTTCCTTGAATAACCCCAATATGCACAGCAAGAGCCTTTTTATTTTTCGCCATGCCATCCCAAAGAGCTTTTTGGTTTTCCACAGATGCGGCATGCCACTGGGGTTTAGGTGTAATGGGGGCAAAGGAAGCCAATTGCCATGTGCCATCGGCTAATTTTTTAGGATCTGTCATGGTGCCAAAGCGCTTATAAGTAATTTTACCCAAGGTAGCTTCTGCAGCGCGTACCACAAAATGCATTTTACCCGCTTGAACTAATTGTAAAAGATACATTTCCTTTGCATTAGGGAAAAATTCCCAATTAAATGTTTGCTCTGCAGAAGGTTTTATTTCCACTGAAGAACTTGTCTGTGTAAGCCAAGGCAACCATCCTTGTCCCTGTTCATCGACAAAATACATCATAAACTTTTTAGGTAAAAAGGTTTGATCTGACGTATTTTTTACCGTGGCAGTGACACGTAACTGTGTGGTTCCTTTTTCAGTTTTAAAAACTTCGTATTGCCCTGCTTGTACTTGTAATAAATCTAGCGCAGCATTACTAGCTGTTTGCGCAGCCACACTACGCAATGCGGCTTGTTTGAATGCCTCAAGCTCTTTGTTACGGGCAGCATACGTATTTTTAAGCTGTTCTTGCTGACTACGACTTAGCTCCCCTGTAATTCCTTCTAAAGTGAAAGTCTTTCCTTTTTTAACAAATAAAAGATTATTGGCATTAAGCTCAAGCAATACCATGTCAGGTGAAAGCTTGCGCACTACAGCCTGAGTTAACACAGTGGGATTTATTTCTACAAAATCTTTATTTACAGCTCTTTTCATTAAAAAATCATTCTTTTTTCGTGTAGGTATCATGGCTGTAGCTGTACTATATTTAAAAAGGAAAGCCCTTTCTTTATTCACAGCTTGCGTAATAAGATCTCGTAAATCTTGATATTTTTCTGGAGAAAACAAAGTTACATGGGCTTGATCTTTCATACCGTCATTTTTATCGTTCATATTTTTCCAGTAAGACAAATTTTCAACATTAATTTGTTTTACTAATTCTTGCCCTTTGCCTGCGCTAAGAAGATCTACAAATTGCAAAAGCTCTTTTCTCGTACTGTCTAGGGCATAATTTGGCACAAGCTCAGCCCAGTTTTTTGCCATTTGCGCAGCATTTTTTTCCAAATATCTTTTATTCTCTGTAAGCGGAGATATAAGTTTATATGAATCGTTAACTTTTGCAAAAAGAGCATACATTGTATTCTTTTCTATGGGTAATTGGGCAATGACGGCACTTTCATCCTTACCATTAAATGAAAAAGAAGCTTTTTCCCACACAGCTACATTAAAAAGAGGAAGTGTAGGCTCATTTTCCGAAGATAGTATCGAAGAAATAGCTTTGTAAGGCATGTATAATGGAGCAAGTTGCACCGCCAAGGAACTTTTAAAATTCGGCTTATCCTCTAAGCTTATATGATTTTCCATGGCCGTTACGTCTACAAAGGTCAAAAAAGCATCCACATCTTTTTCTTTAATGGCTTTTACAATACCAGAACGCACTTCTTGCGTTTTAGCCTGCATGTCCGCTAAAGCTTTCTTAGCTCTGGCTTCCTCTTTGGCTCGCTTTTCCAAAATCTCTTGGCTAAGTTCAGAGACCGAAACTTCCCAACCTTCTTCACGCTCAAGCCCTTTTATATTATTAGCATAATAACGTATTTTCCAAGCATCTTTTTCAGTGGCGCGATGCAAAGAAAGATAAGCATCCTTTAATTTAACCACAGCATAGGTGGGAGAAACACTGGCAAAAGAATAAGCCTCTAAGCCTTTATACATGGGCCATTGTTTAGACCATACGCCAGTGCGCACTTGATCTAAAAAAGATTTAATATCATTGTTATCTTTTTTATTATTTGCCATGGCCACAGAAGTTTGTTTAAGATTGCCATTATCTCGCACAAAGCTAACCAAATCTATGTACTGTTCAAAAGGTTTAGGATCCTTAGCTATATAGGCTTTGTGTAAAGCTATGAGCACAGCCCTTACAGAATCTTCTAAGGCAAACTGGGCTTCATATTTTTTTACAAGCTCTGCAACCTTTGCATCCCAATCTGCGGGGCGCGGTTCCATATCCGCAAGCTTGCCTGCGCGAATAATTTTCCAAGGTGCATCTTCCGTTTTCCTTTCAAGAAGATAAAATAAGCCTTTGTCATTTTTAGCCACAGCAGAAAGCTTTTCAACACGTACAACACTCATTTTATTTATTTTAAAGGTAGACGTTCCATTTTTTATATTTTCTAAAAATTTTTGTACGTCAGCATTATTTTTACTATACTTTGCTATTAAAATGGCTGTTTCATCCACAGTACTTTTATTTCGCATAGCTTCTGATAAAATAAAATGTTTTTCAAAAGGTTTCGTGTCATTATTCACTACACCAGCTTTAATTTCTGCAAAAATATCTTCAATTTCTTTTGTCCATTTCTTTTCATTGGCAACGTGTACTTGCGCTTTCTTATAGAAATCTTCAAAACGTTTTGCCAGTTCTATGGAATAGTTCTCTATACTTATGGAAAGAGAGCCACCACCGGGATAAAATGGGAAATACCCCCCAGTAGTAGACCCAGAACTGCTATAAGGAAGTTCATAAGCTTCTGATACTGTTTTGACGACCCAATTATCGTTTTTCTTTAAAAATATTTCATAGATAAAAGTTCTATCATACTTATGTATTTCATCATTCATCCATTCATCTTTTTTTCTCTTTATTTTATCAAAGTCATTTAAATGTCTCATACTATATGACTTAACAAGCATAACATTATCACTTTTCCAGATAACTTCAGACGCCATTGAAGCAAGAAAATGCTCAAAATACTCTATAAATTCGTTACTATTTTTAGCTATGTTTTTTGATTCTTTTTCAAGAAATGATTGCATCTGATCTTCATTGGCAACATTTGCCACCAGTCCCAAAAATACCCTATGCCAAAATTCTGGGGTATCATATTTTTCACCAAAGTATACATACTTATAATAGCTAGGACTCATACTCTTTATTTCAAAAAAGAGTTTAGCTATCTGATCCCATTTTTTTTCTGCAATCAATTCTTTTATTTTTTCAATTTGAGGCGCCATTTCCTTAGCGTAAAGCTCTGCCCCTTGTTTACGCTTTGCTATACGCGCCTTTTCTTTATTCACTTCTTTACGTACAGCCTCAGCTCTATCCATGGCAGCTTTTTTGTTTCCGGCAAGGCTTACAACACTCCATTTTTTATCTAATAAAGCCATGCCCAAAACGCTTTCTTGCCCATCAGGCATGGTAGCAACCGCGGCCACAAGTCCCTTTTGCGCATCTGAGCCTTCTTCTCCATAGCTAAGTTTTTTTAAAACATTAGGATCAAAAGGAAGTGTTGCGCTTTTATACTTGCGGCAATAATTGGCAAAATCTCCTGAAGCCACCAAATCTGATATGGTTTCAAGTAAAGCGTCCATGATATAATACGATTGTATAGCTCGACTTGTCTTAACTTGCCGCGCTTTTTCTATTTTTTTACTTGTTGTATAAAGATTTTTAAGCCAAGCATAGGTGCTGTTTTCGTGATCGCTCATGTATTCACTGACCACAGACACCCAATAGTCTCGAGGCACACGCTCCATAAAGGCCTTATGATCATTATTCTCAATGGCTGTAACAATGGCTGCAATGCCTTTTTCTGGAGTTTCTCCGCCTATACCTAAAAATCCAGTACTTAAAGTACATGTTAACCCAATAACAATAAAAGCCAAAAACTTCTGAAATACGTGCATATACCCTCCTTCATGATATTCTCGCACTTAATAAGTTGAAATATTAAGGTTAGATTGTACAGCGAAATCCAATACACAAACTCATTATGTATCGAAGCACTTTGTCTCTTACTATTCAATTTTTCACATAAATGTGTAAGTAAAATCTTACAGCATAGCAGTAGCCCTATAAAAAACTAGTAAAATACTAAGAAATGTGTATTATAAATTTTATTTACAATTTACTCTTATATACTTTATGTCAAAAATCAACTTATAAATCAGACACAAATACACATAACACTACTCCAAAGTGTAAATTATACACATCCACTGCAATTGATACTTCTTATTCATCTAAAAATATTATTATAAAATACAGTAAAAACATAAGATTGCGCTGTATACATACATTTCTACAATAAATATAGGCCTCAATTGTATTTATTACATGTAAAGTATATGTAAAAACGTTTAACATTTATTTAACGTATTTTAAAAGAAATTACATAGCTACATACATAAAAATTTTGTATATTATTACAATAAAATATTTCGTGCACCAGCAAAGACCCCATAAAGGAAAAATATGGGCATACAAAGCACGAGCAAACAAAAGCCATTACCATGCAGCCTCTGGCTGCAGCACTCCATAGAACACGCTTTTATGGTGTACTGCTGAAAGATTTAGGCAAGCACTGTATACGCCTTCAACAACACATTACCACCTGCCATTGTGGGCATAATTTCTACTTTAAATTATGTAACCGTAGCATGCCTAGCAACAGAAAAACGCCATAATATTATAAAATTATTAATTTTATTTTTTGTTCAATGTAAAATATTTTTACTTGACTTTTTAATTCATACTAATTAAATATGCTTTACGAAGCAATTCCTAGTAAATTACTTTTTACTAACAGGAACGACATGCTTCGTGTGGTGAAGCACAACAGCTCACCCCTTATATTTTCAAACGACTTTGTTCTCCCTGTAAGAAGAACTCTTTGCAGTTTCATTTTCACTTCAAAGCGACTCTTCTTGATAAGCACCCGTTTGAAAGGCCTTCCTTCCGTATCTCGGACGGCCTGAGGAATCTTCCTCGTTGCTGGCAATAACCTTGCCACACCTATTCCCTTACTTTGTCAAGAGTGTGTCTTTTAGCCATGCTCTTTTGTCGCGCCCAATTCGGGTTGTTTTTTCTTACTAGAATTATATTTTTTGAGGTTATTATGGCTGATATTTTATTACAAAAACCTGCTGCAGGACAAGTTACAACCCTTACTCCCCAAGCTGAAGATCGTTTAGTTTTTGAATTTGACTCTGCCGAAGCTACCCTAACTCGAGATGGTGACAACTTAGTCATGAGCTTTGAAGATGGCGCAAGCTTGTCTTTGACTGACTTTTATGTGGCCTACACCTCAGAAAATATGCCTACCTTCCTCATCGCTGGTAGTGAAGTGGACGGCCAATCCTTTTTCGCCACCCTTGGTGAAGAGCTTATGCCTGCAGCTGGCCCCAACACTGGCACACCTCAAGGCAGCGGTAGTGGTGTGGATACCCTTGCTGGCACCTTACTAGGCGGTATTGATCGTTTGGGACGCCTTGACCAAGACTACCCTAATACCATCGGTCAAAATGAAATACCGGAGGATGAAGGCAGCGCAGTGGGTCCGCTCAATACATCTCCCTCCATTTTAGGTATTTTGGTAAATCCCGACCCAGATAGTTCTGAAAGTCCTGATACCTCTTTGGGTACTCCCGATGCCTTCCCTGGTACTGTGGACGTTATTGAGTCCGGCGTAGGGCGCGAGGCTAATGGCGCAGATAGTAGCCATAGCTCTCCCAATCAAGCCTATGGCGGTGAATTTAACGCCACAGGCCGTGTTCTTGCCACTGACGATGATGCGGACACACTCACCTTTAGCGTACAAAATGGCATGGGACAATACGGTTCCTTAACCATTAATCCTACTACCGGTGAATTTGGTTATACCTTTGATGATGCTAAAGCCAATGGCCTTGCCCATAATCAACTGGTTACCGAAAGTTTTACCATTATGGTAAGTGATGGTAATGGAGGCACGGCCACAACCACCATAAATGTGACCATTCGTGGCACCAATGATAAGCCCACTTTGGAAATTGCAAAAGGAGATGCAGCTTTAACGCTTAGCCAAGACGATACAAACATATCAGGGCAAGCCATAGGCGCCGATGTGGATGCTGGCGATACCTTCACCTACTCTGTAAGTGCAAGCCATGTGAGCGACTCCCTTGTGGACGCTTCAGGTAACATTCCAGCCACAGCTGGCAATACAGCTTCTGGCCTGTACGGAGCATTAAAAATTGATGCCATTACAGGTGAATTTACCTACGAGTTTTATGGCTCGCATGCGGAAAACGCATTAGATGACAATGAATCCCATACAGAAAAATTCACGGTATATGTTAAAGACCAAAACAATGCGTGGACACCTCAAGAAATCACCGTCACCGTGACAGGAAAAAACGATGCGCCTGAAATTCTTGTTAATGGTAAAAATCTTGCCGTTGTGGAGGCCGGTGTACGTGATGATCTTAACACCTCAACGGTGGATCATAATGAAGCTTTTGCAGGCACGCCCACAGCCAACGGTACAATTACAGCATGGGATGCGGATGGTGACGCCCTCACTTTTACTGCCAAAGCTGACAATGCTACCTATGACAACTATGGTTCTTTTAGTATTGATATTCATGGTAACTATACTTTCACCTTAAATAACGCTGAAGATAGCGCTGCAGACAAGCTTAGAGATGGCGAAACAGTTGTGCTAAAGTACACTGTCACCATTTCAGACGGCGATGCACAAACACAGCAAACCATTGAAGTTACCATTACCGGAACCAATGATAAGCCTGAACTTACGCTCACACCCACAGATTCTTTTGTAAAAGAAGATAATACGCCCCATGACACCAGTGACGATAACCTTACCGCCACAGGAAGATGGGACACAAATGATATTGATAACGATGGAAATATTCAAACCATCACTGCTGATGACGGAAATGGCATCATTGCAATTGATGCCCAAGGTGTTATGAGCGGTTCTGTCACCGTTGAAGGCATCTATGGTAATTTGGTTATTCATGACAATGGCTCCTATACCTACACCTTAGGTGTAACCAATGCGCAAAAATCCGCAGTGGATGCCCTTGGTGACGCAGACAGTAAAGAAGAAAACTTCACCATAACCACCACCGACAAGTACGGTGCGTATGATTCTAAAAATCTCACCATCACCGTGAACGGCACCAACGATGTACCGCACATTGTTAGCCCAAATGGCGAAAACTCTTTTGTAACAACAGATGACTCTGAACTGGAACACGGCACTGAATATGATAAAAATGCCCATATCACACGTTCCAATACTATAGAATTCACTTCTGTTGAAAGCATGAACGGCGGTAAAATCACCCTTGACTTAGGCTTTGATACCGATGGTGATGGCATCAATGACAGCCAAGAATTTGCCATAATTCAAAACACGGACGGTACATGGTCGCTTTCTCCTGAATCCATCACTGTGACTGGTCAATACGGAGAATTCACTTTTGACATGAGCGGTCCGGTCAACGCCAGCACCGGAAGCTTTACACTGAATTATACCTACACACAAACTAAGCCTTATCTTGATCATGCCGTTACAAATAGTGATAACGAGCTTGAAAAGAATGCTGAATCTTTGAAGGTAGTTATTCAAGATAGTAATGACAGCGCCAGCCAAGGTTTACATACAAACATTACTGTACATATTAATGATGATGGCCCCACTGTCACCACCGCTTGGACAGATACGGATACAAGCGATGGCAATGATATCACGGTGAATTTAGGCACAGGTACAGCCATAAATCAAGTGGAGCTCTTTTCCTTTGAATACGGAGCTGACCAAGAGGGCGCAACGCTTACTTTTAGTGCAAACAGTCCATTTAGTATAGTAAATGACACTGAAGTGTGGCATGACGGGCAAAAAATTGGTGATATTGTCGTGGATGGAAACAATGTAAACTTTACATTCAACATGAGTGTTTCCGGCGCCCCCGTGGACACACCGTACATACCTGATGGTATTATTCCAAATATTGAATTTAGCTATACCATAACTGATGGCGATAAGGATTCTGAGTCCGGTAACGTCACTGTGGATGTGAAGAATTTAGAATTCCAAATCACAGGCAGTTCTGTCATCATTGATGATGCCGATACCACGAGCTACACCCAAACAGGTTCCATTGATATTAATGGTTATGACGATGTAAACTCTGTAACCATTGGCGGCCAAATGGTAAGCTTTAAAGATGGCGACCTTAACGGCGAACAAGTGCTCGTTTTTGAGGGGTACACCGTCACCGTCACCGGTTTTGATAAAGAAAGTGGACAACTCACTTACGAAGTAAGTATTGATAAAGCCTATATACATACGAATACTCATGACTCTGACCATGAAGATGATATCACCACCAGCTATAATGATGAAAACAAGGATGGCAATGTCGACATCAATATCAAATTAGACATTACCGTCAATGGTGGCACATCAAAAAATCAGCCATCACTAGATATTACCATTCTTGATGACGCCCCTGAGGCCAAAAACGATACCGACGACACCGCGGATGCTGACGGTAGCTACACAGGCAATATATTTACCGGAGAAGGCACCAAGGAAGGTACAGAAAATGCTGATATCATCGGCGCTGACGACTGGGAAAATGTTCCTACCAAGCTGGAATCTACCCATGTAACGCCCCCAGCTACAGGAGGCTGGGTAGCGGCAACCACCGTACCCTTGGGTTTTGACTTTGGCTTTGAAGATGACTATGGCAATACCATATTCTTTGACAAAGACGGCAATTATACATTCACCCCCGGCGAGCACTTAGTTGCTGGTGAGAATAATTTTACATTTGGCTACACCATCACCGATGGTGACAAAGACTCTGACAGTGCTACGCTCACTGTGACCATACATACGCCTGTTATTGAAGAGCCTAAAGAGCCTACAGAAGATGACAGTACTGTAACAAAAATAAACTTACTTACAGATGATAGCGACTTATCTACCAATGCCACAGGGCAAATTATCTTCACTTCCAAGGATACCATGGATGGCGGAAAAATCACCATTGGCGGTCAAGAATTTACAGTAACGCTCAATGAACATGGGGAATATGTGCTCTCCACCACGGCAGAAAATGGCTTTACCCTTGAAGATGGCATAGCAGGACAGCTCCTCGTAAGCCCAGAGCTTGGTTATGACGCAAGCACAGGAGAATTTACTTTATCCTTTGAGTACGATCAAACCCAAGCCTATACAGGTGAAAAGCATGATGACAATGTAAGCGAGAATGCCTATGACGAAACCGCTCACGGTGTAGTTTCCTTTGATGTCTTGATTCAAGACGGTAAAGAAGCTCCAAACGCAACGCTTGGAGATAGCACAAGCATCACCGTGGATATCAAAGACGATGGCCCCATGATTCGCGACACTTTACAATCTGCCATACAGGATTCTTATACCTTAGATAAGAATAATAGTGAGGAAGATACCGACTATAATCATTCTATCTGGGCAAAAGAAATGCACATGGGCAGCATTGCAAAGCAAGAATTAGCTTCGCTTTTCGATCTTAACTTGATCAAAGAACATGTGGACTTTGGCGCTGACGAAGCTGCAAAGGATGCCTCCATCACTGTAACTGAACACAGTTTAGTAATGAAGGACACGGCCACGTACGATCTCACAAGTGGCGGCGAAAAAGTTACCATTTATCAAGAAGGTGGTAAAATTTACGGTTTCATTGGCCAAGGCGAAAATAAAGAAATTGTGTTTGAAGTGTATCTTGATGATGCTGGCGCTGTTTGTCTTAAACAAAACTTACCCCTTGACCATGCCGATGGCACAAAAATCAATGCAGAATCAGGAATAAATGAAGACCATTATCTTGAATTAAAAGATGTTATTGATGTAAAAGCCACCATAACTATAACTGATGGAGATGGCGACACAGCGAAAACTGAGGTAACATCTGGCCTTACCTTAAATTTCCAAGATGATGCCCCACTCATTGTGGGAGATGAAGCCTATGGAACAGCAGGCCACGGCCAAACAAGTTCCACATTGGTGGATGGCAAAGCCTTTGCTCAAGTGGAAGTTGATTTTGGTGCCGACGGCCCCGGAAAGATTTTACTCAAAAACGGCGCCACCTATGAACTAGGTGTTGCATGGATTGTGGATGAAAATGGCGTAGGCACATGGAAAGAAATACAAGCGCCTGAATGGGAAACATCCCCCACCATTGTATATTATAGTTATGAAGATGGTATTCACAAAGTTGTGATGGGTGATATCACCATAACAAGCACAGATAACCAGAACTGGGATATGGTCTTTGATGCGGATAGAGAAGATATTAATTTAGGCTTTGTGGATGGCGATGAGGATGAAATAAAGCACACAGTCAAAGCTTTGGAGCATGAAGACTACGCGCTGGAGCCCAATACACGCAGCATTATGCCAAGCACAGAAAACGACGAACTACGCGGTGGTTCTGGCAATGATTCTCTCTTTGGCAGTGACGACAATGATATAATTTACGGCGGTGCAGGCGAAGATAGCCTCTTTGGTGGTAGCGGCGATGATATCATTTACTTTGACTTTTCCGATGTGGAAATAAAGGGCGGCAGTGGCAATGATCTCTTTGTACTACAAGACTGTTTAGAAAATGTAGAACTGGCTGATCTTTTCTCCATCCATGGCGGAGAAGATGATGCAAAGTCCATTGATGTTCTACTTTCCGGTTTACATTCCGTAAAAGAGCTACAAGACCTTTTTGCCAAGGGCAGCACAACCGTAAGTAATATGGAAGTTATCATGCTGGGCGATGATATGAAGGCTGCACAAGATTTGCAACAAAGCCTCATGACAGATAAAAACACAGCGCTCAACGGATGGAACAAAACGGAACCTGTAAACATTGATGGAAAGGAATATCAAGAATACATAAGTGATGATCATAAACTGACTGTGCTCATTGAAAGCCATTTGCTTACCAATAGCTAGTCAAACCTGAAAAACGTATTTTCACACGTTTTTCATAACCCACGCACGGCCCCGTCCATAGCTTTGCCTCCTTGCTGCTTGTATCCATAAAGTAAGAGGCAAATACATGGCGGGGCATTTTTACTTTGCATGCAAGCTCCGAGGTACAGTTTATATACTTGCCCATATCTACGTTAAAAATCAATTATTTTTTATATTTACAAAAACACCACCTATACTCCATCTGCAATACAAGCAAGGCAAAAGACATTTTTCAAATCAACACCATGAATAACCATACATAAAAACAAGATATTTTTGTGTAGAATATGAATATACTTTGTATGTTAAGTCATAAAATAAATAAAAAATAAAAATTTTTTTACTATTTCATAGACAAATTAAAAAAAATTTTACATCATATTTGCATAAGACATATTCACAGCATTCATTCTTTGAGCGATTAGGTAAAGCCCGACGAGCGAAAGGATTTTTTTTGAAAGAAAAAAGCTTCTATCACACTGTGTATCAATTCAGTCAAAATGCTAAAGGTCGTAAAAAGATTTTAGCAGACTTTTTGTTGCGCTCCTCTGCAGAAGCTGCACTTATGACCATGGAAGATATGGCAGAAACTGTAGGCGCCAGTGCCGGCACCATATCTCGTACGGTTCGACAAATGGGCTTTGAAAGTTTTTCTCAACTGCAAACTCTTATGCGAAAAGAAATTTTAAAAAATCTCTCCCCTGCAGATCGTTTGCAAAAACTCCCCGCAGCGCCCACTTTTTCCGATTCCCTAACGCAAGATAAAGACAATATTGCCCTACTCTCATCACTGAACGATGATAAAGCTTTTTCTGAAGCCTGCGAGCTTTTAGCCAAGGCACCGTCCGTATACATTTTTGGTTTACGTTCTTCTTTTCCCGCAGCGTATTTTTTGTCCATCTGTCTTGAACAAATCAGACATAATGTCCACTTATTGGATGTAGCTACGGGAAAATTCCCTGAACAAATAAATCGCTTAAATCCCAGTGACTTAGTTGTTGCTTTTTCTTTCCCTCGCTATTTAAAAGAACCCGTTGTCATGGCCGAAGAAGCTCGCAACAAACAATGCCAAATCATAAGCTTTTCAGACAGCGCCCTCTCACCGGTAGGTTTACTCTCTGACATAGCCTTAGTATCCCCCTATGCAAGCGCAAGCTTTTTTAACTCCTCCACAGCGATTTTTGCCCTCATCAATGCTTTGCTCACGCAAACCATGCTATTACTTGGCAAAAAAGGCCGCGAAGAGCTTAAACGATTTGAGGCCATTCAAAATAAATTGTCACAATAAAAACTAAAAAATAATCACCATACCATGGAGCTTTTCATGAAAAAATTTGCAGAAAACATTCTCTACACCCCCGGCCCTGCCTCTGTGCCACAACGCGTTCTCAATGCCATGGCCAAACCAATACTGCATCATAGAACTCCAGAATTTTCTCATATTTTAAAGGAATTATTAGAAAAATGGCAATGGCTTTTTGCCACAGAGCAAGCCATTTTGCCCATTCACACCACAGGCCGTGGCGCCATGGAAGCGAGCTTAACCAATACACTTAAAGCCGGCGATAGCATCATCTGTATTTGTAATGGTAAATTTGGTGAATTTTACCCAACCATAGCAGAGCGTTACGGAATTACAGTCCATAAAATTTGTACCAATTGGGAACAGGTTGTCAGCCTTGAAGAAGTAAAGCAAGCCATGGTGGATTACCCCCAAGCTAAGGCCATTACCGTATGCCACAATGAATCTACCACAGCGCTCACCACCAATGTACAAGCCATTGCACAGCTTGCTAAAAGCCATGGTATGCTCACCATTGTAGATGCCATTAGTTCTGGTGGCTGCGCTCGTATTGATTTTGATGCTTGGGGCATAGATGTTTTGGTGGTAGCTTCACAAAAAGGTTTTATGAGCCCCACGGGCATGTCTCTTGCCATACTTAGCCAAGCGGCATGGCAAGCATGTGAAACATCCACCCTACCAAAATATTACACAAATTTTAATTCTATTCGTAAAAATGTGTGTGCAGAACGCCCCGAAACTCCTGGTTCCACACCTGTATCACTCATATATGCCCTGCACGAGGCCATGTGCATCCTTGAAGAAGAAGGACGTGAAGATGTATTTTTACGCCATGAAAAAAATGCCAAAGCGGTTCGGGCTGGCCTAACTTCGCTGGGCTTTGATATTTTCCCCTTACTCATTCCTGAAGAATTTCGCTCCGTTTCCCTTACTGCCTTTACCACCCCCCATGGTTTTAGCGCAGACCAATGCAAAAATGCCCTTAAAAATGATTATGGCTTACAAATTGCCAATGGCCTTGGTCATTTAAAAGGAAAAGTTTTACGTGTTGGCCATATGGGCAACATATACGAACGCGATATCATCACCTTTTTCTCTTGTCTTGAAATGGTGCTTATGCAGCAAAACATACTCAGCACCCCTGGCATAAGCCTACAGCATATATACCCCATATTGAAGTAGCCATGAAGGGACAAACCATTACAGAAAAAATCCTTTCTGCCAAAGCAGAGCGCACAGTTTATGCCGGAGACACCATCTTGGCCAAGGTGGATACTGTCATGGCCACCGATGGCTCCGGCCCTTTAACCATACGCTTCTTTGAAGAAATGGACGGGAAAAAAAGTTTTAATGCTGCCCGCGTACTCATGATTATTGACCACTACGTGCCTTGCCCCAACGACAAAGTGGCCGCCTTGCATCACATGATGCAAACATTTTGCGCCAAGGGGTACGGAACACTTTTCGAAGGCGGCGAAGGTATTTGCCATCAACTCTTGCCGGAAAAAGGCTATGTATACCCTGGCGAGCTCATTGTGGGGGGCGACTCCCACTCCACCACCTACGGCGCCTTAAATGCCTTAGGCACAGGGGTAGGCTCATCAGACTTGGCCGCAGCCATTATTAAAGGAGAACTTTGGCTCAAAGTCCCCTCAAGTATTGGTATTCGTTTGCATGGCAAACTTAAGCCTCAAGTGGAAATAAAAGACGTAGCTCTTGTTTTGGTGGGGCTTTTAGGTGCACAAGGAGCCAATTACAGTGCCATAGAGTTCATGGGATCAGCCCTTGAGCATATTTCCATAGCCGAACGCATGACCCTTTGTAATATGATGGTGGAAAGCGGGGCGAAATTTTCTATTATGCCAAGCGATGCCATGACGCGTACATTTTTACAACAACATGCTTTCTGTCAGCCCATGACAGAATACAGCGCCGACGAAGATGCTCAGTATGAACGCATCATTGATCTACACCTTGATACAATCTCCCCCATGCTGGCAAAACCTCATTGCGTTGATTTGGTAGCCCCCCTAACGCAATGTGAAGGTACCCCCATCCATATGGCAATTATTGGTACATGCACCAATGGACGCATTGAAGATTTGCGCAATGCTTTAGAGGCCATGCAAGATTTACCTGTGGCACCTGAGGTACAACTTTTAATTATACCAGCCTCACGGCAAATATATATTCAGGCCAGTGAAGAAGGCATATTAGCCAAGCTTGCTGCCAAGGGAGCTGTCATCTTACCCCCCGGTTGCGGGCCGTGTTGCGGTAGTAGCGCCGGCATACCACGCGATAATTGGAATGTCATTTCCACAGCCAATAGGAATTTCATTGGCCGTATGGGAAATGTTAAAGCAAATATATACTTAGCCTCCCCGAGATCCGTGGCTTTGGCTGCTGTACATGGATATATTTGCTCCCCATGCAAACACAGTGAAGCCACTGATTTGTCTTAAAAAGGAGAAAGTATGCTGTATTCAGGCCACGCCCGAGTACTTCAGGATGATATAAATACCGATTATATCATTTCCTCTCGGCGCAAAAGAGACACCCTTGATGAACATATTCTTTGCAAATACTTCATGGAAGATTTGGATCCAAACTTTGCTGCCACTGTGCAAAAAAACGACATCTTAGTTGCCGGATATAATTTTGGCTGTGGTTCTGCCATGGAAATCGCCGCTCTTGTCATCAAGGCCTTGGGAGTCTCCGTTGTGGTAGCGCGCTCTTTTGCAAGGTCTTTTTATAGAAATGGCATCAACAATGGTTTGCTTCTCGTACAATGCGACACCACAAGCATAGAAGCAGGCGACTTGCTCCAAGTATCTTTAAACGAAGATGGCATTACCTTGCACTGCCACCAGAAAGATATTTTAT
Source organism: uncultured Desulfovibrionaceae bacterium (assembly GCA_964369995.1). Classification (GTDB taxonomy): domain Bacteria; phylum Desulfobacterota; class Desulfovibrionia; order Desulfovibrionales; family Desulfovibrionaceae; genus CAYJAD01. Next base: position 21,412 of record CAYJHH010000004.1, read on the forward strand.
TGCATGCCCCTGCATTGGCGCCAATACAAACAGCCATTTTACAGGCTGGCGGCCTAGTGCCTTATGTTAAACAAGGTATATAGTTTTATAATTCGTCTACAGCTAGGGAGAAAAATATGACGCAACACGCTAAGGCAAAAGAAACTTCACAAGAAAATGTATCCCAGCGTCGCGAGCTTATGGGCTGGCAAGCTAAACTGGTTGGTCTTATTTGCGTTTTATGGGCTTCTATGCATTTAATTGTGGCTTCAGGCTTTTTAATTATTCCCCCTGCACAATTACGTGCTGTACACCTTGGCGTAGCCTTAGTTTTGTGTTTTTTGCTTGTGCCCTTTTCTCAAAAAACATCACGTAATAGCATAGCTATACTGGATGCCATTTGGGCTCTTTTGGCAGCATGTATCATGGGCTATATGTTTTTCCGTTACGAAACCCTTGTACGCATGGGCGGGCGCACCGAGCCTCAAGATATTTACATAGGCCTCATGGGCATGGTGGTGCTTTTTGAAGCAGCACGACGCACCGTAAGCCCAGGATTAGTAGCTTTAGCCAGCATTGCCTTAGCTTATGTATTTTTTGGCGAATATTTACCGGGCAGTTTTGGACATGCCGGCTTTAGCCTAAGGCGCATAGTGCAACATATCTTTTTATCAGGTGAAGGTATTTTAGGCTTTGTACTGGGCGTATCTGCCGAAATAATCATAGTATTTATTCTTTTTGGAGCCGTGCTGGAACGTGTGGGCATTGCAAGCTTCTTTAATGATTTAGCCAACTGCATCGCGGGACGTTCTCGTGGCGGACCAGCGAAAATCGCGGTACTTTCCAGTGCTCTTATGGGCATGGTAAGTGGTGAAACCTCTGCCAATGTGGCCACCACCGGTGTTTTTACCATTCCACTTATGAAGCGTATCGGCTATCCTGCGCATTTTGCTGGTGCTGTAGAGTGCGCAGCCTCCTGCGGCGGGCAAATTCTCCCCCCCATCATGGGCGCCACAGCCTTTGTCATTGCCGACGCCTTGGGCATACCCTATGGCACTTTAGCTCTTGCTGCCACCTTACCGGCTTTACTTTATTTCTTAGGTGTTTTTTCCACCGTGCATTTTCGCGCTGTGCGCCTTGGTTTACAAGGGCTTGAAGCAGATCAAGTTCCTCTTTGGTCTAGTACCTTAAAGAAAATATATCTTATTCTCCCGCTGTTTGGCATAGTTTTTATGCTCATCAACGACTACACCCCCACAACCTCCGCTTTTTGGGGCGGTATTGTATTGGCGGTTTGTATCACTTTATTACATAAAGACAGCCGCTTAACCCCCACAAAAATTCTACAGCTCATGGTTTCTGCCTGCCGTACAGGTATGGTGCTTGCCATTGCTTGCGCCATTGTAGGTACCATTGTAGGCACGGCCTCCATGACAGGCATTACCATGGTCATTGCCGATGTTATTTTTGACTTAGCAGGCGGCGCCATGTTGCCAGCCCTCCTTCTTACCATGCTTGTGACCATCATTTTGGGCATGGGATTACCCACCACAGCGGCCTATGTTCTTGCAGCCTTAAGCGCAGCGCCTGTGCTACAGCGCATGGGTATACCAGAGTTACCAACACACCTTTTTGTCTTATACTTTGGCGCCCTTTCTGCACTCACACCGCCTGTTTGCACAGGTGCCTATACAGCCGCAGGCATTGCAGGCGCCAATCCTACAAAAACAGGATTAAACTCTGTGTTATTGGCTTTATCAGGTTTTATCGTTCCATTTTTATTTATCTATAATACAGAATTAGTGCTCACGGGTGAATGGGAATGGTTAACCGTTTTCGAAAGTTTTGTTTCTGCAGGTCTTGGTCTCATATTATTAAGCTCTGTATGCGAGGGAGCGCTTTTTACTAAGCTAAGTCCCTCACTTCGCGTCCTGCTTTTTATGAGTGCAGCCTTACTCATTTTCCCTGAAAGTCTTACAAATTATGCAGGTTTTGCTTTATCAAGCTTACTTTTGTGCTATTTTTGGATACAAAAAAAGCACAATGTTGTGCAAAGTTCATGAAAATAGATTCAGTAATGTGCTGAGTTTATATATGCGTCAAGGGGAACTGTCGCCATATGCCTAAGAGCATATGACAGTGTAAAATCATTGTAACTCTAACGGAGGATTCATAGAATGTGTGTAAGAAAAATTATAACAGGCTTTATGATGGCAAGTGCTTTACTCATAAGCGCTCAAGGCGCATGGGCTGCCCCTAAAGACAAAATGACCTTAGGCACCGCAAGCATGGGTGGTAATTACTTTAGCATGGGCGCTGTCATGGCAAAAGTGCTCAATGACTCTGTTAAGAGCCCCTCTGTTACCGCACAAGCCACAGGCGGATCTTCTTATAACCTTATGGCCATTGAAGACAAAGAAATTGATTTAGGCATTAGCCAAGGCCCCGCCGTCATGGCTGCTTTGAGCGCAAATCAAGCGCCCACAGTGCGTACTTTAATAAATTACAATGGAACCCCACAGCATGTACTTGTGCGCAAAGAAGCAAATATTAAAAGCTTAAAAGATTTAAAAGGGAAAAAAATTGAACTTATTGCTGCTGGAGATGGCGTAGAAGTTAGTAGCAAAAAAGTCATTGAATCTATTGGATTAGCCTGGGATGATGTAAAACATGAATACAGCGGCAACCGTGTACAAGCTGCTTCACGCTTAAAAACAGGTCAGGTGGATGCCATTATCGACGCCACTGGCATCGGCGCTGCTTGGATGACCGATATTATTAAGTCTGGAAAATTTGAACTCCTTCCCATGACAAAGGAAGAAATGGATATGATTATGGCAAAAAATCCTGAATTTGCCCCCATGCCCATTCCTGCCAACAGTTACCCCAATCAAGACAATACTGTTAATACCATAGGCAACTGGACCATCATTATTGGCTCTGCAGACTTACCTGATGACTTTGTTTATAACGTAGTAAAATCTCTTTTTGACAATAAAGACGCCTTAGTAAAAGGCCATGCTTTCTTTAAAGATTTAGCACCAAGCAATGTGAAAGGCGCTTTGTTAGCTCCATTGCATCCTGGCGCTGCACGTTACTATAAAGAAGCTGGCATTATCGACTAGCCGCTCAAGCTATATACCCCTCTCCCTACTGCCATAGTGGGGAGAGAGTAAAAGGAGTTTTTATGTCCATTGGTTTACGAGTTTTCACAAAACGCCCTCAAGCTTCCGAGCATCTTTTAGAGAGCTTTCGTCAATTAGCCGCAGCCCCTGTGGCCGATTGCATGAATCGTTTAAATGTGCTGTCTAGCAATGTACGCTGCCTCTCCCCTCGTATGGATAAACGTATGGCAGGAAGAGCTTTAACGGTTAAAGTACGCCCCGGCGATAATTTACTTATTCATAAAGCATTAGATATGGCTGTTCCCGGCGACGTTATTATTGTGAGCAATGAAGGCTCCCAATGCGGTGCACTCATGGGCGAAGTCATGTTTTCGTATGCTGCCTTTAAAGGCATTGAAGGAATTGTGTTGGACGGGCCTGTGCGTGATATCACCTGCCTAAAAAATATACCCTACCCTGTATATGGCACAGGAACAACACCTCGTGGACCATACAAAACAGGCCCCGGAGAAATAAATGTTCCCATCGCCTGCGCAGACGTTGCTGTAAATCCAGGAGATATTGTTTTAGGCGATGACGATGGTGTTATTATCATTCCCTTGGCAGATGCTGAAAAGCTTTTAATCAAAGCGCAAGATTTCGCTGCCAAAGATGATGCAAAAGTACAAGCCGCATTGCATGGCACAGCCAATCGTTCTTGGGTTAACACAGCTTTAGAAGAGCTTAAGTGCGAAACCATAGATAAAGCATGGAATGAGTTTTAGCTAATAAAGTCGACACTGAAAAACAACTTAACTACTCGTAAAAATAAAACTTTTACTTTTTGACGCCGTAATAAACTTTGCCAGAAATTAACGTATGGAATACGTTTATTTCTGGCAATATTTATTACGTTATTTGATTTATAAGTTCTATTTTTTACTGATAGTTACGTTGTTTTTCAGTGTCGACTAAGATAGCCACTCCAAGAATACGTCCTTAATCTTCCTTGGGTACAAGGCTGGTGGGTACTGCTTTAAAAAGCCATCCCATGGCAAGCAACATGCAAACAAAAAGTAGCATACTGCGTATACCACAATTTTTTACTGTGCGTACAAGGCTAATATAACGCCGTGTCACTCGTGCAAACCACCAATTATACCAAACAAAAAAAAGTGGTGGTTTATGATGGGGGTCATGAGGTTTGAGTATGAGCGCGCAAAGAGCAGGTGTTAATGTTAAAGCCACAATGCCAGAAAAAATAACAGAAATGGAAATAGTTACCGCAAATTGTCTGTACATTTGCCCGGCTATGCCACCTATAAACATAACAGGGATAAATACCGCGCTGAGCACAAGCACTATGGCAATGATAGGGCCTACCACCTCACGCATGGCTTTGGAGGTGGCTTCTTTGGCGCAAAGGTGTTCTGTGCGCATAATGCGCTCCACATTTTCCAGTACCACAATGGCATCATCCACCACTATACCTATGGAAAGCACCAATCCAAAAAGTGTGAGTATATTTATGCTGTAACCAAGGGCATAAAGACCGGCAAAGGTACCTATGATGGATACCGGCACTGCCAAGCAAGGAATAAGCGTGGCGCGCCAATTTTGTAAAAATATATACACCACAAAAAATACTAAAACCATGGCTTCCAAAAATGTTTTTACAATTTCATCAATGGATGCTTGCACAAATATATTGGTATTATACGGAATACTATAGGCCACATCATGAGGAAAGTTTTGTGAAAGCTCTTCAAGTTTGGCCTCAATACGTTTGCCTGTTTCCAAAGCATTGGCACCTGGCAAAAGGGAAACCTCCGCCATACGTGCGGGCTTACCATTTAAGGATGAAACAATATTATAATTTTTACTGCCAAGCCCCACACGAGCTACATCTTTGAGGCGCAATAGACTGCCGTCTGCCTGAGCCCTCAGAATAATATTACCAAATTCCTCAGGCCTTATGAGACGGCCTTGGGTCTCAATCTGCCAAGAAAGTTCGGTATCTACAATATCCGGTAAAGAGCCTAAACGGCCGGGGGAAAATTGCGCATTTTGATCACGAATAATGGTTGCTACGTCGGCAGGGATAAGATTGTATTTTGCCAACTTTCCGGGATCAAGCCAGATGCGCATGGCATAATCCATACTGCCATTGATGACACATTCCCCCACACCGGGAATGCGCTTAATTTCTTCCACAATATTTGTTTGTAAGTAATTGTCTAAATAAATAACGTCATATTGCCCCTTGGGGGAAAAGAGAGCAATGGTCAAAAGCGATGCCGCAGAGCTTTTATTTACCGTAATACCTTGCTGTCGCACGGCTTCCGGCAATAAAGATTGCGCAAGGTTCACCTTATTATTTACATTAACCAAAGCAATGTCTGGATCTGTACCCAAATCAAAAAAAATGCTCACCGTACCTGTACCTGAACTTGAAGAAGCCGTGGAGGTCATATACAGCATACCCTCAACGCCATTTAATTGCACTTCTAAAGGAGCGATAACCGTTTCGGAAATGGTTTGCGCAGAAGCCCCAGGATAGGTAAATTTCACAAAAACGCGCGGTGGCACAAGGTTGGGATATTGCTCAACAGGAAGCATAAAAATGGCTATGCCACCCACCAAAGTAATTAAAAGAGAAATAACTATGGCGAGATTGGGTCGCCTGATGAAAAAATAGGTATCGCTATTTTTATGTGCTGAGGCCATAAATGCTCCTGTATATGTGCAAAACAGTACACTTATTATTTAATAGATGTTGAACTATTGAGGTGTAGTTTTAAAAAATATATGACGAATGATTCAATAGTTCAACAATATTCAAAGTATGTTAAGACTTCTTTTGGATTTCCCTCAAGGAAAGGACTGCAAGAAATAGCCATGGCCTTGAGCAGAGGTTAGGCATGCGTACAAACGCAAGCGCAAATCCATACTTCATACATATGTCTGTATCGCTTAAAACTTTAATTTGTGCGTTTTTATAATCTATGATAAGATTTTTCTTTATATTATATGTACTAAACGCATATAAATGCATCAGCACAGCAATACAGCATAAATAATACTTTTTTTGTTAACTCATACACCTAAAATACCTTAATGAATACAGAACGCCAGCACCTCCATAAAGCCAAAGTAGATTTTGCCTACCTTGATGCACAAGGATATATCAAGCCTCATGGCTATCAGCATATTATCGGCAAGGTTATTGATGAGCATTTAAGTTTGTATAAACTGGACTTCACCTCATGTTTAGAAAAAAAGTTGGGCTGGGTGTTGGTCAGTTTGCATATAGACATAAAAAAACACATTCAAGGTTGCCAAACCCTACACATTCGAACATGGCATAGCCAACGCAAACGTCTTTATTTTAGGCGTGAAATTGAGGCTTTTGATACAAGCGGCGCTGTAGTGTTTGTTGCCACCATGTATTCTATCCTTATGGATTTTAACACACAACGCATTTACAAAAAAACAGAGCTTCCCTTTACCCTTGAAGATCCACATCCTGAATTTATGTTAGACGCGGATCCTGTATTTAAAGAAAAGCTTAGCTATGAAAAAGTATGTGATCGCACTGTATTGCGTAGTTTTATCGATGCATTTGGGCATGTGAACAATTGCCGCTACGGTGAATTTATTTTTGACGCTCTAGCAAATGAATATGCCGACTTATCAAAAATACAAGGCTTTAGCATATATTTTTGCTCTGAGCTTAAACTCAATGATAATTTTTGTATTGAACAAAATAGTGATGATGACATCATATTCCACGGCTATAATACAAGCAGTCAAAAAACATCATTTTATGGCAAAGTTTTTAAGATTAAAATGTAAGCAAATATGCACTATTTCCTAAAAGATACTCATGAAAGCAAGCCAAAAAACTTTCATGGGGGATGATAAAACGATGTATAGACTTGCAACAAGATATCATAGTAAAAAACCATGAATAAAAAATAAAAATCTTCCTTGACATAGAAAATAGTTGTGCTACATGAACAGTACGTTTACGGTACCTCCTCTGCATCCGTAAGCGTGTGAGTGTTTCCATTCTTGAGAAATGACTCTGCTGTATATATTGCCTTTTTGTGCATATATTGGGTTTGCTAGTATTTAAGCAGCCTGGGGCTTCTGCCTCGTCGCACGCATCCATCGTGCGCCTTTCTATCTCCCCACTATACTGATGTACTTTATTACATCCATTTTATTGCATATTCATAACTGCTTGTTGCCTTATTTTTTTAGGTTAAAGCATTAAAAGGGAAATGTTATGGCTGATATTTTATTAGAAAAGCCCACTGCCGGAGCTACCACCACCCTCACTCCTCAAGCTGAGGATCGTTTGGTTTTTGCATTTGATTCCGCTGAAGCCACGCTCACTCGTGAGGGCGACAATCTTGTTATGTCCTTCGAAGACGGTTCCGCTGTCAATCTTACAAATTTTTATGAAGCCTATTCTGCTGAAAATATGCCTACCTTCCTCATTGAAGGCACAGAAGTAGATGGAGAATCCTTCTTTGCGGCCCTTGGTGAAGATCTCATGCCTGCTGCAGGTAACACTGCAAGCGCTCCTTTGGGCTCTGGCTCCAGTGTGGACACATTGGCAGGAAATTTGTTCGCAGGCATTGATCGCTTAGACGGTCTTGATCAAGCCTATCCCGATGGTTTTGACCAAGAAGAAGTACTTCAAGGCGATGGACTTACTGATGGTGGCACTGAGGGTGGCACTGATGGCAATACTGATGCAGGTACTACCGATGGTACAAATAGCAGAGCAAATCTTAGCCCCACGGCTTTTGACGATGGCATTACCATTAAAGAAGGTGACATAGCTGCAGGTAATCTACTAGGCAATGATGTGGCAGGAGACAGTGATGCCTCCAGTTCTGGTAAAGACATTGTATCTGTACGACCTGTGGGCGATGCATGGCAAGAGCTTACTCCTGAAAACCTTGCAGGCAGTGGCCTAAGCCAAGAGGACATTGATAAAATCATAGACGCTGTGGGAAGTCTTGATAGATTTGAAGAGCAATTTTTTACGCCAGAAGGTGAGCTTTTAGTCGTAGACAAAGAAACGGGTGATTATGCATATGTTTCTCCTCCCAATAGTATGGATGAAGGCTCTAAAGATGTGAAGATGGAGTACACCATTGAAGACGCCGACGGCGAACAATCGCAAGCGACACTCACGGTCACCGTCACTGACGTAACGCTAGAAGGCGCAGGCTCTGTCACCACCGATGATGATTTTGTGGCTGCCAACACAGACGGCGACCCTTCCACTCATATGAAAGTCACCATTGAAGCTGAACTTGGAAACAATGTAAAATTTGATCAAAGTGCAGAGCTACCCAAATCCCCTTATGGTGAATTTTCCTATGATGCCCATGGTAATTTGCAATTCACCCAAACGACCCCCTACTCGCATGCACAAGGGCAAGACAGTGCCACTGAAAGCTATGAAGTGACCATCACTGACGCTGAGGGCAATACAGGCACAGCCAATATTACCGTTACCTTTAAGGACTCTGAGCCCACCGTTGAAAAAAACGTGGATCTTGGCGCCATGGTAGAAAATACTCCCACCACCAGCGGCACCCTGCCCTATGATGGCGGCGCCGATGGCGTGACCAGCGTCACCGTGCAAGAAAATTCCGGCTGGGAAGCTGTACCCGGTGAGCCCAATACATGGAAACATACCGAAAGCGGCTCTATCATCAAAATTACTGACGTGCAAAATGGCACCTATGAATTGACTCCTGGCTCCACCGACGGCAGAGAAAACATTGATTTTAACTATGTAATTACAGACGCTGACGGCGACCCCGCCAAAGGAACACTCTCCTTTGAATTACAAAATACCATGAGTGAAAACTTTGGCAAAGAAATAAGCGATGGTGTTAAGCTTAATGTGGCTGTCATTGTAGATAGTTCGGGCAGCCTTGGCACCCATGCCATGGCACAAATTGAAACGGCCTTAAGCTCCCTTGGTGAAAGTTTTGCTAGCGGCGTTCAAGACGGTGTCACCGTGGAAATTGCCCTTATAGATTATGATTGGGGCGTGCGTGTGCTTGAAATTAATCTGGAAGATTATAAAGATAGCAACGGCACCTTCGACACAGAAGCCTTCACTAACTATATCAACAACCTTTGGGGCAATGGCCTTGGCGCCACCAACTGGGAAGCCGGATTTAACACCGCAGAAGATTGGTTTATGGCTAAAGAAGCAGAAGCCAAAGAAGACGGATTGGATGCAAAAGATGTGTATAATTACAGCATCTTCATGACAGACGGCACCCCCACTGTGCAATGGAATGACGGCGTCAGCGCTGCAGACCCTTCTGTTTCCCTAGGTAGTGAAAAGCTCTACCTTGTGGAAAATAGCATGGAAAGCATCTGGAGCTACGGCAAAAGCTTTACCTATAGCAATGAAGACGGAAGCCAAATATTTACTCTTATTGAAGATAATGGTGCCAGTGGCTTTGGTAATTTCTGGCTTATGGAAGGCGAAAGCGGAGAATTTTTCCACGCTGTTCCAGAGGGCGGATTACCTCAAGTATCCGACTCTCAAGGTAATATCATAGCCAACACCGACATAAACCCCACAGCGCATTATTACATTACCTTTGAAGGCGAAACCTATGGCCGTGTGTCCAGCAAACCCATGAGCTCCATAGATTCGGACGGAGATGGCGTAAACGATCTCTTTGTTTATAATTACAGAGTATTGAACGTAGATGGTAGTTATAATACCTTAGGGTGCGTGGTGGACGCCGAAGGTAATTTTGTTCAGTGGCAGCATGCTTCTCCCAATAGCTATGGCAAACCTACCATTGTTCTTAAAGAATATGATGCTGTACCCACCGTACCCACAGACAGAGAAGATAAGACTGATGTGGATGTGCCAAGCGGAGAATTGCTTCTTTCTGACGCCGGTTATTACTATAAAGAATGGCAAGTGGAAGGCGCATCCTATCAATTGCGCTTCCCCAATGAAGAAGAAGCACAAGGCCTTGAACACCCTGCCCTGTATATCCATGTGGACGGCAAGTGGATACATGTGGGCAATATGACCCATAGCGGTTCCGGATCCGGTGCAGGCGATATAAGCGATTTTATTGAAGCAGGAACCGAAGCTGCCAAAGCCTTGCAAGAAGCCATGAAAGCTTTTAGTGACAATGCTAAACTCTTTGGCGTAGGCGTGGGCAGCTTTGCCATAAATGATGACAACAATACCCTCAGTCAAATGGGTGTTTTTGATGAAGTGTTGCTTTCCAAAAATATTGCTGATTTGGATGCATACTTCACCGAAATAGCCGGTAGCATCATTGAACAGCTTACGGCCATAGTGGCTGAAGTGGAAAAAGTTGTGCTTGGTGAAGATGCTGAGCATGCCGCTGAAGGGGATTTAGCTGCAGCCATGCTTGACCTAGCTTATGAAGGAAATGCAGAGCGGCTTAACAGTATTGCCGAAAACATTGAGAGCTCCATTGGCACATTAGACTCAGATATATTTACGGATCAAACCATTACCTATGGCGATACAGATGATGTCTTTTTTGGAGCACGCGGTGATGAAACGGTAAATGGCGGCATAGGCACGGATGTGCTTCTTGGCGGCGCCGGCAATGATATCCTTTCCGGCGGTGCAGGCAATGACTATCTGCACGGCGGTAGCGGCGATGACATATTAATCGGCGGCGAAGGCAATGATATTCTCTTTGGCGGCAGTGGCAATGATACCATTTTTGCTGGTAAGGGTGACATTATCAACGGCGGTGATGGACACGACATTATTCAGCTTGAAAGTGTGCATATCAATGATATTCTTTCCATTGATGGCGGCGATGACGATTCCATCGACGTATTACTCTCTGGCCTTAACAGCGTCACAGAAGTGCAAGAGCTTTTTGCCAATGGCAACAGCTTACAAAATATGGAAGTCATCATGCTGGGGGATGACATGCAGGCCGCCAAAGATTTGCAAAACAGCCTAGCTAACGACAAATCCACAGCCCTTGAAAACTGGCAACAAGGCAATGAAGTGACCATTGGCGGTAATATCTATCGTGAATACACCAAAACAGAAGACGATAACACCAGCACGAAGGTACTTATCGAAAGTAACTTGCTCGGTTAGTGAACTAGGCAACACATAACACATACTTTTTACAAAAAAGCGCTTAAGGAAAAACCTTAAGCGCTTTTTCATTCTACTTTTACATTTATTGAGACATGCCAGTGTATTGCTCCTTTCTTTAGCGAAGGCTCCACAGAGGTGGACAAAAATACACATACATATACGGTGTTAATCTTATATTAAGTAGTTGACACTGAAAAAGTAGTTAGTCGACACTGAAAAACAACTTAACTATCAGTAAAAATAGAACTTATAAATCAAATAACGTAATAAAGATTGCCAGAAATAAACGTATGGAATACGTTTTCTGGCAAAGTTTAGACATATAAAATACGATTTTTCAGTGCTGACTATTCAAGGCATGCCTTGTGCATGATTTGCCGCCACGTAAAATAAGCTAGAATTTACTTCTGCGTCCCCGAAAGGGGAATTTGGAGTGGGCGTGCCTTTTTGAAAAATGTGTGGAAACACGTTTTTCAGGTTCGACTAAGTACAGCCTTTGAGAATAAAATGGTCAAATAAGCTTTATTGGAACATATATTTTTGCATAAAAACATCATGGGAGAGTATTTCATATTCTCCCTGCACGTTTTGTATAAGCCAATTCATGCTTTTTCCATAATAAGTCACGCCTTCTTGGCTATGTACGCGTCCATCTACACAAAAATTTTCTTGCGCTTGCACAGCCCATCCATAAAGAGCCCCCTCATAAGCTTCTTTTGCGGCAATAGCCTGCGCTTGCGGCAATGTGGAAACCTCTTCCTTGCTAAAATCTCTGGCATAGGTTCTGGCAAAAATATCCGCTTGAATAACGTACACATCATGGGAGGACTGAACTGCCACAAAATCTCCCGGTTTTCCTGAATAATAGCCCTCTTTATTCCAAGAGGTGAATATCTTCACATATTCAGACTCTTCCAAACAAAAAGCTTGTATTTGCTTAGGCTTGCTCTGGCAGCATTGCGCATACTCACGTAAAGACACGCGCTTCCCTGTATTTTTATTAACTATTGTGGGATGATATGTACCATAGGGTGCATAGATAAAGTCCCCTATAATGAACGTTTTTTCAAAAACATCTCGCTTAATGGGATACACTTCGGCTTCAATGCCAAGAAGCAAATAATTATCCTCTTGGCAAGTAACCGAAATATCGCCTTCAAGGGTACGTACGTCAATTTCTGTCCCTAAGCCAAAGACCTTTTCCAACTCAATAAAAGCCTGAATTGTTGGTAATTTTCTATAAATCTTACATCTGCTTACGTCTGGCCAATGCTGTAAAGGGTCAAGACTTGCACAATCGATAATGCGATGCAATTTGTAATAGGCCTCGAGGCGCTCTTTACAGTAACTATCAAAGGGCTTATGGCCAAAACGCTGCATATATTTTGTATGCGAGACAGTACCTCCAGCCTTCTCCATATGCCCACCACCACCACCTATGCCATCGGTGAGCCAAGCAGCCACGTGCGGGGCTATGGTATCTCGCGTGGTGGTACGTACCGAAAGTTTCCAATCCTTGCTCTCTAAAGCGGTATAAGCCACCACGGCAGAAATTTTATCCACCTGTATCACAAGGTCTGCAATAACTCCCAATAAGTTAGCATCACAGCTAGGCACTGGTATGATTACTACAGGAAAATCATCATGAATTTTGATAAGGTCTTTTAAAGATGAAGAAGTTTTTATCAAATCTTCCCAAGATAAGTTGGATAGACGTAACATTTTTATTATGTCCTCATCCACCACAAGGGAATTCCACATATCTTTATCTAGGGGATGCTTAAGTTCGGAAAAACCGTTGGTATCCATAAGCAAACCATAATGCAGGGCTGTGGCTACGTTTTTATCAAAAGTAAAATCTGCCCTGCTCAATAAATCCCATATCAATGTGGAACAAGAGCCCAGCCAAGGGCGCAAATCGCACAGTTCTGGCAAGTCTGCCTCTTGTATATGATGATCGATGACAGCCACTTGCTGCGCCTCTACCCTTGTCACATTGCGCATACCGTATTGGCAATCAACTGTTACCAAAATGCCGTCCCATACGTGTAAATGCGGCTCATGGGTGATGGGTATTTGCAACTCTACCATCATGGCCAAAAGATTAGGCTTTGTTATAACATCGCCTTTGTAAAAAAGCAGTGGCTTTTTATGATGGGCTTTGCAATACATATACAGAGCAAAGCCTGCGGCAATGGTATCTGCGTCAGGAGTATTATGGCATTGAATGGCGATATTTTCATATTCCAAAATTTTTTGTAATAGCATTTTCATCTCCGTAACTGACTCTTACTCTACTCGCCTCACGCAGCGATGTTATTTATGTGTTTTTAAAAAATCACTGGCCAAAGAATCTCCTGCATCGGCAGCTTTATATAACCAATTTAAACCTTCAGCTTGATTTTTTTCGATGCCTGTTCCCATATAATAAAACATGCCTACCTTATACTGGGCAGGCACAAGCCCTGCCTTTGCGGCTTTCAAAAAGTACGCAAAAGCTTGCGCTTTATCCGCTGAAACATAAGAGCCCAATTCATATATTTCACCAAGGCTATACATGGCATCACCATGCCCAGCATTGGCAGCTTTACTATACAGCTCAAGGGCTTTATTTATATCTTTTGTAACAGATTCGCCTTGTTCATACATATATGCCAAGCTGTATTGTGCTTCCATAAGCCCTTGATTAGCGGCTCGTTGATATAAAGCTGTAGCCTTGGCTCTATCCATTTGCACGCCAAGACCGCTGTAATACATATCACCCAAAAGCATTTCCGCTTGCGCATGGGATTTTTTCACCAGCTTTTCTAAAATTTCAAAGGCATCTTCATAATCTTGCGCATCCATATGGCGCTGTGCTTTGGCAAATTCTGCTGAAAGATTTTCTATTTTTGGCGCAGAATTATGTGAAGGAGCCTGCATTGATGTGGCACTTTGCATCTCATCTGTAGAGTCAGAAAAAGCCCAAAGCACTATTCCCATAATAAGAAGAGCTGCGCAGCCCATAAGACCATATTTTAACAAAATATTTTTATCAAAGGCCTTGTCAACCTTTTGCGAAGTCTTCGGCTTTTGCGCGGTATTAGGCGGCGTAACAGCATCAAGAGAATGTTCCTCTTTAAACATATGCTGATAATCTTTTAAGCTATATTGCACACGCTGAATGGCCGACTCTATTTCCAAATCATACACATCAAGCCAATGCTTATTACTTAAATGATATTCCATTTGCTCATTGAGGGGAGTTCTGTCCAGATTCACCGGCACCACAAGCTTTTTGTGATTAGAAGCTATGGTTAACTCTTTTGCAACTTCTTGTGACACGTTAGAGTCTTTAGAAAAAACCAAGAGCATAAGCCTAGATTGCTTTATGGCTGGAGGAATAGCTGCAGGCCATTCCATGCCCGTAGGGATATCACGAGGCGCATACCAGCAACGTATGTGCGAAGCTTCCAAACTGTGAACCAAGGCATCCACAAAAGCTTTATCTTGATGCGCATAGCTGACAAAAATATCATAATCCATATGTAAACTATCCTTTATTACTCAGCTGTTACGGAAGAGGCACTATGAAAGCTTGAAAAAGTTTTTTCTCATCCTTGGAATACCATGAGCCAAGGCGCTGAATTTGCGTCACTACACCGGACACGCCCTCGCGCGAAAGCGTGTGCATATGCCTACTAATTTCTGTTTTATCCAGATTTGTGCGCTGTATTTCTTCGTCAGTGGTAACACTATGACTGGAAAGCCCCACTAAGAAGCGAGTCATCTGACTACGCGCCTTGGTATCAATAAGGGTAGGCAATTGCATGCGGTCAAAGGCGGGATTATTTTGCAAAGTGCCGCTTTCCACAGCCAAAGCATACAATGCGCCTTCATGGGTACACAGACTCACACCGCCTTCCATAATCCATGGACGCGAGGCAATAATTTCTTGCCATTCTGGAGTAATATCAGATTTATGTAGTACAGGCGCGGCACCTCCTTGCACAGCGAAGCCTAAATCCAGCGCAGGACGTGCCACTACCAAGGCTACAGCCACATGCCCGTCGGCGGTGGTCCACTGCCCTGCCCATTGAGCGCCGTTCAGCGCGCCTTCCACTTCTTCGCGCGAAGAGCTGCGTATCCATTGTTCAAAAGTTTCAGCGCCTTGCTCTGTGGTATATCTTTCTTTTTGCTCATCTTGAGTGGAAACCTGTATGCCATGAATAAAGGCGGTAAGCTCCTTGGCGGCGGCCACACGAGCCACCGTGGCAGCCTCACGTATGTGCGCCTCTTGTAGTAAATGAGGCTCTTCTTGGGGCAAGGCCGCATAGCCTATGCCTAAAGCCACCCAGCCTGTGCTCATGGTAAAGACATTGGCACCGCCTTCAGCTAAAAGCGGCATCTTGGTAAGCAGTTCATTCACCAAGGGCGCCACATTCACCTCCTGAAAATCTTCCAAGGGGCTCAATGGCACCAGATGCACCTCTTGTGGCAAAGCCTGTAAGGCCACAAAGAAAAGATTATCCTGCACGATCTCATGAATAACGGTTCCCCCTTGCATCTGCACAGAATATTTGCCGGAACCTTGCATGCTATCTTTGTGCACATATTTTGCTAGCTGATACCGTGCCTTACGTAAGGCTTGCTCTCTGGCAAGACGCTGTGCACGGGCGCTTTCAAGGGCTGTGGTAATGCGGCCTGAAGCCACGGAAACAAACGCGCCATTTTCTGCCGGATAAACGCCCACCGTGGTAAAACGCTCTGAAGCCAAAGCCATGGACGTGCATATACATAGGCACAGCACAGGAAGAAACATTTTCCACACAAAATTCACACGCATTATTCTTTCCTGTCCGTATTAACTACGGTACACTTTACCGAGGTAATGCTTTTTAACTCTTCATCACTGAGGTCAAAGGTCATGGGGTATGAAAAACTTTTTCTATCAATGAAATGAACTTCAGTGTTCTCAATTTCATAAAAGAGAGTAGGCAGTATATAGGCAGCAAGCTTAGGAGCAGGAGACCCTGTGGCTTTTTTAGCATGGGCAATGGTACTTTTTTTCGTGTAGGTGAAAAAATTACTAATTCCATATGCTGCAGCCCATTGCTCTCTCGACTTTACTGTATTTTTTAGTGTTTGTGATGTTACAATCGTCCCCGAGCTATCCATAAGCTCTACTAAAACAGAAAAGGTTCTAGAGCTTTGAAAGGCAAGAGCCACTTCTTCAGGAAGATAATAATTTGTCATTCGAATATTTGACGCCGAAAAAACTTCACCAATACCCAAAAAATTATATTGGGAAAAATCAGAATTTTTTTCTGCCCCTGTTTGTGAGCGCATTAATGCATAAATAGCAAAAGAGGAGTGAGAGTTAGCATCTTTACGATATTCTAAAGATTGCGTCTTCCCCTCAAAGCCCAGCTTAGTTAAGGTAGCTTTCATATCTGTGATAAGTTGTTTATAGACATCTTGATTTACGGAAAGCTGAATAGGGATGGTTAATTGCACCATATCGCCACTGGCCTTTTGCGTACTCCCCTGAACATGAGCTTCTGCCATGAGCACCGAAGCAGGCAAGTCTTTAACTTTTTCTTTAACAATAGCCGCAGCGTCTTGTTTAGCTGCTGCTTGCGTAGTTTTTTGCGCAAAAAGGCTTTGCCCATCTATGGCTGCCATGGTGATATTTTCAGCCTTAAGCTTAGCTTTAAGCTGCTCACTCTTTACGGTAATGCGCATGGTCACTTCCAAAAGGCCGTCACCCAGTGGGCGCGTGGCGCCCACTTGAGTGGCTTTCACCACATAGCCATCACTATGCGAAAGAATTTTATCGCGCATGAGCGTATCATTTTCCACAATGGTTTCAGAAAGCACCATGGAGCCAATGACGCTTTGAATGGCACTGCGATAGGCTTGTTGCTTGGCCTTGTCTTCCGTAGTGCCAATGCCTGTCATAATGACTTCTTTTTCGTCAGAAGCTGCATGAGCGCCGTACATTGTGATGAAGCAAAAAAGGCTAAAGCAAAGGAAAAAGAAGACTTTTCTCATGTTCATTTCCTTTTATTGAACGTTAGCAATATTTTGCACCGTACACTGCACCGAGGTAATATTCTTAAGCTCATCTTCGCTTACATCAAAACTCACATGAGCCTCCACCACATCTCCTGCAGGCACAAAGAGCGCAGTCACACCAGCACCGGGAATATTATTTCGCTCAAAGGCCACGTCAGGAGCAATCACTGCTATGCTATGCGTCACTTCCCTTTGTCTGGAATCCACACCTAACACTGCGCTATAGGTATGCAATTCTCTGCCTTGAGTTGTCTTAAGATCAGAGCCTTTTACCTTCCACATAACGTCCTTTGCAGATTGAGTATATGCGGAGGTTACTTCTGTAAAGGCATAGCCTTCTTTATCCTTAAGAGCCACAGTAAGCTCAAATTTTTTGCTTGCCGCCACCACGGCCTTAAAATTTTCGGGGCTAAGCTCATACAGTTTGAAACGCCCTGTCTTTGTTTCCCGAAAAAAAGCTTCGCATATGGCAAGAATATAGCCCGAAAATTGCGGTATGCCCACAGCTTGAGTAAAATCAATAGGATAATACCCCACATGATCATATTTATCACGCGCCTGCATGGTGAGGGTCTTACCTTTTATGCCCAGCTTTTCAAGAGTGGTGAAAAGATCGCGAGTGAAGGTTTTATAGGCGGCTTTATCCACTGTCACTTCCACAGGCACGGTGAGACGCACCATGGAACCCTTGACTTCTTGCGTAGCCTTGTCGGGAAAAGCTGTGGCCATGAGCAAACCAGACGGCACATTTTTTAATTTCTCGGTTAAAATGGCCGCGGCATTGTCTTTGGCCTCTTCCTTGGTCTTTTTTTGCGCAAAAAGGCTTTGTCCGTCCATCTCAGCCATGGTGATATTCTCGGACTTGAGCTTGGCTTTAAGCTGATCACTTTTTACGGTGACGCGCATGGTCACTTCCACAAGACCGCCCTCCACAGAACGAGTGGCGCCCACGGGGCTGGCTTTCACCACGTAACCATCACTGTGTGAAAGAATTTTATCCTGCACAAGGGTGTCGTTTTCCACAATGGTTTCAGAAAGCACCATAGATCCTATGGCATTTTGAATGGCATTGCGATACGCTTGGCGCTTGGCCGCTTCTTCATTGGCCCCCACACCCATGGCTATAACCTCTTTTTCATCAACCGCCGCAAGTACAGGTGTACAATTCAAACAAATGAGGGCCAAACATACAGTGCATAATATTTTTTTCATACTACTTACCCTATGGTTATAGATTACTTACGGTGCATCTTAAAGAAGTCACTTTTTGCAATTCTTCCAAACTTAATTCAAAAGTTATGGGAAGAGTGGGATCGCCTGCATAAAATTCTGTATACGAAGACACCCTAGCGATAAAAGGAGAAGGAAGCACATAGGCCACGGCCCCATAGTTTCCACTATTTGCTTTTAGTGTTGGGTCGGTGGTGCGTATAATACTACCATCAGCATAACTTTTTAAAGAAAGATTGGATATTTTATTAAATTTCAACCAATTTCCTCTATTTTCTTCGCTATTCGTCCACGATTGTTCTAAAACAACACTTCCATTGGCGTCTAATAATTCCACAGTCAAGGTGAAGGATGCGTCACTATGAAAAGCAATGGCTGCTTCCTTAGGTACTATATAGCCGGTGGCGCTCAATAAATTATTTGTAGACTGGTAACCATCACCCACAATAATGGCGCCCATATTGGGATACTCATCATCTGCAAATTTTTTATTATATGCTTTGGTAAATGCAAAGAGTCTCACATCAGAGCTATGCGCGCTAAAAGTAGCACTTATCCCAAGAGGGAGTTGCATGGCCTTTCCTTGATAGCCCAATTTTTGCAAAGTTTTTTTCAGTTCGCCGGCAAATTTTCTATAGGCCGTTCTGTCCACCGAAAGCTTTACGGGAACAGTGAGAGCCACAAGGCCCCCTTCAATATTTTTTTGTGTACTTGCTTGAACATTGGCCTCTGCTGTAAGTACCAAAGCGGGAATACCTTTGATTTTTTCTTTAATAATGCTGGCGGCATCCTTGCTTTGTGCTTCTTGCGTAACATTTTGAGCAAAAAGACTTTGACCACTAAGGGTGGTCACGGTGATATTTTCCGTTTGCAATTTGGCTTTTAGCTGTTCACTTTTCACGGTGACTCGCATGGTCACTTCTAGCAAATTACCGGAAATCGTGCGCGTGGGTCCAATTTGTGCGGACTTCACCACATAGCCATCACTGTGTGAAAGAATCTTATCCTGCACAAGGCTTTCGTTTTCCACTATGGTCTCAGAAAGCACCATGGAACCGATAACGCTTTGAATGGCGCTTCTATACGCTTGCTTTTTAGCCTCGCTTTCTGTGGTGCCTATGCCAAGCACCACCACTTCTTTTTCATCAGCGGCACTGTGCGCATTGCCAGCATAAAACAAAGAAGGCATCAAAGCCACACAACACAGCACTACTCCAGCACAAAATCTTTTCATAATATCCCTACACAAAATGAGTAAAGGGCAACCCCAGCGCCCTTTACTTTAGTACATATTTTGTTTTGCTTAAAAGTCCATATCACCCATTTTGGTAACTCTGCCACGAGACTCTTCGGCAGGGGCAGCAACATCAGCAGGGGCGGCGGGCTTAGCCGCAGGCGCCTCTTCGGTAGGAGTGGGTTTCATGGCACTTTGTGCAGTTTCAGAAGCCTTTACTAACTTTTGCGACCAACCAAGCACAGCAATGCATTGGCGCTCTACACCTTCACCATCGCACTCTTGAAAAATAGGAATAAGACCGCGCTGAAAGGACTGTGAGGCCACATTAATGGAAGAGGCAGAGGCTTCTGTATATTGAGCACTTTCCACTTTATCTTTTTCTGTAATTTGCACACCTTCATTGCCGGACTCTACAAAAACTACATTACTATTAAGGAAGGTAGAAAAAGCGGCACGTGCTTTGCGCATGGCATTTTCACGAGCCATACGGTCTGCGCGAGCACCACGTAAACTTGTAGAAACTTCCATGGTAGCCTTAAGCTTTAAACGAGATAAAACACCATCCTTATATTCCACGCCAAAAACTCCATCAGGTGCGTCCAACAAAGCTTGTCTTTGTCCTTCCAATTGCGCTTTCATGGCGGCAGTTTCTGCCTGAGCCACATCAGTGGAACTTTGCGCAGCTACAGGTGCTACTGCAGGGGTGGATGTTGCGGGAGCTGTGGCTGCATGAACGCCGGGTACCCATAATAATGCACCTAAGATAGCGCATACAAGAATTTTAGCCATGGTGGAAGCCTCCAAATTGGTTTAATATAAAAAATTAGCACGCAAAAAATAGCATGCTAAATGTACTCATTTTCATAAATCACCTACCATATAATGTCAAATATAGTAGCAAAGTATTTGCAATAAACCCTTAACACATTGTTAAAAAGTCCGTTTTCCCAAATGATGTGGACTCAATGTTTTTTATAACTTCTTTGCAAAATGTTCAAAAAATGTAAAACATGAAGAAAGCAAAGCTTTTTGCTCAAGAAATGTACTCTTTTGGTACTTAATTGAAAAAAACACAAAAACATGACACAGTATGTATACACACATACATAAATAGCCTGTTTTTGTGTTTTAGCAAAGGAATTTGCTACTTTCCAACAATCTGTTAACGCGCTAGCACAGTATAGGTACGTGTCCCATCTGCATGAAAGAAAATAATACGAAACTTTGTTTGTGCATCTTTAAGAGCGCCGCCATCTTGCACACACAGATCTAGTGTTATAGGCTGAGCAATATTTAAAGAAAAAGATGCATCGTTAGCGTTAACAAAGTTTTCTCCTTGATACACAGCCAGTACACCTTGCGCCGAGGCTTTTACATCCCTAGTTTTCCAAGAAGCTAGCTTACCCCCCATACTTTCTAGGCGAACCGCCACCAATGGACTGGCTTGCAAAGCAATGGCACGAAGGCAGGTGTCTGCTTGTCCGTCAGAAGTAAAAGTGGTAAGAGCCAGCACATCTTTGGTGCTAGGAATTAATATGGCTTTGCCTGGCTTTTTATTTGCTGGGGCAAGAGGTACGGCAAAGCTTGAGGCGCTACTACCGCCCTCAACTGTACGGGCAGAAGATTTCTCCACTTGCGGTTTTATATCCCCTTTTTTCACAAAAAGCGGTTTCGCCGCCGGAGCTGATTCTGCTGCCTTTGGCTTTACATCCTCTTCTTTCACAAAAAGTGGCTTAGCCGCAGGGCTTGCTTGCTTTGCATTTTCTTCGGCTGAAGCCGGCGCTTGCGTTTTTTTATCCTCTTCTTGCACAAAAAGCGGTTTCGCCGCCGGAGCTGATTCTGCTGCCTTTGGCTTTGCTTCCTCTTCTTTCACAAAAAGTGGCTTAGGCGCAGGGATTGCTTGCTTTGTACTTTCTTCGGCTGAGGCGGATGCTTGTTGTGGCGTGGCTTCTGGTGCTTTTCCCCCAAAAGAAAAAGGCGTCACCGTAGTGGTGGATGCCCACACCTGCACAACCCCAAAAGAGAGGGTATAGAGCACAGCAAAAAAACAACATAGTAAATACGAGGAAGAAGAACATCTCATAACAATAACCCCTCATTATAAAATAACATTACAGCATATATATCTTACACAGTCTACATTTATCCCAGTAAAATCTAAACACACTTTGGCAATTTTTTACATTATACAAAGAAACTCTAAAAGCATTATTAATTGTTGTTACAAAGCTACCAAGCTTATGACTGGCGCAGCTCGCCTACTTCTCAGAAAAATACTTTATATATTGCAACATATGGGACTTTCATAATAAGTTTTCCAACTAAAGGCAAGAATCATATAAAAAAACACTTTCTTTCCTGCCACATATGACGAAAGCCCTGCAGAAAGAAATATCCTAAAATTTTTTGCCGCAAGTGGCATCACTTAGCATGTTAGAGGTTAAGGCCAAGGTAGAACAAAAAAAGGCTTAGATTTTTTACATCTAAGCCTCTAATTTTTTAGTCGAAATGAAAGGATTTAAACCTTCACCCCCTTGAATATCATGCCATAAATAAGCATTTACAGTTCAGAGAGTGATAAGTTTCACCCTATTTATAAGCCTTGTGACCTTCACCTAAAAGAAAGAGAAGAAGGTCACAGGGCTAGGTAAAATGTGAGTAATCAAAAAGGCTAAACAAGTAAAAAGAAGGTAAGCTTCTTACTTCTCTGACGGAGCTACCGTAACGCCGGTAAGCATGGCCTTCTCTGAATCCATAAAGGCCTGTGCTATCTCAGCATTAATTTCTTCCAAAGTGATGGATTTCACCATTTCGGTAAAATCTCCATGCCACTCAAGGTAGGGGTAAGATCTGCGAGCCATAAGAGAAAGCAGTGATTCATATATCTTATTTTGCTTAGCACTTTGCATCCAGCCACCAATCATAGGCTTTTTCATGCGTTGCAAAGTTTGAGCGTCTACACCTTTTTTGGAAAAATCAGCAACAATATTGCTCACTTCTTGACGCATTTGGTCAAAGTTTTCATGCTGTGTATCAATATTCACAAGATACATACCATAGCCACTGACCTCATCTGCCCAGTACATAACACGTGGAGAATACGAGGCACCAAACTTTTCGCGAATGAGCGTACGCATGACATCACCCAAAATGGATGCGGTCAAACGACGCTTAAGCAATATTTTTCTATCTTGTACATTCTCTAAGGGTCTATAATATGCCAAGCGAATGGCAGCTTGATTCACCGCCGAAGGCACTTCTATATGCACTGTAGTTTTATCTTGCGCATCAAAGGCATATTGAGTGGTATGCAATTTTTCCGGCAAGGAAGGCCATTGCAATGCATCGGAACCAAAGAATTTAGACACACTTTGTATGCTTTGGACCGCATCTATATCACCCACCACGGAAAGCACAGGCACTCCTGTGGCGTACAATTCATGTAAAGTTTTTTCTAAGGTAGGCAAATCATACTTGGCGGCCATGCTCTGCAGTATAGGTTCATTACGTGGGCTTTCTTGCCAAAAAAGTTTCAGCGCTTCCATTTGCAGGGCAGATTTTAAATCCTTACCTCTTTTGGCATCGGCCACCGCATAATTACGCAAGGCCAAATCTCTATTTTGAGCATTGATAAAGGGCGCCTTATATTGCGTCCAAAGGGCTTCAAGATTTTTTTCAAAGTTCTTGCTTTCCCCTTCACTGACAAGAGAAAGAACCTCTGTATCCAAAATGGCTTTAACAGAAATGCCCTCCTCCTGAGCAAGCCTATTGGCATCACTTATACTCAAATTACCAAAACCTGACTGTGCGTCCACATATGTTGCCACTTTGGCTCGCACCACATTTGCATCATCATAAGCGCCCAATCCAGCACCCAAGCTCAAGCCCATGGAAACTTTTCCTGCTGAGAAAGGCGTTGGCAAAATGCGCACCACAAGACCATTGGCAAAGGTGACTTCGTGTAAAGTCAGCTCAGTATTTTTGATGGGAAAGGTTTTTTGTGTTTGTACAGTGCCACCCTGTCTGGGCAAAGAAACATACGGATATTGCACAGGTTTTTGCGCTTGCAAGGGATGTAATTCTTGCTTTAAGCCTTCTTGCCAAAGCTGTTGCAATTTGTCCTCAGCATTATCAATTTTCGCCGTGCCTGTAACAGAAAGAATAGTCGCATCTTGTTTCCAAGAATTTTCAAAGGCTTTATGTAAATTTTGCGCTGTGGCTTTGGCTATGAGTTTTTCATACATAACATGGGATTGTTCCCAAGATTGATACACCCTGTCATGGGTGAAGCAACCAATCATGTTTTTTAGAATTTTGTCATTTTGTTCCTGTTTGGCAAGGTGCATTCTACGCTCAGATGTGCGCAAATAGCTCTTTTTAACTTCTTCAACCTCTTCAGGTAAAAAACCAAATTTTAAGGCAACAAGCATGGCATTTTGTAATTTTTCAAAAGCTTCCTGCCAAGATGCGGCCTCGGTAGTGGCAAAAATATCTGCCGATGGGAAAAAGCCAAAAACTTCGTTAAAACGTGCACCGGCCTTGAGAAAAGGGGCTTTGCCTTCGGCTATGGCAGTGTGTAAACGTTTAGATAAAATAGAATTTGCCATGGCAACATACAGCATGTCTTCTTGTACAGCCAGTGAATCTGGTTGCCATTGCAATGCGCCCTGCGCTTTTATTTGCACGGTGGTGCTATCGCTTTGAAAGGAGTCATGGTAAACATGAATACCCTTTAAAGGACTATTTTTAAAAGGAAATATAACTCGTGCCTGCCCTCTGGCTTGTAAATCCTTAAATTTCTCTTGAATCAATTTTTCCATTTCTTGCGGCTGAATATCACCAACAGCCATAAGGATGATATTTTCTGGGCGATACCATGCATCATAAAAATCTTTTATAACTTGCGGCTGTACTGTATTTATCACCTGTTCTGTACCAATAATATCATGAACAAATTCCGTATCTTCATACAGGAATTGACGCAGGCGCAAACGAGCACGATGTTGGTCGGAGTCTCGGCTATTTTTTTCTGAAATAATTACCCCACGCTCAGCCTCAACTTCCTTGCTTGCTATGGTTATGCCATCGCAAACATCGCGCATAAAAACAAGGGCGTCCTGTATGGATTTTTGGGAGTTTAAGATATTTACTTCATAGACAGTTTCTTTAAGCGAGGTATAAGCATTGGCGTCTTTGCCAAAAGTCATACCATTGCTTTGAAAAAAAGGAATCAACTTACCTGCGGGAAAATTCTTGGTACCATTAAAAGCAAGGTGCTCCAAAAAGTGTGCTACTCCCTTTTCGTTATCATCTTCCATAAGAGAGCCTGCAAGCACCATTAATTGCAAAGAAACTCTTTCAACGGGATTAGCATTTTGCTGAATGATATAACGAAAGCCATTGTCTAATCGGCCATAAATGGCTGTATCATGTTTTGGCAAAGAGCTTTTTTCATGAGGCCATTTACTATCATGCCAATACATGTGGCTTTGTTTTGCAAGGGCAATATTCATAAAGCAAAAACAAAAAACACTACAAAGTAAGATAACTTTTTTAATCACAATATATCCTTATACGTTACTGTTCATGGTGAGCAAAGGCATCTAATTTTTCATCAGCCAATTGCCTAGCAATAGTTAATAGTTGCGTAGCCATGGGGGCAAGTGGACCTTGCATATTTTCAAGCAGCTCAAGCTCAGCAACCATGGTTTTCCAATCTTTTTTATCCCAGGCCATTTCTGCAAGCATCCATTGAGATTTTTCTGCATAGTTTTGGCCACCGCTTTCACTGGAAGCGCCGCCTGATTTTACTAAAGAGCGAAAAATCTCTTTCGCTTCAGAAAAAGACTTAGCGCTATGGTATATTTGAGCTAAACGAAATTGCCTCGCTGTGGTATATTTTTTCTGCAAAGCAAGCTTGGTCACCTGTATGGCTGTGGGATAATCTCCTGCTTGAGCAAAAAGTACGCCCACATAATCCAAGGTCAGCACGGGG
Organism: uncultured Desulfovibrionaceae bacterium; assembly: GCA_964369995.1. Classification (GTDB taxonomy): domain Bacteria; phylum Desulfobacterota; class Desulfovibrionia; order Desulfovibrionales; family Desulfovibrionaceae; genus CAYJAD01. The sequence continues at coordinate 47,178 of CAYJHH010000004.1, forward strand.
GTATTTTGAAAAGATAACAATCTTTTTCCCGAAAGAGGAGCCATCAAGGAATAATATAAACCAGCTAATTGCTCCGCTTCCCCTCTGGAAGGGGCTTTGAATTTATATGCAATTTCATAGGCAGCAGCAGCTTTTTCTCTTTGTTTTAGCTCATAATACAAATAACCTAGCAAGCGCCACAATTCTGGATTTTCTTGAAAATGCTGTAAGCCTCTTTCAATGGTAGCAACAGCGCTTTTTTTATCACCCTTGGCAAAATACGCTTGGCCTAGCATCTGAAACCATAAGGCTTGAGGTTTTGCCAAAGCAACCAAAGCTTTTAACACATTGATGGCATTAGTATATTTTTTCGCTTGAAGATAGCAATATCCTGCAGTGGATGCTAATTGATGGTTTTTCCTTCCTGTAAGGGTATAGGCCTTTTCATAAGCTTGTCCGGCCTTAAACATTTGCCTACTTTGATAATATGCAGAAGCTAAATTCTGCATAATATTTACATTTTTAGGATAAGCATCAGCACCTTGCTGTAAAATGGTCACAGCCTTTTTATACTGCTTGGTGTTAAGTAATATTACCCCATAAAGTTCATAACCATAGTGATGCTTTTCACCCTTTTGGCGAAAATATTTCTCTAAACTAGCCTGACTTGCTTTATAATCTTTTGAGTCCAAAGCCTTTTTAGCTTCTGTAAAAATAGCATACTCACTTTGTGTCACCCCGCGGGTGGCGTGAGCTTGCGTCAAAGTTAAGCTCACAACACAAAAAAGAGAAAAAAGAATATAAAAAGAAATGGCACGTATCATACTTTTATCCTCAGCAAGGCATGGCCTTGCATATGCAAAACACTTCCACGCATCATGGTTAACGCGGTGTAAAAACAAAAGGTTGCTCGGCTACACATTGCACAGCTTTTCCAGCCTTTTTGCAGGGGGTAAACTCCCACAAGGAAATGCGTTCATGAATTTCTTTCAAAAAAGGCTGATACTCCGGCTTCATTCCCACAGGGCTTATATTTACCACCTTGCCATTGGTTCCAAGAACAATACGCACGCGCACTGTCACCTTCATCTTCTTTTTTACTTGTGAGGGATACTCTGGTGGTGGAGCATAAATGGGCCGTGGCAATTCATCCACATCCCCTAAGCTAAAAGCCCCGCCCGAAGCCATCTTGGGAGCACTGGCGGTGGACACAGAAGGCACACCGGCCACAGCCACTGTCCCTGCCACCTCTGGTGCAAAATCAAACTTCATGGTGGGCATGGCAGGCTGCACCGTAGGCGTTTCTAAAGTCATATCTACCTTAGCCATATCCTCAAGTTCAGCCACTTCTTGTACGTCTTCAGACTCCACAGTCTGCTCTTGTGTTGTGGGCTTGGTATATTGCGATAATTTCACAGAACCGCGCCTACTGGGCTCCTCTAAAGGAGCATACAGTATGGAGCCCACCACCAATAACAATAAAAAGAGCGCAGCCGTTATTCCTAAAGACCCTAAAGAAGAAACTATATGTCTTTTATATTTTTCCATAATATGGCCCCTTATGAACGCTTAATCTATCATTCATCTTCTGTGGCCACTGATATATTTTCCACGCCCGCAAGACGACACATATCAAGTACCTTTATGAGTACGCCGGCATTGGCTTGCACATCTGCAGCAACAATGACAGCCAATTTATCATTTTCAGCCTTAAACTGCTTCATACGCGCGCTAATAGTGCGAATATCAATGGTTTTCCCTTCAACCCAAACCACATTGTCTTTATCTATGCCCACAATGATTTGCACAGATTGCGACTCGCCCGTACTGGCAGCAGGGCGTTCAACCACAATACCGGATTCTCTGATAAAGCTTGTGGAAACAATGAAAAAAATGAGTAAAATAAACACCATGTCAATTAAAGGTGTTAAGTCAATATCCGTTCCGCCCATGGAAGATTGTGATCTACGCCACTTCATATGCATCTCCTTGTTCTTCTATGGCATGCAAAGCAATAATACGCAGTTTATCTTGTACTTTTTGTGCCTTTCGATAGAGAATACCGCCTACAATCAAGGTAGGAACTGCCACAATAAGGCCGCATTGCGTGGTGAGCAAAGCTTCAGAAATACCATGAGTCAGCTGAGAGCTACTGATGGCCTCCACCTGCGACAATACGGTAAAAGTACTAATCATCCCTTGCACTGTGCCAAGCAGGCCCACAAAGGGAGCCAAAGAAGAAAGCAACAGCACTGTACCCACATTTTGCATAATGGGGCGCATTTTTTTCCGTGCTGTGATGCTCAGAATATTTGATTCTGTTCTTTTATTTATACCTGTTTGCGTTAAGGCATAGCAGAAACTTTCATACTCTTTATAAAAATCACTTTCTGCCCTACTGCATTTACGCAGCATATAACTTACGTCCAAAATAAGCTTCCACGCCCACAAAGATAAAAATGTGAGCGCAAAAATAAGTATAGAAGCTGAATACAGCTCCACAATGTCTTTGTACAAAACATCAAATACATACATGCCCATTACACATACTCCTGTAATAATGCGCTATTTTGTGTACTGCCTAATGACTATGGTGCTGGCTAATTCCATATCAAGCACAATAGAGTTCATTTTACGACTCAAGAAATGATGTGCCAAAAGTAAAGGAATAGCTACCAGCAAACCCATTTCGGTGGTGAGTAAGGCTTCTGAAATACCGCCGGATAACAACTTAGGATCACTATTACCAAAAGCGGTAATAACTCTAAATGTTGTAACAATACCGGACACAGTACCCAGAAGACCCAGCAAAGGCGCCACAGCCGCAAATATGCGAATAGTATTTAAGAATTTTTCCAAAGCCGGCATTTCTTTCAACATGGCTTCTTCGGCTCGTCTTTCTAAAGCTTGGGGATCCATGGATAGTGGCGCTGCAGTTTCATTTTCTTGGAACAGCATTTGCCACACCACACGCCCTGCAGGATTTGTAGCTTTGCTTGACGTGTCCTTCAAATTTTCTAAGGTCTGCGAAGCTAAAGACTCTCCTTGTAGTTTAACACGCGAAAGAGCTATATAGCGCTCCACCACAAGTAAAAGCCCTATAATACCTATGGCCACAATGCACCAACCAAAAAAGCCACTTTCCTGAACGGATACCCATACAGAATATTGCTTGGGAGGCGAAAGCAATATTTCGCCCTCGGTGACGTCAATGGGTAAGGTATACGCAGCGCTGGTAAAAGCTGCTTGTAAAAGTTCTTTTTCTTGTACGCTAGCCGTATAAGGCACCATCTCCAAAGGTTCAAGTATACGGGTGCGTAGTGTAAAGCCCACAGCCCCGCCATAAGAATAATAACTTTGAAATGCACCCAAATGTAAAATATCTGCTTCTACCTGCTTTCCATCATGGGTGGAAATTAATTCTTTACCTTTTTGTACAGTACCACTTTTGTATATGCCTTCTTGTAGTGCAGCCAGTAAAACCTCAATGGATGCTAATGTGGGAAAAGTCTTACTTTGTACGAGATTTTCCAAAACGCCGCTCTGCTCTGGCGAAAGATTTTGGCTAATATAGGTGGGCGCTGCTTGCAAAAATAAGTTAGCATTATTGCCCACTGTGGACTGAATGCTATCCATCATGCTCTTTTTTTCTTCCAAAGCTTTAGTAAGCTCTTGTTCCTGCTCTTTTAATGCAGTAAATTCTGCTTGCAAAGCTTCGGCTTGTAGCTTTCTTTGTGCAACTTCATCGGTTAAACTTTGCCTTTCAGCACGCAGACGTTTTTGCTCTTCAGTCATTTGTGCATTAAGTGTATAGACTTTATTCAACGTGGATTTTTTTGTGGCATCCAATTCCTGTTGCACTTGCGGAAGTGTTTTTTGTGTTGCGGCAGCAGGGCTTTGCGCTGGTACCAACAAAAGTCCCAACACTAAAGTATTCAGCAGTAAAAATCTAAAATAGTTGCTGGACTTCATTACTTTCCCTCCTCCTTAGACACAAAGGGTAACACCGGCAAAACATTAATATTCTCTTCACGCAAACTTTGTAAGCTTTGCACATATTGTTCTGGTAAGGGCACATATCCTTGCGGAGTATATTGCCAGCCCTTAGTCCCATCTGGTGCCAAGGCAAAAAGACCTACACGGCCTATGCGCACAAGCTTCACCGCGTGTTTACCATCAGTGGTTTCTACCGTTTCGTCTGTGATTTCAAAGCCGCGTGCGTAATCAGCTTCCACTTGCAAAGCTTCAAACACTCGGCGCAGTTTTTCTTCTAGGCCTAGGGTGTAATCATCTAAGGAAGCACGTAAAAAGGCTAATCGACTTTCACGCTCTTGAGGAAGAAAAGGCAGATCTTTTTGCACAAAAAGCTCCAGTTGCTGTACCGCTATCACCAAATTTGCTTCTAGCGCAGCTTCAAGTCTTTGCAATTCTTCTTGTGTTTTCAACAAGGTTGCCACATTTTCCTTGGCCACTTTTACATAGCGTTCCAAGGTTTTAATATGCAAATTATACCATTCGGATTCTAATTTTGCTTGCTTTATTTCTTGTGAAAGCGCAGCTTTTTCTTGCTCCCACTTTTGTCCTTCTGTGAGCACCTGCTGCTCTGCTTGCACACCATCTGTAAGCGTTTTTACAGCTTGAGTACTGCTAGCAGCCATTGCATGGGTAGTTGATAGAAATACTACGCAAAATAACATTAAAAAAACATTATCTAGCCATAAAAAAGGTTTTCTCATTTTTTATTTCCTCTATTTTATAAAAAACTCGCTGCATCAATCAGCAATTTTGTATATGTACTTTGGGGATTTCTAAAAATTTTTGCCGCATCGCCATATTCAACCACTTTACCGTGTTGCATAACAATGATGCTATGGCATAAAGACTGAACTAAAGACAAATCGTGAGTAATAAACACACAAGACAAATGCATTTTTTCTTGTATATCTTTAATGAGCTGCGTTATTTGAAATTGCGTATTTCTATCCAATGAAGAGGTTGGTTCATCAAAAATAATACACTGAGGCTCCATAACTAAAGCGCGCGCAATACATATACGTTGGCACTGTCCACCAGAAAATTCATGGGGATAGCGATGCCGAATGCTGGGGTCAAGGTCTACCTTTTCCATGGCCGCCATAACCTTTGCATCAAGTTCTTGAGAGGAAAGCTTTTGCCCATCACGTATGCCTTCGGCTATGCACTGTTGCACGCTCATACGTGGATTCAGTGCCGCCAAAGGATCTTGAAATACCATTTGCATTTTTTTTCTTGTAACGCGCAAGGATTGAGCGCTTTGCTCTTGTAGATTATTTCCCTCGAAAATAATCTTTCCTTCAGAAGGAAGCAGCTGCGCTATGGCAAGGCCAAGAGAGCTTTTACCAGAGCCACTTTCCCCCACTATGCCCAAACATTCTCCCTGCTTTAAATGAAAAGAAACATCATTAACGGCATGAAAAAATTCTCTTTTTTTCCAAAACCAGGTCTGAGGCAAAGGATAACGCACATGAAGATTTTCAAGAGTCAGTACATCTTTGGCTTGCTGCGAAAGCGTAGCCGGCAAGTTTTCTTGTGAACGCTCAAGCAGCATTTTAGAATATTCGTGCTGCGGCGCAGAAAAGACTTGCTGCGCTTCTCCAAATTCTACCACGCGCCCTTCCTGCATGACGCAAATATCATCGGCAATGCGGCGCATCATATTTAAATCATGACTGATAATAAGTAATGTTACTTTATGCTTTACCGAGCGTAGTAGCTCCACAACTTGCAATTGCACTGCGGCATCCAAAGCCGTGGTAGGTTCATCAGCCATAAGTATATCCGGCTCAGGAATCAACGCCATGGCCAACATGGCTCTTTGCCTTTGCCCGCCGGAAAGCTGATGCGGAAAAGCTTGCATAATGCGCTCAGGCTCATCAATGCCCAAACTTTGTAAAAGGTCGCAGGCTTTTTCCTTTGCCTCTTTGGCAGAGCATGAAACATGCAAAGTTAAGGCTTCTACAATCTGACGTCCTACCTTATGTAAGGGATTAAAACTACTCAGAGGATCTTGAAAAAGCATGGAAATATGCTTACCACGCAAAGATTGCATGACCTCATTATCTTTAAGTGGAAGTTCATTTCCCTTAAAAAAAACAGAACCTTGCGTAAGATGTATACCTGCAGGAAAAATACCCATAAGCGATTTTGCCGTAAGAGACTTACCAGAGCCGCTTTCTCCCACAATACCAAGCACACGCCCTTCATAGAGGGTAAAAGAAATGCCATGTACCAGCTCTTTAACTTCCGGTTCTTGCCCCCAATGCTGTATTTTTGATGAAATATGTATATTTTTGGCTTCAAGAAGCACTGCATGCGTATCAGCCATTGCTTTTTCCTCCATTAGGGTCAAAAGCATCTCGCACTGCTTCTCCTATAAATACAAATAAACACAATAATCCACCAAGAACCACAAAGGCTGTTATTCCTATCCATGGGGCATGAATATTATTTTTGCCTTGCGCCAAAAGCTCACCCAAAGAAGGCGAACCGGGAGGCAAGCCAAAGCCCATAAAATCTAAAGAAGTCAGCGTAGTAATTGCCCCGCTAAAAATAAATGGTAAATAGCTGATGGTAGCCACCAAGGCATTGGGGAGAATATGGCGCACAATAATACGCCCATCGCTAATGCCCATACTCTTGGCAGCACGTACATAATCCAATTGCCTGCAGCGCAAAAATTCTGCTCGCACCACGTGCACTAGCCCCATCCAGCTAAAGAGCAGTATAATAGCTAAAAGCGACCAAAATGACATGACAATCATACTAGAAAGAATAATAAGCACGTATAAAGTGGGAATACCCGACCAAATTTCCATAAAACGCTGAAACAACAAGTCCACTTTACCGCCAAAATATCCCTGTACTGCGCCGGCAGCAATGCCCACAGTGGAGCTTACCACGCACAAAGCCAATCCAAAAAGCAGTGATATTCTAAAGCCATAAAGAATGCATGCCACCATGTCGCGCCCTTGGTCATCGGTACCTAACCAATTTTGTAAAGAAGGCGGCGCGGGGTATTGCGTCACGGCATAGTTTACTGTGTTATACGAAAAACGTATGGGCGCCCACAGCATAAAGCCTTCTTTCTCAATATTTTCTTGTATAAAAGCATCGTGATAATTGGTTTCAATGGGCAAAATACCACCAAAAACAGTTTCAGGGTATGCATGCAATAAAGGAGAATACACCTCGTCTTTGTACACAATTAACAGCGGCTTTTCATTGGCAAAAAGTTCTGCCCCCAAGCTCAATGCAAAGAACACAAGTAATATCCACAAGGAAATCCAACCACGCCTGTGCGCTTTAAAGGCAGCAAGCTTTCGCTGAGTATGCGGCGAAAGAGAAAAAAACACAGCCATTACTTACCCCTCCCAGCAAAATTAATGCGCGGGTCCACCAAGGAATACGTAATGTCAGAAACAATGCGCATAACTAAACCTAAAAGAGTAAATATGTATAAAGTGGCAAACATTACCGGATAATCTCGAGACATGGCAGCTTCAAAACCCAATAACCCTATGCCATCCAAGGAGAAAATAACTTCAATAAGCAAGGATCCGGTAAAAAACATGCCAATAAAGGCCGAAGGAAAGCCGGCTATAACTATAAGCATGGCATTGCGGAAAATATGACCATACAAAATTTTACGCATGGGCAAACCTTTTGCTAAGGCTGTAATGGCATATTGCTTATGTATTTCATCTAAAAAAGAATTTTTCGTTAAGGTGGTTAAAGTAGCAAAGCCGCCTATAACCATGGCCGTGAGAGGTAAAGCCAAATGCCAGAAATAATCTGCTATTTTTCCTAACAGGGAAAGTTCGGCAAAGTTGGCTGACACCAACCCGCGTAAGGGAAAGACGCTCCAATAACTACCACCGGCAAAAAGCACAATAAGCAATACGGCAAAAAGAAAACCTGGAATAGCATCACCAATAACCACCAAGGTACCTGTGACAGCATCAAACTTACTGCCATGCTTCACCGCTCTGCGTATGCCTAAGGGGATGGAAATAAAATAAATAATAAGAGTGCTCCACACCCCCAAAGAAATGGATACCGGCAAAGCATCCCCAATGAGTTGCAACACACTGCGCCCTTTAAAGAAACTTTCACCAAAGTCAAAGGTAAGATAGTTGCCAAGCATGAGCAAATAGCGCTCGCCTATGGGCTTATCAAAACCATACATCTTTTCAATGGAGCTTATAACTTCAGGAGAAAGCCCGCGAGAGCCTTTATACATGCCCTCGCCACCACTATCTTCTAAGGCTTGAGATTTTTCTATGCCAGCATCGCCCCCTTCGCCGCCAAGTCTTTCCATATAGGCAGAGTCCTGTCCTTCCATTTTGAGCAAATATTGCTCAACCGGCCCTCCAGGAGCTGACTGTATAATGAAAAAATTCAGGGTGATTATTCCTAAAAATGTAGGAATAAGTAAGAGCAAACGCTTTAAAATATACGCAAACATTATTGATTTCCATATCCTGTTTGAGAATTAAGCAAGCGTTTTTCCGCCTCTTCATCTAACCACCATGAGAATATATCTACGCCATTAGCTGGAGGTACAGGACTGTGCGCAAATTTATCCCAATAAGCTACACGGGTTACAGGTGAATACCACCCTGGAACGACATAATAATTCCACAAAAGCACTCTATCCAAAGCATGAGATGCAGTAAGCACTTCTTGACGGTTTTTTGCCAAGATAATTTTTTCCACCAAGGCATCAACCACCGGTAAGTTTACGCCGGCATAATTTCGAGAACCCTGCGTATCAGCCGCTTCACTTGTCCAATAATTCCTTTGTTCATTACCGGGGTGACTGGATTGGGGTACGCGGCTTATAATGACATCATAATCAAAGGTACGCACCCTGCTTACATATTGCGTAGGATCCACCACGGCAACTTGCAAATCAATGCCCAAGCGAGCAAGATTTTCACGATAAGGCAAAATTATACGCTGCAATGAAGCTGAAGAGAGCAATACAGAAAAACGCAAAGGACTTCCTTGAGCATTTTGCATAACACCATCTTGTAATTTCCAGCCGGCTTCTTCTAAAAGCTTAAGCGCTTGCGCCATTTGCGCACGAATATTACCGTCACCTTTTGTTGTTTCTATGGTAAAGGGCGTAGTAAAAACTTCTTTTGGCAAACTGTCTTCAAAGGGCTTAAGCAAGGCAAGTTCTTCTGGAGAAGGAAGCCCCTTAGCCGCCAAATCACTATTGCTAAAATAGCTATTGGAGCGCACATAGGCATCATAAAAAAGCGCCTTATTGGTCCATTCAAAATCAAAAATAAGCCCTAAAGCTTTACGAACCTGTATTTGCTTAAAAATATCTCGACGCGTATTAAAGAAAAAACCATACATACCTTGAGAACGATTGGTTGCAAATTCTTCCTTTTTGATAAAGCCTGCATCTACAGCTTTGCCTGTATACGCTGTGGCCCAAGATTTTGCCGTACCTTCTGTATAAAGATCAAAAGTTCCAGCCTTAAAGGCCTCACGCGCCACCGTTTCATCACGATAATATTCATAGCGTAACACATCAAAATTATTACGCCCTTTATTTACGGGTAAATCTTTAGCCCAGTAATCAGCCACGCGCTCATATTCAATATAATTTCCTGGGGAAACATCTTTAACTTTATAGGCACCATTACCTAAAGGGGCAGTGAGGCTTGGTTTCGTAAAATCTTTATCTGCCCAGTAATGTTTTGGAAGAATAGGTAATTGTGCTAAAATGATAGGTAATTCTCTATTGTTCTTTTCTTTGAAGGTAAAACGTACATCCAAAGTATCTAATACTTCCACCTTATCCACAGAGGCATAGTATTGCTTATAATACGGCGCACCTTTTTCCATAAGCGTTGTGAAGGTAAAAGCCACATCCTCTGCAGTAATAGGCGTTCCATCGTGAAAGCGCGCTTTGGGATTAATATGAAAAGTAATAAAAGAACTATCAGGCGCTACGCTAAAAGCCTCAGCAATAAGTCCATGCGTTTCAAATATACGGCTGTCCGGTACACTTTCCCCTAATGTATCATAAATGAAACCTATGCCCATGGCCGCCATACCGCGAGGAATAAAACCATGTAAGGAGTCAAAACTACCGCGACCAGAAAGACGTAAGGTTCCGCCTTTGGGAGCGTTAGGATTCACATGCGGATAGTGCTCGCCATTCCATTCATATTGTTCAGAGTTATCAATACGTAATACTTTTACAGGCTCCAGCGCATACGCATTCATGGGCATAGCAAGAAGACAAAAAAAGAGCATCATAAGCTTTATGAGTTTCATCTAAATTATTCCTAGGATTTTGGCATGACATGACTACAAAAAAACATTTTATGACAAGAATATTACTCAAGTTTTTTGGAACCATGTAAAATGTTGTTGCAGATACAAAGACTTTTGAAATGATATAATCGAAGCAGACCCTTACCATAGCTGTAAATAGAATGTCAATATCATAATCTTTTAGCATTTGTTAACATTTTGTTACCTTATGTTTTTTATATATTTTTTTTGATGTTGACAGTCATTGTGTTTAAGAGTAGATGTTTCACCCTTAAAATTGACATTAGCTGTTTACATGTGAACTCACTCTTAACTGAGTTCCATCCCCAATGCAGTTAGACAAAAACAGTACAAAATAAGCAAAGCAATGGTGCTAAGATTCATTCCATGCAAAGCAAAAACGCCATCAGCAATTTGCAGATAGTCGACACTGAAAAACAACTTAACTACCCGTGAAAATAAATTTTTTACTTTTTGACGCCGTAATAAACTTTACCAGAAATTAACGTATGGAATACGTTTTCTGGCAAAGTTTAGACAACTGAAATACTTTTTTTCAGATGTCGACGACACAAGTCATGCCTGCGGCATGGCTTGCCGCCACGTAAAATAAGCCGGAATTTACTTCCGGCGTCCCCGAAAGGGGTATTTGTAGTGAGCGTGCCTTTCTTAAAAACGTATGAAAATACGTTTTTAAGCATCGACTAGATAGTACAAATCTGGCTGTGCATGGTGCTGTCAATGTTACCAAGTCCGGAAATTTTTATATTATTAACGAACCAGTCTCACCATCAGTAGTGTAAACATAAGCAACCCATGCAAAGGACAAGACGGCACTGTAACCGTTAAAGCACGTTAAACTTTGATACCAGTGCCTCTAACTTCTTACATACCTTGGACACGGTGGCTGGGCGAGATATCGCCATTACTGGCGGAACAAAATTAAACATTACATGTGATAACTTTGCTGCTTGCGCAACTTAACCAAACGCCAGCATGCACTATATGGATGTAGTCACCTATGCTAGACGTAGAAACGTAAGCATGAAACAGGCCATATGATTTTTGCTAACTTCCGTTACGTTTTCTAGTCTTACAACACTTTAACCATAAACAACATCATGATTATAAAGGAAAACACCATGAACTACACATGTACTTTGACAGTAGCACAAGAGAATAACAACACAGACTCTACTCTTTTTGATTGCTTTGCAAAAAATGTAGACCTTTTTTTACACGAACAAGATGATTCTAAAGGACAGGACACAGAAGAAGATACCTGTAATTGCGACGAAAAATGTACAGACTGTGCTTGTAAAAAACCTCAAGAACCCAATACAATACAATAGTTTTTTGTAAAGCATAAAGATGTCATTTTGCAAGTGACATAAAATATAGTGGCTCAGACATGGTCGTACAATAAGCCCATTTGATGATACATTTTGTCAGATAAGTTATATTGTTCGACCATTTCTTTTAAAACTTTTCCCCTCAAAAAAATCTGTACACACGTTCTACCGCAACACATTTTGCCTTGGTGAGTTCTATTTAGTCGACACTGAAAAACAACTTAACTATCAGTAAAAATAGAACTTATAAATC